>JALFAW010000243.1 GCA_022773305.1 Spirochaetia bacterium
GGCTTTTTGCTTCGCAAAAAACAGGCTTTTCAGGGTTCCGCTATCGCTTCATTCCTTCGCTACGCTTCGGAACTGGCTACGCCAGCCCTTACAATCCTTGCCACTGTTTAAAATTAAAAAACTCGAAATTGAACCTATTAAATTTTGAGTATAAAATAAAATACACAAAAAATGAATTTTAAAAACTCGACATTCTTATAATATTATTTACTAATAAAAATTGACATAAAGATAAGATTTTAAACAAAAAAAAACTCCTGTGTAAAAACAGAAGCTTTAATTATGCGTCTGACAGGATTCGAACCTGCCACCTACGGATTCGAAGTCCGTTGCTCTATCCAAATGAGCTACAGGCGCATTTTAAAGGTTACATTAATGCACCTTAGGGTGCCTAGTCGGGATCGAACCGACGACAACCAGATCCACAATCTGGCGCTCTACCGCTGAACTATAGGCACCATAATTAACATCTTGAAAAAATCAAGTGTCTTGAGCCATGCAAGGATCGAACTTGCGACCCACAGATTAAGAGTCTGTTGCTCTACCAGCTGAGCTAATGGCCCAAAGTCATCAAAGACTTAATGACATTTATAATACTAAATAAATAAAAAATAATCAAGTGGCAAAATATATGAATTTATAAAAATCATTGAATATGTAAAAAATTTATCATTCATTATGTTTTCTACTTTAATTTCTTTGATTTAAAAGTTATAATAAGATGATGCAAAACGAAAATCAAAATTCACAGATTCCAGTTGTTTCTGTCAGTCAGATTACTAGTCTTATAAAAGAAATCCTTGAATCTTCTTTTCAGACAATTACAATTGAAGGGGAAATTTCCAATTGGAGACCAAGTTCTTCAGGTCATATTTATTTTACTTTAAAAGACAATTTATCCCAAATAAAAGCAGTAATCTTTAGAAGCGCAGCGTATAAACTTTCCTTTAATCCTAAAGATGGTGATAAAGTCAGGTGTACTGGAAATCTGACTGTGTATGCAGCTCAAGGAAATTATCAGATTATTATATCTAAAATGGAGCCTGTTGGAACTGGAAATATTTTGCAGATGCTTGAAGAACGAAAGCAAAAACTTGCAAAAGAAGGACTGTTTGATTCAGAAAAAAAACGCCCCCTTCCACTTTTTCCACAAACTATTGGCGTAGTTACAAGTCCTACAGGTGCAGCAATTCGAGATATTTTAAATATTGCTAAACGCCGTAATCCAAAAATCAATATCCTTGTTTTACCAGCAATTGTTCAGGGAGATGGAGCCGCCCAAACAATCATAAAAATGATAGAAATTGCAAATTTTTACAAACTTTGTGACATTTTGATTGTTGGGCGTGGTGGCGGTTCTCTTGAAGATTTACTTCCTTTTAGTGAAGAAAATGTTGTTCGAGCTGTCAGTTCGTCAAATATTCCAGTTATTAGTGCTGTAGGTCATGAAATAGACTGGGCTCTTTGTGATTATGCAGCTGATTTTCGTGCTCCTACCCCATCAGCCGCTGCCGAAATGGCAATTCCTGTTTTAGAAGATATAAAAATCGAGCTTCAGGATTATAGAGAAGATTTATACAATAATATAAATCGTATAGTAAAAAACACACGACTTTTGATTAAATCATTTAATCCAGATTCACTTGAGATTAAATTCAGAAACATACAGCAACCTCTTTTAAATAGATTTGAAGCTGCAAAAACCAATCTTTTTGAAAACATTAAAAATAAAATTAAAGATTACCGTAATATTATTTCAAATTCAAAAACAATTTTGGAAAATGCTAGTCCACAGACTATTTTGGACAGAGGATATTCGATGGTAACTGATAATAAAGGAAATATAATTCGAAACGAAAATCAAGTTTCAGCCGGTGATGAAATAAAGATTACACTTGCAAAAGGAAAACTTTCTGCTAGTGTTAATTAGTTTTATAAAAAAATAAGATAAAACCGATATTATCGTGCGGCTTTTATCTAACTTTAAGTTCGCGTTGCGAACTTCTTTATCAAATGTCTGTACTAATTGCATTGCGAACAGGCGTAAAAAGTCAAATTGGGAATTGAATTTTTCTCATTGACTTTTTCATGGGAGAAAAAAATGGAAAATTTTGAAGAGAATTTAAAAAAACTTGAAAAAATCACAAATGATATTAAACGTAGTGATATTTCACTAGAAGATGCATTAAAGAATTTTGAAGAAGGCATAAAACTTGCGTCTGGCATGGAAAAACAGCTTGATGAAATAGAAGGAAGAATTCAAATCTTAATGAATGAACCTGTTCCTATGTCAGAAGAAAACAAACCGCAATTTGATGATTTTGCCGATGACAGTGAAGTTTCTGGAACAAGAAGATGAGTTTGAAAAATCCTGTAAAAAAACTTGACGCAGAAGTAGCCAGAAAAATAGCAGCTGGGGAAGTAATCGACCGTCCAAATGCAATTGTCAGAGAACTCATGGACAACAGTATTGACAGTGGTGCTAAAACGATTACTGTTGAGATTTCTGGTGGTGGAATTGAAAAAATCCGCATAGTTGATGATGGTTGCGGCATGACAAAAGAAGATTTACAAAATTGTGCAAGACCTCATGCAACAAGTAAAATTTCTTCAGAAATTGATTTACTAAATCTGACCACTTTAGGTTTTCGTGGAGAGGCACTTTCGTCAATTGCTGCAGTTTCAAGACTGTCTATTATAAGTGGCGGATGGAAAATGCGTGCAAGCATCACAGAAGACCACATTCTTGAACCACAAGCAAATATTACAGGAACAATAGTCCAATCAGAAGGACTTTTTGAAAACTTTCCGGCAAGAAGGCAATTTTTAAAACGTCCCGCAACAGAAGCACTTATGTGCAAAAACACATTTATCGAAAAAACTCTTGCGCATCCTGAAATAGCATTCAGGTTTATTCAGGATGGTGAAATCAAAATAGATTTACCACAAAATCAGTCACTAAAAGAACGGTTTGTTATGGCAAACGGACTTTTGCAATATGAAGAACTCTTCTTTGAAGTCTCAAAAAAATCTTCTTTTTCATCAGAAAACTGTGAATGGAGTTTCAATGTAATAATTGGTGAACCGGCTGTAAGTCGACCCAGCAAAAAAGATATAGAAATTTTTGCAAATGGAAGAAAAATTCAAGAATATTCTCTTGTACAGGCAGTGGAATATGGATGTCAGGGCTTTTTTCCAAACGGAACTTATCCTGTTGCTGGAGTTTTTGTACACGTTCGCCCGGATTTAATTGATTTTAATATTCATCCTGCAAAAAAAGAAGCAAGATTTTATGACATTTCAGATCTTCATCATGGTTTAAGCAGTACAATAAAAGATTTTTTCAAAAAATATACATATGCAAACTTTTCTGAAGATAAAAGTCCTGATGAAATCCGTTCTCAAGATTTTTTTGACATTTATTCTGACAATATCGAAAATCAAACTGGCACAAAAAACACTTATGCTTCCATTCATTATAAAACGTCGGAAACAAATAACGCTCAATTGTCCGATTTTCGTTCAAAATATCTTGGCATAAAATCACAGAACTCACAGAATCAATCTCAAAACAATTATCTTTCGCGAACAAAACTTTATGATATTGCACAACAGGCATTGGATGCACAAAATCCTCAGTCAGATGAATTAAATCAAAACTTTGAAAAAAAAGAATACGACTCAAATGATTTTCAAAATCAGTTTTCATCAGGCGAAACTTTTGAGCAGAATCAACAAATTAAAATAGAAGAAAAAATAAAATTTATTGGTACCTGTCTTGGAACTTTTCTTCTGGCAGAAAAAAATAACTGTCTTTACATTATTGACCAGCATGCCGCCCATGAACGCATTCTTTTTGACAGGCTGATGAATAATCAAGACAAAAATGCAAATCAGCAACTATTGATTCCATACAAAATCAGAACTGAATCCAAAACGCAAGATTTACAACTCGAAAAACTTCAATCAAGATTGTCATTAATTGGTTTTGAAATACAAAAAATTGAAGATGGATATTGGGAAGTTTCTTCAATTCCTGAAAGATGGACAGGTTCTGAATTTGATTTAAAACAGGCTCTTTTTGTGAAGCATGTAGAACCAGAAGAAATAATCCGTTCCATTGCTGCAATGACAGCGTGCAAAGCAGCAGTAAAAGATGGCTACATTTTGGACCCCATAACTGCTGAAAAACTTGTAAAACAGGCTTTCACTTTAGAAGATCCACACTGTCCGCACGGAAGACCAGTTTACACAGTCATCAGCAGAGAAAAACTTTTTGAGCTTGTTAAAAGAACATAAACCTAGACTTACAGGAACTCAAAAAAACAACTCTAAGTAAAAGTATTAGGACAAATGTCGAGTTTTAAATTTTTATTCTTTGGGTGGCTTTTTGCTTCGCAAAAAACAGGCTATCCGGGGTTCCGCTATCGCTCCAGCCGCTTCCCTCGCTTCGCTCAGTCCAGTGGCCACCTTTGGTGCCCCTACTATCCTTGCCACGAG
>JALFAW010000245.1 GCA_022773305.1 Spirochaetia bacterium
AAAAATACGACCGATCAAGGCACGCTTCGCTCAAGGTCTTGACTCGCTCGTTTTCAGGGGTTGTATTAACCCCTCAATAAAAAATCAAAACTCGACATTTGTCCTATTAATTAAATAATTGAAAAACCATACCATTTGATAAAATTTGTGGTACTCTATAATGATTTACTCATCAAAAGAAATTTTATTTCCAGTATAAAGGAAATAATACCTTCCTTTTGCTGCGATCAGCTGCTCGTGAGTTCCTCTTTCAATAATATTTCCATGTTCAAGAACAATAATCTCATCAGCATTTCTAACAGTGGAAAGTCTATGTGCTATTACAAAGGATGTACGACCAGCCATAAGACTGTCCATTCCTTTTTCAATAAGGGCTTCCGTTCTTGTATCAATAGAAGACGTAGCTTCGTCAAGAATTAATACAGGAGGATTTGCAACAGCCGCACGTGCAATCGCTAAAAGCTGACACTGTCCCTGACTTAAACTTGAACCATCACCAGAAATGACTGTATCGTATCCATTTTCAAGATGACGAATAAAATGATCGGCATTTGCAAGTTTTGCTGCTTCATAAACTTGTGCATCAGATGCTTCCAAATTTCCAAAACGGATATTTTCACGAATTGTACCTGTAAACAGATGAGTGTTTTGCTGAACCATTCCCAAAGATTTTCTCAATGATGATTTACTTATTTGATTTAGCGGAATACCGTCATAAGTGATTGAACCATTTCCTTCTGGAACATCATAAAAACGTGTAAGTAAATTAATTGTTGTTGTTTTTCCAGAACCAGTTGAACCTACAAGTGCAATTTTCATACCTGGTTTTGCGTGAATGCAAATATCATGAAGAACAGTTTTTGCAGGTGTATAACCGAAAGTTACATGGTCAAAAATCACTTCTCCTCTCAATTGACTGAGTGAATTATCAGCTGGATTTTTCCATGCCCATTCACCAGTATTTGCAAATGATTGAACAAGTTTTATACTTCCATCAGAATTTTTAGCATCAAAAGCATTCACAAGAGAAAATTCACCCTGATCAACTTCTGGTTCTTCATCAATAATTGCAAAAATTCGTTCTGCACCAGCAAGTGCATTCAAAACACTGTTTGCCTGCTGACTAATTTGAGAAATTGGCTGTGTGAACGAACGTGTATATTGCAAGAACGCTGCAATAGTTCCAAGATTCAATGCACCAGTAAACCAATTCAGAAGATTTTCATGCGACTGTCCCAAAATCATAAAAACAGATGCAACAATTGCCACAAGTGCATACTGTGCATGACTTGTGTTATTTGTGATTGGTCCCATAATTCCACCATAAGTCATAGCCGCAGTGCCTGCTTTTCGAAGTCTTTCATTTAACTGTTGGAATTCGGAAATTGCCTTTTTCTCATGATTGAAAACTTTTACAACTTTCTGACCTTCAATCATTTCTTCTATAAATCCGTTTAATTCTCCAACGCTTTTTTGATTTTCACGGAAAGATGCAACTGAACGTTTTCCTACAAACTTGATGATTTGAAATAGGAAAATCATTGTCAGAATCATAACAACTGTCAACATAGGACTTAGAACAATCATCATAGAGAATACTGCAATTACAGTTATTATTGATGATAAAAGCTGAGGAACAGTCTGACTCATCATTTCTCGCATTGTATCAGTATCATTTGTAAAACGCGACATCAATTCTCCGTGAGTATGTGAATCATAAAACTTGATAGGAAGTTTTTCTAATTTTGAGAACAAATCAACTCGTACTTTGAATAGAAGATTTGTTGAAATATGAAGCATCAAACGATTATTAATCCAAGATGCTAGAACACCTACTAGGAAAAGACATAAAACTCCGACTAAAAGTTTTAAAAATCCTGAAAAATCTGGGTTTTGTTTTCCAATTAATGGAATTATATAATCATTTAATGCAGGTTTTATCATATAACTGCCGAGAACAGAAGCTCCTGAACTCAACAAAACGCAAATAAACACAAGAATCCAGGAATATTTGTAACTTCCCATATATTGCATCAATCGGGAAATAGTTTTTTTTGCATTTTTTGGTTTTGCAAAACCTTTTCTTACTGGTGGCATTATTCTTCTCCTGCAAGGTCTGCATCTCCGCTACCCTGCTGCTGACTTTCATAAACTTCACGATAAATTTCATTTGTTTTCAAAAGTTGTTCGTGAGTTCCAAATCCGTTCAGTTTTCCTTCATCAAGCACAAAAATAACATCGGCTTCTTTTACTGAAGAAATTCTTTGTGCAATGATTATTTTTGTTGTATCTGGAGCAATCTCTTTTAATGCATTTCTGATGCGACTTTCTGTTGCAGTATCTACAGCAGATGTACTGTCATCGAGAATCAAAATTTTTGGATTTTTCAAAAGAGCACGAGCAATACAAAGTCGTTGTTTTTGTCCTCCGGAAACATTTACACCGCCCTGTCCAAGATTTGTTTCATATCCTTCTGGAAAACTTTTAATAAATGATTCTGCATCTGCAGCTTTACAAGCCTGTTCAATCTGACTGTCAGTTGCATTTTCATTTCCCCATCGAAGATTGTCTTTAATTGTACCACTGAAAAGAACATTTTTCTGCAAGACTACAGAAACAGCATCTCTCAAAACTTCCAAATCATAATCACGAACGTCAACCCCGCCAATTTTGATTTTTCCAGAAGTTGCATCATAAAGACGTGGAAGAAGTGAAATCAAAGTCGTTTTTGATGAACCTGTTCCACCTATAATTCCTACAACTTGACCACTTTCAACTGATAAACTTACATCAGAAAGTACACAATTCGACATATCCTTATTGTAACTGAAACTAACATTTTCAAATTCAATGCTTCCATTTTTTACAGACATAACAGGATTTTCTGGTGCTTTAATATCAGGTTGTTCGTCTAACACTTCTACAACACGTTCTGTACAGGCTCTTGCCATAACAATAGAAATGAAAATCATTCCCAAAAACATCAAACTTGATAAAACTTGAGTCACATATGTAAAAAAGCTTATTAGTTCACCAGATTTCATAGTGCCAAATACAACCTGCTTTCCTCCAAGCCACATTACGACTATCATGCTAACATACATAACAAGCTGCATTAAAGGCATCATAAAAATCAAAACTTTTTCGGCTTTTACCTGTGCATTTTTTACATCACCAGCAACTTTATAAAATTTATCTTCCTCAAAATCACCGCGAACAAACGCTTTTACATCACGAATGCCCACCAGATTTTCCTGAACAGTTGCATTTACGACATCTATCTTCTTCATCATCTTTTTGAAACGAGGATGCGCTATAGAAGATAAAGTTAAAATTGCTACAGCAATAACAGGAACTGCTATTAAAAATAAAACTGCAAGTTCACTGTTGATTTTAAATGCCATAAAAGTTCCAGCAATAAGCATAAAAGGAGAGCGGACGCACATGTGAATCAACATTCTGTAAACATTTTGAATCATATTTACATCAGTTGTAAGGCGCGTAACGAGTGAGGCAGTACTAAACTTATCGATATTTCCAAAAGAAAATGTTTGAATGTTGTTGTAAAGCCTTTGACGAAGATTAAACGCAAACCCCTGCGCACCTCTTGTAGAAAAAACAGTACCCAGAACACCACTAGTAAATGAAACACATGCAATTCCAATCATCAAAAGACCAGTTTTGATAACATAAGCAAGATTTGAATTTGCAATTCCCACATCAATGATTTTTGACATAACCAATGGAATAAAAATTTCCATTACAACTTCACCAATCATGCAGATTGGCGACAAAACAGAATGAACTACATATTTTTTTTCCATTCCGTGAACTAATTTTTTTACAGTAGACATAAGTTGTAGTTTAACAAAAATCAACTGCAAAAATCAATAAAACATAAAAGATTATAAAATAATATTATGTTATTTTTTTTATTAAATCGTCTTATTCAATCTTCACTTTTTCAAAACCAGCCGAATAAAGAAATTGTTCTATAACTTTTTCTGTATATTTCTTAGCTTCTTCAATCATTCCTTCGGCAATCATATCTTCTTCCATTTGAATTTTTGCATTCTCTATTTCTTCAAATATTTCCTGCGTTGTGATTGGAACAAAAATACTCTGTTTTTCATCAAAAACTTCCTGTTTTGTGATTTCATTTCCCAAAATGGAAACAGGAGGCAATTTTATTCTCACTTCTTTTCCATCTTTTGTGATTTTTACATCAGTTTGAGACAAATCCTCAATTCCCACCCTAATAATTCCGCTATATTTTACAATGCTGTAACTTTTAGAAAAACCCATTGATTTTTTTAACGACACAATATCAGAATACTGAAATTTCATAGTAATCAGTTCCTGACAATAAGAAAGCTGCTGATTTACAAGTGTAAATTTTGATTCATAATTCACTTTTGTAATCTTTTTTATGGCAATGGTGCCTGCAATCAAAAAAAGCATGGCAAGAAGAACAATTGTAACAATGCGGACAGCAAGTTTTGTTAAAAAAGGATTTTTATTTCTGTTATTTTTATTGCAAAACCTTCCTTTTTGTAGTCTTTCATCTTTTTGAATTAATACAGATTCTTTTGTTTTTTCACTTTTTTTCTTCGATTGTTTTATTTCCATTTTAGGCGAATTTGGTTTTCTGATTTTTTTTGTAGTTTTTGATTCTTTCTGATTATTTTTTTGCTCATCAATATTTACTTTTTGTTTTTGTAATTTTTCTTCCATAATATTCATCCACTTTTTTTTCATACTAACAACATTTAACTATAAAAAGTTTTGTTTAAAAGTATTAGGTTCAATTTCGAGTTTTTTAATTTTAAACAGTGGCAAGGATTGTAAGGGCTGGCGTAGCCAGTTCCGAAGCGTAGCGAAGGAATGAAGCGATAGCGGAACCCTGAAAAGCCTGTTTTTTGCGAAGCAAAAAGCC
>JALFAW010000246.1 GCA_022773305.1 Spirochaetia bacterium
ATTCTATTCCTGTTTTAGAAAGACTTACAAAAACCGTTATGGCTGCGAATGTGGATTCTAAAACTGGCAGAATGATTTTAGAACAAGTTCACAAGCCGCAGAATGCATTGATGCATTCAAAAATGCAGGAAAAAATGTTGAGCAATCTGGTGCCTTTGTTTGTAAAAATCATTGAGGATGGAATTTCTGAGGGGTTGATGAACACAGATTATCCTGAGGAAACAATTCAGATGCTTCTTTTATATGCGAATACTTTTTTTGATGATTCTATGGATTTTTCAATTGATGAAAAAATGAGGATGATTAAAGGGTTCATTTGTAATGCAGAAACGCTGCTCCATATGAAAAAAGGCAGTATGATGGATGTTATGTTTCCGCTGTTTAACAAGTGATGACTGCTTTTTGTGCGCATATCTGAGTATTAGGACAAATGTCGAGTTTTGAATTTTTATTGAGGGGGTAGTACAACCCCCTCAAAACGACGAAGTCAAGGCTTTAAGCGTTAGCGTGCCTTGACTCGACGTATTTTTAGGGTGGCTTTTTGCTTCGCAAAAAACAGGCTTTTCAGGGTTCCGCTATCGCTTCATTCCTTCGCTACGCTTCGGAACTGGCTACGCCAGCCCTTACAATCCTTGCCACGGTTTGTAAATCAAATACTCGAAATTGAACCTATTAAAATGATTAACTATGGAAGAAATATTTTTTTTAACTTTATTACCGACAACGTGTCGAATGGTAATTGAAAATATATTAAGATGGGAGGTGTGATAAAAATTACGTCCGTGTAATTTTTATCACCAAGTTTATTTAGGATTTATTACAAATCCTAAAAACGGCGAAGTCAAGGCTTTAAGCGTACGCGTGCCTTGACTCGACGTATTTCGTGCTCTGCACTTCATAAACTTGGATACTCGCCATCCTGGCTCGCCGCTAACGCGGTGTTTTTAAAGGAGGTGTAAGATAAAACCGCTAAAATAGCACGGCTTTTATCTTACATTGAACTGCTGTTCCTCATTTCATTACGGAACAGCGTAAAAAGTCAGTCGATTGTTGAAACAATCTTCTTGACTTTTTATGGGAGGAAGATTTACGTGATTAAAGCTCTTTTGTGGAATGACATCAAAAGGCATAAAATTTTGTCACTTTCGACTGTAATTTTTATGGCTGTTTCTTCGCTTTTTATTTCACTTGCAGTTGTTTTATTTAGCAGTTTGCTTGATTCTGTAGACGGATTGATGGAGCGAGCTTTGACTCCTGATTATCTTCAGATGCATGGCGGTGAAATTCATAAAGAAAAAATTGCTGATTTTGCAAATGAACATTCTGATGTCCTGGAATGGCAGGTTTGTAATTTTTTGAATCTGGAAAACAGTTCAATTATTCTTGGAGAACACAATCTTGCAGGAAGCACTCAGGACAATGGATTGTGTGTGCAATCTGAAAAATTTGATTTTCTTTTGGATTTAAACAATGATTTTCCGGTTGTTGATAAGGGCGAAGTTTATGTGCCTGTCTGTTATCGCTCGATGTATGAGTTGAAGGACGGGGACAAAATGCAAATTGGAGGTCTGTCCCTGATTATTGCAGGTTTTATCAGAGATTCACAAATGAATTCTATGATGGCGTCATCAAAACGTTTTCTTGTTTGCAAAGATGATTATGAACGTATTAAATCAAATGGTACAGAAGAATATTTGATTGAGTTTCTTTTGAAAAAAAATGCTGACACTGATTTGTTTGCGGCTGACTATAAAAATGCGCAACTTTATTCCAATGGTCCTGCAGTAACAAAACCTTTGATTCGAATGATGAATGCATTATCTGATGGAATTATGATTTTGGTGATTTTGATTGTGGGAATTGCGATTCTGTTGATTTCGCTTCTTTGCATCAACTTTATTACTTCAATTGAAGTCGAAAAGGATAAAAAAGAAGCTGGAATGTTAAAAGCATTGGGGATATCTAACAAACAAATCCGCAGATTATATCTTTCAAAATATTTTTTGTTTTCGCTGTGCGGTTCGTTTCTTGGTTTGATAGGTGCTGAATTTTTAAATCATATTCTTTCTGGGAAATTCCGTGAATTATATGGTGTTTCTGACGAAATTTTTTTTCCTCTTATGATTACGATAATTACGTGTGTTTTGGTACAGGCTGTTATTCTGCTTTTTATCAGGCGTGTGTTTAGAAAAATGGATAAACTATCGACCCTTGAAGCATTGTTTTTGGTGACAAGACAACGTGCAAAAAAAGAAAAAAATCAATATCTGATAATTGGAACTGTAGCATCAGTTTGTATGATTTTATCTTTGATTCCGCAGAATTTATTCAGTACTTTTTCGTCGCCAGAATTTGTAACTTATATGGGGATTGGAAATGCCGGCATCAGGATGGATGTGAGACAGTGTGAAAATATTCTGAAAATAACTGATAATCTTTTGGAAGAACTGCGTTGCGATTCTGATGTAGAAAAATTTGCAGCGTTTAAAACTGTTTCCTGTCCTGTAATTTTGTCAGACGGAAAAAAAATCAATCTGATTGTTGAATCTGGAAATCATTCGATTTTTCCTGTGAATTACGCTGAAGGAAAACAGCCGGAAAAAGAAGGCGAAATTGCACTTTCTGGACTACAGTCACAAGATTTAGGAATTCAAGTTGGTGATCAGATGAATCTTTTTTATGATGGAAGTGTAAAACCGTTTGTTGTATGTGGAATTTATTCTGATATTACGAATGGCGGAAAAACTGCAAAAATCAGCAATCTTTCTTTTGATATAAACGCAAAACAGAATGTGATGTGGAGTATTTTTTATGTAACTTTACAGGAACATGTACAGCCTGCAAAATGGATGAATAAATATTCGCACTATGACGTGGATATCGTTGATATTGCAGACTATGTGCAGGGAACTTATGGTCCAACGATTAATCAGTTAAAAATGGTGAGAATTGTTGCTGTGGGAATTTCTTTGCTGATTATTTTTATTGTGGTAATTCTTTTTATGCGATTGATGATTGAAAAGAATAGATTTAATATTTCTTTGCAAAAAGCTCTGGGGTTTAACGATGGATATATAAGCAAAAAATATTTTAAGAGTTGTATTTTTCGTGTGATGATTGGACTGGCAGCTGGAATTTTGCTTGGAAACATTCTTGGTGAGTTTATTTGTGGACAGATTTTAAAATCGTTTGGAGCTTTTGGATTTAGATTTGTGATTCAATGGGAACAGATATTTTTCATTTTGAGCATTATTTTGTTTGTTTCGGTTGCAGGAATAAAAACTGGAAGTATGGATGTGAAGAAAATAAAAGCTTATGAATGTTGTTTGAGCAGAGAATGAGTTATTTGTTTAAACCGTGGCAAGGATAGTAGCCCCTGCGAAGCAGTCCACTGGACTGAGCGAAGCGAGGGAAGCGGATGAGCGGTAGCGAAGGGCGAATAGCCTGTTTTTTGCGTAGCAAAAAGCCACCCATCCTATTACTAATTTTCAAAAAAGAAAAAAAGGTATTATATGGAAAAAATTTTGGTAGTTGAAAAATTATGTAAAGATGAAATCTTGCATGATATATCTTTTAGTATTGCAAAAGGTGAAATGGTTGCTGTTATGGGACCTTCAGGGTCGGGAAAATCTACGTTATTGTATAATCTGTCTGGAATGGATAAGTCGACTGGTGGAAAAGTCTGGTTACAAAAACAGGAAATGACGGCACTTTCTGAAAATGAAAAAGCAAAAATAAGGCTTAATCAGATAGGTTTTGTCTTTCAACAGATGAATATGATGGAAAATCTAAATCTGCTGGATAATATTTTGCTTCCAGCAGTTTACGCAAAAAAAATGTGTAAAAAAGAAAGAAAAGGAAAACTTGAACTTGAAAACGAAGCCAAAAACATGATGAAAAAATTATCGATTGACGGACTGGAAAAAAGAAGAATTACTGAAGTTTCTGGCGGGCAGCTGCAAAGAGCGTGCATTTGCCGAAGTATGATAAATCATCCTGAAATTATTTTTGCTGATGAACCGACTGGTGCATTAAACAAAAGTGCATCAGAAGAAGTGATGGATGCACTTAAAAAACTAAATAATGAAGGGACAACTATTTTGATGGTAACGCATGACAGTAAAATGGCAAGTAGATGTAGCAGAATTTTGTATATGCTTGATGGAAGGATTCAAGATGAATTGATTTTACCAGATGATTCTTTTGAAACAGTTCAAAATCGTGAGGAAAAAGTAAACTGCTGGCTTACAAAAATGGCGTGGTAGGAAGAAAATTCAGTTGGTCGCCAAATATCGGAAAATATTGCGCCAATCGTCGGAAAGTATTGATAAAAATAATGACTAAGAATAAATTATAATCAGAATGAATGATGAAGTGGCTTGTACCAAAACTGTGGACTGTGTTACCGCATGAGGAATTTGTCCTGACGATTTATTGAATAACCTGAATCCTTTTTATTTTCTGTTTGAAACTCTTTGTGTCAGAGATTTTCGCATGTTTGCGGACGCTTTAATATGGTACAGTATATCATTATTGAGATAAGATTGGACAGAAATGTGATGCAGCAGTTCATTTGAGAAATGGAAAATAGGGTTTGCTTGAAATCAAACTGAGCGGAGATAAACTGATAGAAGAATGTGCGGAAAACTTGCAATCTATAGTAGCAAAAATCGATTCTGCTAAGATGAACGCACCTTTTTTCTGATGGTTCGTACAGGAACATGTGATTATGCATATTGCAGAAAAGATGGAGTATATGTTGTTCCAATTTTTTTTGAAAGATTAGAGGAAAGAAAATGAAAAGAAAATCAGTCAAGCCTGTATATTCAATGGTCGTTCAACCAGCATTTATTATTGGAACTGTTAATGAAGACGGAACAGACAATTTTGCACCTATAACTTGGGTGAGCGTAACTCATGAAGAAGGCGACAAATATTTGCTGGTAATCAGTATGTCTGGAACAAAAACGACGAAAATGAATGTTTTGAGAACAGGTCTATTGAGCGTGAACCTTGTTAATCGTCAAATGCTTCCGCTTATGGATTATTTTGGTACTCACAAAGCAAAAGATGGTGCAAAAACAGGTATGAAATATGCTGTGTCAAGAGGAAAAATTTTAGATATTCCTGTGCTTGATGATAGCCCATGGGTGTATGAATGCAAAGTAAAACAGACTGTAAAAACTGGAGATTCTACAACTTTTTTCTGTAATATTATGAATATTCAGATTGACGAAGAAATAGAGTGTAAAGATACTTTTGATGTCGATTTAACGAAACTGAATCCTATAATATATTCGGGAAAATATCACAGTATTGGAAAACTTCTTGGCTGTATTGGAGACTGTTTACATGAAGTGCAGTCAGTCAGCAAAGTAAAAAGTCACACAAAATAAAAAAAATCTGCATTTTACTAGGGAGCCGATTATGAAAGTTTTATTGGGAACAACGAATCCTTCTAAGGTGAATCGTTTTTCAAATCTTTTAAAAGATTGTGGAATTGAATTTATTACGATTAAAGATATTAAGATTACGGTTGAACCTGAAGAAAATGGAAAAACGCCTGAGGAAAATGCAATTCTAAAAGCTAAGTTTTATGGTCAGTATTTTGATACTGTTATTTGCAATGATTCAGGATTGTATTTTGAGGAACTCTCGCTGAATGATGTCCGTCAGCCTGGTTTAAATGTTAGAACTCCAATGAATATGCAGAGATTGTCGGATGAACAAATGATTGATTATTATTCTAAACTGATAAAAGAGCTTGGTGGTAAAGTATCTGCGTTTTATTTGGATGGCATTGCGGTTTATAATCATGGAAAAATTTATTCATTTATGGATATGGAAAATGCTAGAAAAACTGGATTTGATATGATTGACAAACCAGCGCAAAAATATTTCGCAGGTTGGCCGCTAGATTCTTTATCAATCAATCGTGAAACAAAAAAATATTTTGTAGATGAAAAAGATACCGATTCCAAAGAAAATATATTCTCTAAACAATACAAGAAAAGAATTGTGGATTTTTTGAAAAAAGCTTTAGATATTGATGTGAAAAATAAAGATTTGTAGGACAAATGTCGAGTTTTAAATTTTTTTTCTTTGGGTGGCTTTTTGCTTCGCAAAAAACAGGCTTTTCAGGGTTACGCTATCGCTTCATTCCTTCGCTACGCTTCGGAACTGGCTACGCCAGCCCTTACAATCCTTGCCAC
>JALFAW010000247.1 GCA_022773305.1 Spirochaetia bacterium
GGCTTTTTGCTTCGCAAAAAACAGGCTTTTCAGGGTTCCGCTATCGCTTCATTCCTTCGCTACGCTTCGGAACTGGCTACGCCAGCCCTTACAATCCTTGCCACTGTTTAAAATTAAAAAACTCGAAATTGAACCTAATACACAATATCTTCGGTTTTACACCAACCTGTTTTTTTATTTTGCACTGAATCGTTTTTATCATAATATTCAATAAAGCACCAATTTTCTGATTTTTTAAGCAGTTTTATTTGTGTGCCAGTATTTAAGTAAGTTTTACCCACCGATTTTTCGTCTGGAATCGAATGAACTGTTCCTCCAAGGAAAACCGCTTCTTGATTTTTTCCAGAAAAATAAATAAAAGAAATTAGGATAAACATAGAAACAAAAGAAATTATGATAAAAAATTTTTTTCTTTGTATGACTTTTTTTGAAATAAAAATAAACAACAAAATGAGAACTGCAGGAATTAATATGAAAATGAAGAATATTCGTTTTTGATAATTTGATTTTATTTTTTTTAATAATTTTCTACAATCCTCTTCAGTTTTTTCGTTTTTTGAGTGTATTCCTGATGATAAATTATGTTCTGTTTGTTTCTGCGTCTCTAAATCTTCAAAGGCAATATCAAACATTGTTGTTTCTTTTTCTTTTGAATTTTCACTTTTTTGAAGTATTTCAATTGCATAATTTTCCAGTGTAATATTCTTTTTTTGATGTTGATAATCTTCTAACTGCAATAATATTTTTGGAAAAGCAATTGTTCCTGTTTGAAGCGAAATCATTTCAAAAGAAGCTATTGGAATTAATTTTTCTGAATAATTTACCTTTTCAGATTGATTGATGTAATTTGTGAATTCAAACTCTTTTGTAAGTGTGAGAATTGCGTTTTTGGGGATTTCATATTCAAAATTTAAAATATTATAAACATATTTTGCATATATTGTAAACGAGATTTTTTCATCGTCTTTTTTTTGATAAATAATTTCTGGCTGATTTAAATTTGCTGATGATTCTTTATTAAAGATTACAGTATTTTTTTTATCAAAAATGATATGAATTTCTGGTTCTTGTATGGAAAGATTTTTTGTTATGATAATTTTTGGAAATTTTACGTGAAGTTTATTTGGATTCGCTAGTGAATTTTCATTTGGATAAAGCAAAAAAATAAAATCGTCGAGTTCAAACTCGCCTTCTTGTGCAAAATTCAACCAAACATTGATTAATGTTCCATTTTGTTCCATTTTTCTAAACAAACGCAATTTTACGTTTTCTGGCAAATTATTTGATTCAAGTTCTATTTCAGTCGGATTGAGATTTTCAAGTTTTAATTCAAAATTTATATCTTCATTTTCGTAAAAATTTTGATTTTCAACTGGTTTAAAATAAATTTCAGCTGACGGAATATCAATATTTTGATACTGAGAAAAAATTTTTGATAATGACATAAAAACCATAGTAATAAAAACTAATAGTCGTTTGCATGATTTTGTTTTTGACTCATTTCTGCATTTTTCCATTGCTTTTTATCATTCTCCTTGATGTGTTTAAATATTTTTTCTTCAGTATCATTTTGAGCATTTGGATTATGACCTGCAGGATTTATTTTACTTTCATTCTGACGCGTTTTTGTCTGAATCATCTGCATTGACATTTCCATATTAATTTTTGCATCTGTTTTGGTATTATCAATTTTGATTGCTTGTTTAAAATTTTCTGACGCTCCTTGAAAATCTCCATTTTTGAAACACATTACTCCAAGATTATAATAAACAGAATATTGCAATTCTTGTGAAATTCCTTGCATCAACAAAACTTGATTATATTTTTCTAGTGCGGCATCTTCTTCTGCAAGCATGGCATATGATGTTCCCAAATTGTATAAAGCATAGGGTAAGACTTCTTGATTTTGCTTTCGTGCAGAATTATCAACAGCTTCCAAAAAACATATTGATGAATTATGATATTTTTTTTGCTTAAAATATTGTGTTCCTTGTAAAATATTGTATGTTTCAGATGAACATCCTGTGAATAGCTGGAGTATAAATGTACTGTACACAAAAAATTTAATCATAATGGAAGAAAAAGTGTTTTTATTAGTATTTTTTTTGTCTTTGTCTTTTCTTTCTTTTTTTAGATTCCCTTCCGTTAAAATAAAACCTAAACTAAACAAACATAATGCTATTAAAAGAAAAAACTTAAATCTTTCTACTGGTTTTGATTCATACATAGTAAAGACATTATCTTTATCTTCGTTTTTAAGATTTGCCAAAACTTTTGATGCAGATGCTCTTTCCTGTGAATTTATATAAAAAATTTCTGCATTTCTTCTATAAATTTTTTGTTTTTCAACTGTTTTTGCAATCACAAGTTCAAGTTCTTTCTGACGTAATGAAGTTTCTATCATTGTTTTTCCATCGCCTGCTAATGTTTTTGAAGGTTTTTCATTTCCAAAACCAATCAACACAACAGGAATTCCATCTTTTGCACACAATTCCAGACTTGTTTGTAGTTCTCCGTCAGTTTCTTCTCCATCTGTAAAAACCCATATTTGTCCTGCAGTATTATTTGCTTTTTGCAAACTTTCTTTTGCCTTTAATATTCCTTTTCCAAGACTTGTACCAGGCATTGTCATAAGTTCAGGCGAAATTACATCCAACAAAGATTCTATTAATGAATAATCTTGTGTTAACGGAATTGCAATGATACCTTCACCTTTTGCTGCAACAACCGATATATTCACATCGTTCATTCTAGTCAACATTTTTTTCGCATAAACTGAAGCAGCCTCAAGTCTTGAAACATTTTCTGGTCCATCATTTGCTAACATGCTATACGAAATGTCGAACACCATTGCAACACTATTTCCGCTTTTTAATACAGGAGTGACATAAGTTCCCCAACTGATTCCAAGATAAGCCAAAACAATAAACAAAAATGAAAAAAAAGATAATATTTCCCTGAACAAAAGTTTCTTTTTATATTTTAATAATTTTGTTTCTTTTAATACAAAATAACGAATGAAAAAGACTATCAAAAAAAACAAAATCGATAAAAACAACACTTTTTTGTAAAGTTTGACAGTTTTAATCTCATAAACATAACTTTGAACTGTACTTTCAATTAAAATGACACTACTCAAAACATCATTAAGTTCATTTATAGTTTTAGTTTCGTAGTAATGTCCTCCACCAATTTCTGCAATTTTTTTAAGGGATGATGCATTAAAATTTGAATCCAAATATCCAGCATATTTTTTGCCAGTTATTGGATCAACATAATCGATGGGAACTGTCCCTTTTGAACCAATTCCCACTACATAAATAGAAATATCATTATCAACAGCAAGTTTTGCAGCTGTTTCAGGATGAATTTCTCCAGCATTATTTTCGCCGTCCGTCAATAGAACTATACATTTTCTTGGAGCTTTTGAAGAAGCTAAATGACAAACTGCTGTGCTCACGCCGTCACCAATTGCTGAGCCATTACCAAGTTGTCCCACTGAAATATTTTCTACTTGTTGTACAAAAAAATCCAAATCTGAAGTGACAGGAACTTCAACTGAAGCATTACTCCCCAAAGCCACAAGTCCAAATCTACATCCTTCACTTTGTTGCAAAAGAAAAAAAATTGAATCTTTGGAAGCTTCAAGTCTAGATTCATTATTCAAATCTTTTGCAGCCATAGATGGACTACAATCAACTACAAAAACTATATCAGTGCCAAGTGAAGTATAAATTTTTTTCTGTTCAGAAATAACAGGATCTGCAAAAGCAAAAACACATAATATAAATCCCAAAACTGTAAGAATTCTAGAAGAAATTGACAAAATCTGATAAATCTTTCCTTTCCACTCATAAGTTTTTCCATTCCAATCCGATAAAACTGCTGTAAACGTAATTTTTTTCAAAATTCCAATCTTTCGAAGCAGAAAAAAAAGAGGAATAAAAAAAAGAAGGATTAATCCATAAGGATTTTGAAAATCAATCATCAGTCCGCTCCAAAACCTGAATTATTTTTTTTGTTGATTCAATTATTTCTTGCCTTTCATTTTGAATACAAATTCCCTTTCCACTGAAACGAATATAATCCGTTCTCACAAAAAAACTTACCAGTTTCATAAAACTCTCGTTCTTTTCCACTGAAAATAAATTCTTTGAAATAATAGAAAAGGCTCCTTCCATCTGCGATGTTACACAATTCGAAAACGGATAATCAAAATGAATCTGTAAATATCTACGCATAATCTGCTGAAAATTTTCTGCAAACTCAATATCATTAATTTCTTCTTGAAATAAAAGTTTTTGCAACAATTTTATTGTTCTTGTTCTATTTTTTTTATTACGATACTTAATCTTTTGACTATTTATGAAAAAATGAATTTTATTTCGCTTCATAAAAATTCTAATCATCAAAAGTATAAAAACAACAAATGCAATAATAAATCCAAGGATTTTATATGATGTGTTTGGCAATAGCAAAGGCGATATGCTTTCTTTCAAGGAAGATGTATTTGTTTGTTCTACAATCGACATAATTTGTATCGGGGAAAAATCTAGAATTTCATCAGCAATTTTTATAGAAGGAAATTGAATTTTTCCAACTTTCCAAGGATTAAAACTAATCTGCAGCTGATAAAAATCTACCCCTTTCAATTCTAATGTGATTTGCGAAATATCATATTCAGAAGATTCAATTGGTTTTTCAAAATCAGAAATTGTTAATTCCACAGAACCATCTTTACTATTATCAATAAGTTTCATTATCGCGGAACTGTTTGAATTAAAAGTACATCTTAGTTCAGCATCGTCGCCAATAAAAACTTGCATTGGAACTAATATTTGCTGTGACTTTAAGTTTGCCATCATCTTCCCTTTTTCAAAGCATTATTTAATATTTCAAGTGGATCATCTTTTGTATTCATAATCACAGGAATAATACCATGTTTTAAACAAAATTCTTTCCAATTCTGTAATCTTTGTTGATTGTAATTATGCCAATCCTTTTTAAACTTTTTTGATGATGTTGGTAAAAGCATCTTGATACCACTTTCTGCATCTTTAAAAACGACACTTCCAAAATCAAAAAACTCATAATCAACAGAATCACAAAGTTTAAAAGCAAGAACATCATTTTTTTTGGCAAGAGCAATCATAGATTTTTGCCACCCATCTGAACAAAAGTCGGAAAAAACAAAAACAAGTGAACGTTTTTTTAGAATTCGTCCCGCATCAATCAATGCAGAATTCAAAACCGAACCTTTCACAGGATTTTCATTAAGTTTAAAAAGTTTATTCAAAATAAGCATTATTTGATTTTTGCAAAAAAAAGGTTTCGTACAAAAATTGATTACTCCATCAAAAAAAATAGCTCCAATAGAACATGAATTCAATTCACAAGCAATAGTAATCAAAGCAGAAGCATATCTTGCAACTTCAAATTTTGATTTCTTATCATTTTTTATCATCATTGAAGCAGAATTATCCAAAATCAACAAAACTTGAAGTTCCCTTTCCTCTTCAAAAACCTTTACAAAAGGATGCCCCATTCTTGCAGTAACATTCCAATCTATAGAGCGAACATCATCCCCACGAATATAATCCCGAACTCCTTCAAACTCAATTCCTTGTCCCCGAAAAAGAGAACGAAAATTACCTGTTTTCAGGCTATCAGCCAATTCTCTAGCTAAAAATTTAAGATACGAGGCTTTTTTTACTAAATTTTCATCATTTTTAAACAAATCAGACATAAACTAAGGGATTGGAACTAAATCTAAAATCCGTAAAATAATTTCATCAGGCTGAACATTATCTGCAGCTGCTTCATAAGATAAAACAATACGATGACGCAACACATTACAAGCCACAGCTTTTACATCTTCAGGCAAAACAAAATCACGACCTTCAAAAAGAGCTTTCACCTTTGAACATTTAGCCATAGCAATTCCAGCACGAGGCGAAGCTCCAAATTGAATTGCTCTTGTAATATCACTAGATTTTGAAACAAACATGCTTGAACTAGAAGAAAACTTTCCACCCAAAGAAGAATTGTTAGAAAAAGCAGAATTTTGTTTTAAAGAATGTCCAAACTGACTATTTTTCTCAAAAACAGGGCGTGTAACATTTATGATTGAAACAATATATTTTAATATTTTATCATCAAGATTAACTTTATCACACGCTGAAATCAAAAAATTCAAATCATTAGAAGAAATAACTTGATTTACAGGCTCAAAAGATACATTTCCGCAAGATTTCACAATTTTCATTTCATCTTCAACAGAAGGATAATCAACAATAAGTTTCATTAAAAAGCGATCCAATTCCGCTTCAGGAAGATTATAAGTACCTTCCTGCTCAATAGGATTTTGAGTTGCAAGCACAAAAAAAGGAGATGGTAATTCATAAGTTTTCTCACCAATAGTCACATGGCGTTCTTCCATAGCTTCAAGCATAGCAGATTGAACTTTGGCAGGTGCTCGATTAACTTCGTCTGCAAGGATAATGTTGGAAAATACAGGACCTTTTCTAACAGAAAAAACACCTTTATTCTGCTCATAAATCAGTGTACCCGTTATATCAGCTGGAAGTAAATCCGGAGTAAACTGAATTCGTTTAAAATCAAGCCCAAGCATTTTTGCAACAGTTTTGACAGTAAGAGTTTTTCCAAGCCCTGGGACGCCTTCCAAAAGTACATGTCCACCAGCAACAAACGCCATCAAAATGTCAGTAACAAGATTTTCTTGACCAACAAGACGTTTTGTAGCCTCATTTTTGAATATTTCAACAATTTCTTTGATTTTTTCTTCCATAATAAAAAATTATACCACACATAACAATAAATAAAAAGTAATACATTTTTAACACATAAAACAAGGTCTGTCCCTGCTTGTGCTGACCGCATGCTTTTCACCGTCAATTTAGTTAGCAAATCTAAGTTTATCCCTGCTTTATAGATATCAGCAGAGTGCAGTTAGTCAGTCGCCTTCCGCCACTTCGCTATCGCTTCGGTCTTTCAGACCCGCCAAAGGCGGTGGCTCCACGCTCGGTACGCTGCTTAAATACAAAACCTGCACCTTTCATTTCAAACTGGCGAACTGGCTTGGCAGAACATTTAAACTTAACCGTAATCTTACAAACAGGTACAAACAGGGACATACCTTGTTTTATTTACACTTTGCCAAAACAAAAAAAAGACCTTGCAGCAATTTTACTACAAGGTCTAACTAACTTAAATAAGTGATTACAACAAATCAAAAAAATTAAAAAAAGAAACTGCCTTGATGATTACAAGAGAATTGAATAGTATCTGGACTTGTTATTGTTATTTCTTTTGTTATTGAATTCTCTTGCAAATCAAAAACAACTAAACGCTGTTTGTTTTTTCCGTCATTACCACTAGCATGTTCAACACCATCATCTGCAATTACAATCTGTTTTGGTTTAATAGCAACAATTTTATCTGGACCATAGAAAGTGTTATTGTCATGAACGTAACTATATGTTGTTTCCCCACTCTCAGAAGTACCTTTTATACACTTATTATCATCCCATCCATAAACAGTAGCTTTATTGTCTAAATTGTCTGAAAGGTTAACACAAACTACACAACCAGTACTATAAGAATAACCATATATTTTACTTAAGTGTCTTATCAACAAATAAAGTTTTCCACCAATAATTCTCATATCTGTAAATTCTGGACAATTTCCTGGCTCGTAATACATTTTACCATCAAGAATTCCACGAACCGAAACAACATCATAACCAAGAGAATCAAATGACATAATCTCAGTAACAATTTGACTTTTTCCATCATTATTTTGCTTCATAAGATTAACTGTATTTGTAGTAGTACTAGTAGTAGTCTCTCCTTCAGTCACGTCAGTATTTTCAGTAGTTTCACTGATATAATAAATATTACCAGTTTCATCTACAAAGAAAGTTGTACGAGAACTTCTTGTGAAAACAGCTTTACTTATTGGAGATACTTTTTGTTCAAGAGTAACAGTATTAGGGTTAGTATCATCTTTTATTATAGATGAAATCGTGTATGAACTTTGTATTCCACTCAATAAATAAATACTTCCGTCTAAACCTTTCTTTATTTGATATAAAGTTGGGATTGTGGCACCTTCAGGAATACTAATATTATATACTATTGGAGATTCGTATCCATTACCTGTAAAAATAGATTCTGAATAATAGTACTTACCACTATCTTGATAAAGTGTATAAACATTTTGTTCTGAATCTATGAAAGTATCAATTACTTTATTACTAGTTTCTGAAGAAGATGTATAATTTACGAAATCACCCATTGTGTTTGTGATGTCAGTAGTGCTATCTGAAATTATAGTGTAACCAGCATATGTTGAACTAACACTTTCACCAACAGAATAAAGTAACGCTATTTGCTCAACGTCTTGCTCAACGGCTTTGATTTCAGCAAGAACAGATTTATATTCGCCATTTAAACAAGCAATACACATAATTTTATTATTTACATCAGTATCACCCTGTCCAAAAGTTAGTGATAAAGAATCAGTTTCAGAAGTCTGTTCTATTCCATTCACATACCATATAAACGTAGTACCTGCACCAAAAGATGATACAGGTGAAGCTTTCAAAGTTACTGAATCACCTGCATAGTAACTATTTCTTGAAACATCAGTTGAATCTTTTGAGTCAACAATAGTAAAATTTGGAATAGAATTAGAGGTTAACGTTAAATCAACTTCACCAACATATGCAAGATACCAGTTTTTATTACTACCCTCAGTTATGCTAACTACATCAAAAGTTGTAACTTTAGAAGAAAGTGAAACAGTAGTAGCTGAATCCACTGTCACAAAAGGATTTTTTGTAATGGCATAACTATCTATATATTCAGTATTGCAAAGTGAAACACTAGTAGCTTTCAAGGCATTAACAGTAACACCACCACCTAAAGATAATTTTAAAATTTTCACTACTTGATCAATTGTCACTGTTGTTGTTGATAAATCTTCTATTTTTGTTGAATCAATAAAACTTATTGTATATGAAGGTGCGAGAGAAGTAACAGTAATACCAGTCTCACTATTTTTAGAAATAGTATAAATATTATCACCATAAGAATTGTTTATTTGATAAGTTTTATTTTGAAGTTTTGAAACATCAATTTGAGGACAAGTGTCGTCTATATCAACAAAATTCAATTTAACAGTTGCAACAGTATCATTTTTTGAAAGTATATCATCATAGTAAGCTGGCATACTTAAAAATACACCATTTCCTGCCGCATCTGGTGAACAAGAAACATAATAAGATTTTTCACCTTCATAAACATAAGAAACTGTCTTTGCATCTGAAGTTTTTGTATCATCCAGGATTTCTACAAGATTATCAAAAGTATCAAAGATTTCTTTTGTTTTTCCATCTGCCGTCAATTTAATTGAAAAAGTGTAAAAACCAGAAGGAATTTCAGAACCAGTTATTGTGAAAACATTTCCATTTAAAACTGCATCTAAAGATATTGGAGTATTTGATGCACCGTAAGGAATTAAAACTGGAGTTAATGTAGGATCAGTTGGTAAATCTTCTACAGTTAATGTGTACTCAAAGGAACCTTTTCCACCTTCAGTTTTCTTTGGAGCAACAGTAACTGGAACACTAACAGCTTCTGTTTCGTTTCCTGTAATCTCGAAAGAAGATTTTCCATAATACGGAATTGGAGTTGTAGCTTCTATCGTTCCTTCTAAAATGACGTCAAAAGCACCAACTGGAATAGTTACATTGATGCTAGATTCTTTAGTAAGTTTTCTTACAATATCATCATAACCATTAGCTGAAGTTTCTTTAAAAGTAACAGTCCACTCTGCTACATCCAAATAACTACTTCCATTTACTGGTGTAATAGTTCTAGCAGGTTCTGATTTTAATGAAATAATAACATTACCACTTTTTAAATCAGAATTGCTTTCACTCTCGGTAACAATATTGTTACATGACATAAAAATTAAAGTAAAACATAAGTATGCAAATAATCTAATAAACTTATTTTTCATACATCCTCCATAAAATTAACTTTATCTCAAATAATATACTATAATTATTTTCTTTTGTCATATACAAAAATCAACTTTTTAAAAAAAATATTACTTTTTAATTTTTTTGGCGTTCCCCTTCGCTACGCTTCGGGTCGCAGTATTCCGGGCTCGCTCAAACCGCTCGGTGCGTCGCAACA
>JALFAW010000248.1 GCA_022773305.1 Spirochaetia bacterium
GTGGCAAGGATTGTAAGGGCTGGCGAAGCCAGTTCCGAAGCGGAGCGAAGGAATGAAGCGATAGCGTAACCCTGAAAAGCCTGTTTTTTGCGAAGCAAAAAGCCACCCTAAAAATAAAAATTCAAAACTCGACATTTGTCCTAATACTTAAGGAATAATTATTTTCAGTTTTATTATTTAATAATATATAAATCAATTAAAATATCACTACACAAAACAAATAAAATTTATTATAATTATAAAGATTGACTTTTTTTCTAAGGATTAATTATGGAAAAGATGAATACTTTAGTGCCGTATGTTGTTGAAAAAACTGGAAACGGCGAACGTTCTTATGATATTTTTTCACGTCTTTTAAAAGACAGAATAGTTTTTATTGATGGTGAAATAAATGATACAATGGCAGACTTAATTGTTGCACAGATTTTGTTTTTGGAATCAGAAAATCCAGACAAAGATATTAGTATTTACATTAATTCACCTGGAGGAAGTGTAACTGCAGGACTCGCAATTTATGATACAATGAAATATGTAAAATGCGATATTCAAACAATCTGTATGGGACAAGCTGCTTCAATGGCTGCAATTTTACTTGCTGGTGGCACAAAAGGAAAACGTTATGCACTTCCATCAAGCAGAATTATGATTCATCAGCCTAGAGGCGGAGTTGAAGGTCAGGAAAGCGACATCAGCATTCTTGCAAAAGAGATTATCAGATTAAAAAAACTCTCTATTGAATATCTTTCAAATGATACAGGTAAATCAGTTGAAAAAATTGCAGAAGATATTGAAAGAGATTTCTTTATGTCTGCACAGGAAGGAAAAGAATACGGCATTGTTGACCATGTAATGCCTAACAGAAAGTAATTATTAAAATTCAACTAAAAAAGGATTTTTTTATGAAATTTTTTGGAAATAATCAGGGTGTTTGTGTTTTTTGTAGAAACACAGCCGGCAGAGACCGCAGATTAGTTGGCGGACTTGGAAGTGATATTTATATTTGTGATAAATGTGTTGCAATTTGTCTGGAACTTTTGGAACAGCAAGAAGCTGAATTAATGCCAATTGAAATCAAAAATGTACCAACTCCTAGCGAATTTAAACAATATCTTGACAGTTATGTTATAGGTCAGGAAGAAGCAAAAAAAACATTATCAGTAGCAGTTTACAATCACTACAAACGAATGTCTGTTTTAAATGCATCAAAAATGGATGAGAATGCAATTAAAATTGAAAAATCAAATGTACTTTTGATTGGTCCGACTGGTTCTGGAAAAACTCTTTTGGCAAGAACTCTTGCAGAACGATTAAAAGTTCCTTTTGCAATTGCTGATGCTACAACTTTGACAGAAGCAGGCTATGTTGGTGAAGATGTTGAAAATGTTCTTCTTAAACTAATTAACGCTGCAGATGGAAATATCGAAGCTGCACAGCGAGGAATCATTTTTATAGATGAAATTGATAAAATTGCACGCAAAAGTGAAAATACTTCGATTACACGCGATGTAAGCGGTGAAGGTGTACAGCAGGCTCTTTTAAAAATTATAGAAGGAACAATTGCAAGCGTTCCTCCACAAGGTGGTAGAAAACATCCTAATCAGGAAATGCTTCAGATTGATACTACAAATATTCTATTCATTCTTGGCGGAGCTTTTGTGGGACTTGATAAAATAATCGAACAAAGAGTTGCAAGTCATTCTATGGGATTTGGTTCAAATGTTGGACAAATGGATGAAGCTCAGAAAATGCAGCTTTTAAATCAAGTAACTCCAGATGATCTTGTAAAGTTTGGTCTCATTCCTGAATTAATTGGTCGTATGCCTATAACTTGTGCATTAAAGGAACTTACAAAAGATGATTTGGTAAATGTTTTGACAGAACCAAAAAATGCGATTACAAAACAATTCCAGGCATCGTTTAAAATTGATGATGTTGATTTGATTTTTGAAAAAGAAGCTATCGAAGAAATTGCTAACGAAGCTATAAGACAAAAAACAGGAGCTCGAGGACTTAGAACAATCGTTGAAAAAATGCTTATGGATATTATGTTCCAGATTCCTGATATTAAAGGTAAAAAACAATTTACAGTAACAAAAAAAATCGTTCAAGGAAAAGAAAAAAATCTGTCTGAGAAAATTTTACAGTTACCTGACGCAAGTTAGTTTTTATGAATGTATTTGATTTATTATCCGATAAATTAAAACAATCGGTTCAAGAATTAGGTTTTTCCTCACCTACTCCTGTTCAGTCAGAAGTAATTCCAAAAATCATAAATGGTGAAAATGTATTATTTCAATCTGATACAGGAACAGGAAAAACTTTTGCTTATCTTTTTCCTCTGATTACAAAACTAGATGCTCTTGAAGCAAACGATTCTTTAAATTCTAATGTAAAGATTATAATCATTGCACCAACTTTTGAACTTGCTTCACAAATTAATGTAGCCTGTAAAAGTGCAACTGATTTTAAAACTGCATTATTGATTGGTGGTGTTCCCATAAAACGACAAATTGAACTTTTGAAAGAGAAGCCACAAATCGTTATTGGAACTGCGTCAAGAATAGTTGAACTTATTCATCTAAAAAAACTTAAAATTGAAAATCTTTTTGCTGTTGTTTTTGATGAAACTGACCGCCTTTTAAAAAAAGAAGCAATATCTGATACTTCTGGTTTGAGAAATCTTTTATCTCCAAGCACTCAGATTATTGCTTGTTCTGCTACAATAAATAAACAGACAAAAATTTTCTTTGCAGATTCTAAAAACATAATTTTACCTCCAGAAAATATTTTAAAGGAAAAAATCACACATTGGGCTATTTTTGCTGAAAACCGGGATAAAATCGACACACTCAGGAAATTTCTTGCAGCCGAAAATCCTAAAAAAGCACTTGTTTTTACTTCAAGAGCCGATCAGGTGGAAAACATTTTTAATAAATTAACATATAAAAAAGTTGAATGTTCTTGTCTTCATGCAAAAACAGATAAGCAGCACCGCAAAAATGCAATTGATTTTTTTAGGCGCGGGAAAACTCCAGTTTTAATCACAAGTGATTTGGCAGCCAGAGGTCTTGATATTCCTGATATTCAGTATATAATTCAAATGGACTTGCCTCAAGATGAGGATTTTTTCGTTCATAGATGCGGAAGAACAGCTAGAGCTGGAAAAACTGGAATAAATGTTGTAATTGGCGATGAATGGGAAATGCATCATTATGCAAAATTAGAAAAAAAATTCGGATTAACAGTATTTCCAAAAGAAATTCGCAATGGAAAAGTGGTAAAACCAGAAATTGAAGAAGAGAACTGAAATACTCGTAAAGTCAATATGAATTTTATAAGTTTTTAAGGAATTATTATGAAAATTGCAATTGATACATTTGGTTCAGAACATGGTCGTTCGGGTTTCGGCTCATATATTTTGAATTTTATTTCAAACCTTCCACATGAGATTTCCTCACAAAAATTAACAGGAACTACAATAAACGCAGACACAAACAAAAATGCTGCAAACAGCGAAAATTCGTCTGAAAATAAAACTGACATTCAAATCGAACTTTTCGGACTTGAAGATGACAGATACACTTATACTTCTGGAAAGGACATTCTCTTTACATCTCCAAAAATTTCTTCATCCAAAAAAGCTGAACAAAAATGGCATCTTAGAAAAATAAATTCATTTATCAAAAAAAACAAATATGACGCAGTGATTTATCCTTGTGTATGTAAAGTTTTTCCTGTAAAGTTTAAAAATCATATCGGAATTGCAATTATTAACAGCATAATTTCAATTGATATGAAAGAAATGTCTTTTTTTCAGAGAAAACAGCTAAAAAAAGGATTAAAAAATATTCAAAAAATTGTTGCAGCTTCTGAATATATCAAAAAAGATTTAATAAAGCTTGGAATAAATCCTCAAAAAATACAAGTAATCCATAACGGAATAGACCATAAAGTTTTTTTCCCTATGCCAAATCTTGATAATGACATAATAGACATAAATCCATTTTCAATAAAAAGACCTTATTTTATTTATGGTTCAAGTTTATCCGGTCCAGAGAAAAAACACATTGAACTGATAAAAGCTTTTGAACTATTCAAAAAAAATACTAATCTTCCGCATCGTCTTGTGCTTGCAGGAAATGAAGGTGAATATTCAAAGCAAGTTCAGCAAGCCGTTTTTTCTTCTAAGTTTGCAAGCGATATTTTTCTGGTGGGATATTTTCCACATGAAAGTTTTGCAAAACTTTACGCTGGTGCAGAAGCATGTCTTTTTCCATCTGTGAATGAAGGTGTCGGTTTACCTATTCTTGAGGCGATGGCCTGCAGCATACCGGTTTTATGTTCCCAAGAAGGAGCTTTAAAAGAAATTGGCGGAACATCTCCTTTATATTTTGATTCTGATAACATTGACCAGATTTCTGCTTTGATGCAAAAAATTGTTGAGGACAAAGAATTGCGAAATAACATTGTTTTTGACAGCATTTTGTGGGCAAATGAATTTAATTGGGAAAAAACTGTAAGACAAACTCTTGCAATAATTTAATGGTATTTTTTCAAAAAAACAACTACAAATAAAAAATAAACTACTTTTCTATAATCAAAAAAATCATTATAATAGTAAAGATTAACTATAAGTAAACTCATATTAGGTTCAATTTCGAGTTTTTTAATTTTAAACAGTGGCAAGGATTGTAAGGGCTGGCGTAGCCAGTTCCGAAGCGTAGCGAAGGAATGAAGCGATAGCGTAACCCTGAAAAGCCTGTTTTTTGCGAAGCAAAAAGCC
>JALFAW010000253.1 GCA_022773305.1 Spirochaetia bacterium
TATTTAAAAATAATTTAAAAAAATGGAGTAAAATAATATGGAAGAATTCATTTCTCAAGAATACATACCTTTGAATGAAGGTATTTCAAGTTCGACAATTCAGGATTTTTCTAATCTTGATTTATCTAATGAAAAAGACAAACAGATTGCAGAATTATCAAAAAAAGGATATCAACTTCTAAAAGAAAATAATATTGAGGGTGCAAAAGAAGCATTTAATTCTATTTTAATTCAAGACGAAAACAACAATTATGCCCTTGTTGGTCTTGGAGACACAATGCGCAAAGAAAATGATATTCAAAAAGCTGTAGTGTATTATAATAAATGTCTAGAAAGTTATCCTGCAAATAATTATGCACTTTTTGGACTTGCAGATTGTTATAAAGCAATGAATCAATATAAAAATGCGATCGATATCTGGCAAAAGTATCTGTTGCAAGATGATCAAAATATTACCGTAATCACAAGAGTTGCAGATGCATACAGGAAAAATCATGATTTTAGAAAATCGAAGGAATTTTATCAAAAAGTGTTGGAAATTGAAGAGAATAATGCCTATGCTCTAATCGGATTGGGACATTTAAATTATGACTTTAAAGAATATAAAGAGGCATTATTTTATCTTACACGTGTTCTGGAACTAAATTCAAAAGAAACTGTTGATATTCGTGTATTAACTTCCATCGGAAACTGTCATAGAAAATTAAAAACTTTTGAACAAGGAAGCCGATATTTTTTAATGGCTCTCGACCGCGAACCAAAAAATTTCTATGCTTTATATGGATTAGCAGATTGTTACAGAGGACTTAATCAACAAGAGAATTCTGTTATCTACTGGAATAAAATACTTGAAATTGATCCAAATAATAAAGTTATACTTACACGAGCTGGTGATGCCTATAGAACATTAGGTCAACTTGCTATAGCAAAATCTTATTATAATAAAGCTCTTGATATTGATCACGATATTTACGCTGCAATTGGACTTGCGTTAATAGACAAAATTGAAGGAAATTTTGAAGAAGCTATTGAAAAATTCAAAAAGCTTATCGAAAATGATCCAAAAAATCTTCGTCTTTATATTGATTTGGCAAATTGTTATATGGATTTTGGAAAAATAAAAGAAGCAGAACAAGTTTTAATTGGCTTTTTAGCAATTGAACCTAAAAATCTAATGGCAAAAAATGCACTTGGGAAAATAAAAAATGCTGGAAAATAATTTCCCTAAGAATGTATTGTCAGGTATGTTACCTGAAGAAATCTTTGAAGAATTTAAACTTTCGCAATTATATCGTGCCAAACAGATTTTTAAATGGGTTGGAAATGGTATAACAACTTTTGATAAAATGACAAATCTATCCTTGGATTTACGAAATCAATTATCACAAAATGCAATTATACGTTCTTCAATAGTTGACAATATTTTTAAAGATCCAGACGGAACAATAAAATTACAAATCAGACTTTTTGATAATAATATTGTTGAAACAGTTTTGCTCACAGATAAAGACGGAAGAAAAACTGCCTGTGTTTCATGTCAAGCCGGTTGTGCAATGAAATGTGCATTCTGCATGACTGGAACTTTAGGACTTTCAAGAAATTTACATGCATTTGAAATCGTTGAACAGTTTTTATATCTTGAAGAAATTGCAGGTAAATTAGACAATATTGTTTTTATGGGAATGGGCGAACCTATGCAAAATCTTGCAGAAATCAGAAAAGCTATTTCAATTTTATGTCATAACGATGGACGTAAATTGTCTTCAAAAAGAATTACACTTTCAACCTGTGGAATTGTTAAAGGAATTTATGATTTGGCTGACAATGGACCGCACATAAGACTTGCAGTATCACTCACTACAGCAAATCAATCCTTAAGAGAACAATTAATGCCAGTTTGTGTTTCAAAAGAAAATTCTTTAGAAGAATTAAAAAAAGCAATTGATTATTATGCAAAAAAATCCGGAAAACGTGTTACTTTGGAAGCAGCTTTATTACACAATACAAATACTGATTTACAAAGTGCCAAAAACCTTATTAATTTTGCAAAAAATATTGATGCTAATATAAATTTGATTCCATGGAATCCAGTAAATATTCTACCTTTTGAATCACCTTCTTCTAATGAAGTTCACATTTTTGTTGATTTATTGGAAAAAGCCGGATTGAACGTTACTTTGCGAAAAAAACGGGGACAAAAAATTGGTGGTGCTTGCGGTCAACTTGGAAAAACTGTGAAATAAATTAGAGAGGTATGTTATGAATAAATTAATTAAATCAATCTTTTGTATTTTTATTACTACAATTATTTTCACATCATGTATTTCTACAAAAAAGATTAATAAATCAGATAACCAAAATCAGAAACAAAAAAAACAGGAAAAACAATTAATTAATTTATCATACAAAATGATTGAATTCTCTGAACATTTTGATTATCTAGAAACAAAAATTAAATATCCTGAATTTGAAAGTTTTCCTTTCTTAAATAAACATATAAAAAATACTATTTTTTCTAATTATGAAAATTTTAAAAATTTTTCAAAATCATCATGGACAGAAATAAGTGAATTAAACTCAAAAACACTCTACCCTCCTTTTGAATTTATTCTAGAAAGTGATATCTTCATATCAAATAATTTAATAAGTATTTTATTAAGAGATTATATTTATAGTGGTGGAGCTCACGGTAATACCAATCTTAAATCATTTAATTATGATACAGAAACTGAAAAATTTCTTTCAATAATTGATATTACAAAAAGTACTTATGATAAGATAGCTAGAGAATGTAGAGTCCAACTTGAAAATAATCTAATAAACAATAATGAAATCATTTCAACACCTGCAGAAGTTGATCAAATGCACATTATGATAAATGAAGGAACTTTTCCTCAAGCTGGAAATTTTGAAACATTCACGGTTGAAAAAAATATTGTAACTATTTATTTTGAACCTTATTCTGTGGCTCCATATTCATATGGAATTCAAAAAGTTAAGATTAAAAATTAACTTTGATGTCTAATATAACGATTTTTGAATATTCATTTGAAAATTTACTAAATATATGGTATTATTATATTGGTAATTGTGAAAAAAATTTATTCTTTTCTCATAGATTATAAATCAAAATATGAGGAGTTTTCTGATGCAAAAGAAAATTTATGTTGTTGGGATGTTTGATGATGATACAGCTTCAAAAGTGCAAAGTGCTGTGAGTGCTGTTTCTGGTGTTACAAATTGTGTAGCAAATTGTGAAAAATCTCAAGTTCTAGTAGATTATGATGATGCTTCTTCCGAGGAACAAATAAACAATGCAATATCTAGTTGCGGTGTTGATGTTATAGGATAATTTTTCCATGAAACTTGCTATTCTTGATGCTCATGCAGATAATCCAGGTGATTTATCTTGGAAAGAATTTGAAAAATATGCAGAAATCTCTTTATTTGATAGAACAAGTCAAAATGAAATTGTTGAACGCGCAAAAGATTGTGAAGCGATTTTTATAAATAAAGTGCAAATTACTGAACAGGTTCTCCAACAACTTCCAAAATTAAAATATATAGGTGTTTGTGCAACTGGATACAATGTTGTTGATCTTAATGCCTGCTCAAAGCGAAATATAATTGTTACAAATATTCCTTCATATAGCACTATGTCTGTTGCTCAACATGTTTTTTCTTTGATATTGTTTTTTTCAAATCATGTTGCATTGCATAATGATTCTGTTCATAATGGAGACTGGTGCAATTCCTTAGATTTTGTTTATTGGAAAAAACCTCTTTTTGAATTGGCTGGAAAAACACTTGGAATTTTTGGTTATGGTAATATAGGTTCAAAAGTTGCAGAAATAGGAAAATCTTTTGGTATGAAAATAATCTGTAACACAAGAACAAAAAAAGAAAATATGCCGGAATTCGTAAGTTTTGATGAACTATTAGAAAAATCAGATATTTTGACACTCCATGCTCCTTTGACAGATAAGACACAGAATATCATCAATAAAAATACTTTATCCAAAATGAAAAACTCAGCTATTCTCATAAATACAGCACGCGGCGGTTTTGTTGTAGAAGAAGATTTGGCTGATTACTTAAAAAATGGGAAAATTGCTGGTTATGCAGCAGATGTTGTAAGTGTTGAACCAATGAAAAAAGATAATCCCCTTCTCAATTGTCCGAATTGTGTTTTAACACCTCACATTGCTTGGGCTTCAAAAGAAACAAGACAAAGACTTTTAGATATTGCTCTTGAAAACTTCGAATCATGGATTGAAGGTAATCCGATAAATCAAGTCAATAAGTAAAATTATTTTCGAATAAAAAAGTGGCTAACTGTTTGCACATACAGAATTATGTTTTTCAATATGTGCAGGTCGTTAGCCGCTTTTTTTATATCATTATCCTTTATTAAAAAATTATTTCTTTACAAAAACTGGAATTTGATCAATTGGTGCGTCAACTGTGATAGTTTTTCCGCCCTCTACAATTTCTTTTGTATGGAAGTTTTCCCATTTTCCGTTTGGAAGATAAACTTCACGTGATTTTGCACCTGCATACAAAACTGGAGCTACAAGATAATCTGATCCAAACATATACTGATCTTTCAAATCCCAGCAAACTGGATCTTCAGGGAATTCATAAAACATAGTTCTCATTGCAGGACTTCCATTTTCGCTTGCTTCCTTCATAACTTTTGCAATGTAAGGTTTTAAACTTTCACGTAATTTTATCTGATTTTCCATAATTTTTTGTGCTTCAGGACCATAAGACCAGATTTCATTAGGACGACCAGTGTAAAGATATCCACCGCCGTATCCTCTTTCTGGATCTTTGTCTAAAGGAGGTGTGTCGTGAGGATCTCTGTCTCCATGTAATCGCAAAATTGGTGAGAAAACAGCCCATTCAAACCATCTTTCAAGAAGTTCAACGAATTTTGGATCTTCTGGATTTCCGTACATAAATCCACCGATGTCAGTTGTCCACCAAGGAATACCAGCAATTCCCATACTTAATCCTTCTGTGATGGAAGTACGCAAACATTCCCAAGTAGACTGAACATCACCATTCCACAATACTTGACTGTATTTCTGTGAACCAACCCAGGCACATCTTTCAAGATTTACAAAATCTTTTTTACCCATTCCCTTCATACCATCAAAGAATGCCTGACTGTATAATTTTGGATAAATATTTGAACATGACAAAGCTGTTCCAAGTTGATAACGATAATTTCCAAAATCATAAACGTTATAATCAGGTTCTGCGTTATCAAGCCAGAACATATCAATTCCATATTCAGCATAATTCTTTTTGCAGATATCCCAAATGTACTGACGAGCTTCAGGATTTGTTACATCTATTGTAAGACAGTCACCCATAAAATCATAAGTTTGATTTGTTCCTCGTTCTGTGCGAACTAAAAATCCTTTATCCTGCATTTCGTAAAAATGAGAACACTTTTTATCAACAGAAGGCCATACAGAAACCATAACTTTTGTTCCCATTGCATGAAGTTCGTCGCACATTGCTTTTGGATCTGGCCAATATTCTTTATCGAAACACCAGTCGCCTTGTCTTGGCCAATGGAAAAAGTCTATAACCATAACATCAAGATGAATTCCCATTTCTTTATACTTTCTTGCAACTGTCAGAACTTCATCCTGTGTACGATAGCGAAGTTTACACTGCCAGAATCCTAAATAATCAGATGACAAAACAGGAGCACGACCTACAGCAGCAGTAAAATTTTCTATTATTTTTGCAGGTTTGTCTCCTACTGTAATCCAATAATCCATTTCTTTTGTTGATTCAGCTACCCACTCTGTAATGTTTTTTGCAAAATTCACATGACCTACAGCAGGATTATTCCACAAAAATCCATATCCAAGATTAGACAAGGCAAAAGGAATTGAAATCTGACTGTTTCTTTGTGCCAGTTCAAGTACACAACCTTTCATATCAAGATAAGGGGTTGGATACTGACCCATTCCATATATTTTTTCTTCATCATTAGGATTAAAACGTACAGTTAGTTTATAATCACCACCGATAATTCCTTGATATTGACGATTAATGATTTTTGTACAACAACTTTCTTTTGTTGCAGATGGATCATATGATCTGTGATATTCATGAAGAATTAGTTTATCTTCTTTATAAAAAGAAATAACTCCGCCATTATTAACTTTTGCTGTGATTTTTCCGTTTGATATCTCAGCTCCCTGTTGATTTAAAGAAATTTTTGCATTTCCATGATTAATCTTTTCCGTCAATGCCCAGTTTCTGTCAATAAAAACTGGTTCCAATGTTGAACGAATTCTAAAAGAATCTTCACCCCAAGGTTCAATCATTAATGTTTCATTACCTTTTTTGAAAACCAATGCATTTTTAGCTTCTAAGAACATAAATACCTCATATAGTTTTTTTGTACACTTTTTGTCATAATTAAAAAGTAAAATTACGATTAGATTTAATTTCGAGCTTTTTCCATCTAAACCTCGTCAAATATTTGTAGATGAATATAACAACAAAAGTTATAATTTCAAGTTTTTTAAGCATTAGCACTACTCATAATCGCATTCAGTATGAGTTATCTCCTACAATAATTACGATTAGAAATTGAAGTTGCTTGAACTTAGAATCCTTGCTACACTTGTAACCTGAACTTTACTTATTAAGCATATGACAATCAGTCACAGATTAATTATATCATACTTTAAAAATTATTGTAAAAAATTGAAAAAAAATATTATTTTGTTGTATTTTTTTTGTTTTTGTGATTTAATAAAGTTAATAAATATTTAATATTTTAAATAGAGGTAAATATTATGGGAAAAACTATCGCTCAAAAAATTTTCGAAAGTCATTTAGTGGACTCACCTTTTGAAAACACTTATGTTTTAAAGCTAGATAGAGTTTTTTGTCATGAAATTACAACACCAATTGCCATAAATGATCTAATTGAACGAAATAAAGATAAGGTTTTTGATAATACAAAAATCAAAGCTGTTATTGACCATGTAACACCAGCAAAAGATAGTAAAACTGCAACTCAAGGAAAAATCCTGCGTGATTGGGCAAAAAGACAGAATATTAAAGATTTTTTTGATATTGGTTCAAACGGTGTTTGTCATGCAATTTTTCCAGAAAAAGGATATGTTCGTCCTGGTTACACTGTAATTATGGGTGATAGTCATACTTGTACACACGGAGCATTTGGAGCCTTTGCTGCAGGAGTTGGAACTACAGATTTGGAAGTTGGAATTTTAAAAGGAGTTTGTTCTTTCCGTGAACCAAAAACCATTAAATTTGTATTGAATGGAAAACTTAAAGACGGAGTTTACGCAAAGGATGTAATTCTTTATTTGATTTCAAAAATTGGAGTAAATGGAGCAACAAACCATGTAATTGAATTTACAGGTCCAGTCGTAGACAATTTTGATATGGAAAGCCGTATGACTATCTGTAATATGGCAGTTGAAGCTGGCGGTACAAGTGGTATCTGTTATCCAGATGAAAAAACAGTTGAATATCTTTGGGATTTTATCAAAGATGAATATAAATCAAAAGAAGATGCTGTAAATGATTATAAAAAATGGAAATCTGATGATGATGCTGAATTTGCAAAAGTTATAGAGCTTGATCTTTCTGATTTGGAACCAGTTTGTACTGTTGGTTATAAACCAGATCAGGTTCAAAAAGTTTCTGAAATGAAAGAAACACCTGTAAATCAAGTTTATATTGGTTCTTGTACAAATGGTCGTATTTCTGATTTGAGAATTGCTGCTCAGGTTTTAAAAGGACATCATCTTGCAGAAGGTGTTCGCGGAATTGTTTCTCCAGCTACACCAAAAATTTACAAAATGGCTCTTCAGGAAGGAATTATTGACGTTTTTATTGATGCAGGATTCTGCGTAACAAATCCTACTTGCGGAGCTTGTCTTGGAATGAGTAATGGTGTTTTGGCAGAAGGAGAAGTTTGTGCTTCAACAACAAATCGAAACTTCAACGGACGTATGGGAAAAGGCGGAATGGTTCACTTAATGAGTCCTGCAACTGCTGCTGCAACTGCAATCACAGGAAAAATAACAAATTCATTCCTGTTTAAGAACTAAATTCGAATAAATAACACGTTTTTGCATAAAATAATTTTCACTTTTTTAAAAAAGTGTGTTATAATTAATATAGTGTATTTTTTTTATTCACTATAAGTAAAAAAAGTTTGCGTAGCGAACTAGAATGCATCAATTAAAAGTTGAAAATTTTTTTAACTTTTACGGGAGATAAAGATGAAACAATTTGGTGGTCCAGTATTGTTTTTGGATCGTTCAGATATTAATACTGACGAAATCATTCCAGCAAAATATTTAACTGAAATTTCAAAACAGGCATTGAAACCTTATCTTTTGGAAGATTTAAAACTTGATGGATTTAATCCAAAAACTGATGTTGCTGGAAATAAAGTCATCATTACACGTGAGAATTTTGGTTGTGGTTCTTCGAGAGAGCACGCACCTTGGGCTTTGGAAGTAAATGGCATTTATGTTGTTGTGGCAACAAATTTTGCTAGAATTTTCCGACAAAATATGTTTAATTGCGGACTTTTGGCTATTGAGATGGATAGAAAATCTATTGCAGATATGTTTAAAACTTTTGCAGATAAAGATACTGAATGTAAAATCGTTATCAATGATGATGGTACAGCAAAAGTAAAATTAATAGCCGGAAGTCTTTCAAAAAGTTATCCTTTCAAATTAGATGATTTTGAAAAAGCCCTTATTGAAAAAGAAGGTTGGGTTGGATACGCTGAAAGTAAATATTAATTTTTTATTATATTAAAAAAAACGCTCTGAAGTAAAAAAGATATTTCAGAGCGTTTCTTTTTTTAACCAAAAAAGTTAGAAAAATAATCTCTAATCTAGATATACATGACTATTTTACTGCCTCAAAAATTATATCAGCGACAAAGACTAAAGCCAAAATCCATGTAACAACAGGAATGTCTTTTAATTTTTTACCAGCAACTTTACAGATAACATAAGCAATCACACCGAACATTATTCCTTTTGAAATTGAATAAGCGAAAGGCATTGTCATAATTGTAACAAAAGCTGGAATTCCTTCTGTAGGATCATCAAATTTGATAGAAGTAACAGACTTCATCATCAAATATCCTACAAAGATTAATGCAGGAGCAGTTGCGGCAGAAGGAATTAATCCAAATAATCCACTAAAGAAAAGAGAAATCAAGAAAAGAATAGCAGTTGTCAACGAAGCAAGACCTGTTTTAGCGCCTGCTGCAACTCCTGATGATGATTCTACAAAAGAAGTTACAGTTGATGTACCAAGACATGCACCAACAACAGTTCCTACAGAATCAGCAAGTAATGCTTCTTTACAATTCTTAATATTTCCTTTTTCATCTTTTAAATTAGATTGCTCTGCAACCCCCATTAATGTTCCTAATGTATCAAACATATCTGTAAACAAGAATGTAATAAGAACTACAAGAAATTTAACAGTAAAGATGTTTGTAAATTCGAATTTGAATAAATAAGGAGCAGCTGGTATTGAAAAAGGTTTAAAATTTTCTGGAATTACAGTTACACCAAAAGGAATTCCAATGATTGTAGTTATGATAATTCCCAAAAGTATTGAACCTGGAACTTTAATTACATATAAAACAATTGTTACAACTAATCCAATGATTGCAACTAAAGCTGTGGCATTTGTAAGATTAAAATTCACGAAACCAATAATTGTTCCAGTTGAAGATGAAGCAATTCCTGCATTAGCCAGTCCAATCAACGCAATAAACAATCCAATACCAACAGAAACAGCTTTTTTAAGACTTTCAGGAATAGATTTTACAATTGCTTCTCTTACTCCAAAAACAGAAAGAAGTATAAAAATCAAACCTTCAATCAATACTGCAGTTAATGCAAATTGCCATGAACAACCCATTTGTAAAACTACAGTATATGTAAAGAAAGCGTTAAGTCCCATTCCAGGAGCAAGTGCAACAGGAAGATTTGCAACAAATGCCATTACAAGTGTTGCAATTGCAGAAGAAATTGCAGTTGCTGTAAATACTGAACCAAAACTCATACCTGTAGCAGAAAGAATACCAGGGTTAACTGCTAAAATATAAGCCATAGCAAGAAACGTTGTAATACCGCCTACAATTTCTTTTGAAACTGTAGAACCTCGTTCCTTTAACTTAAAAAACTTTTCCATAAAAAATCCTCCTTTATAAGCATTTATGGATAATATTACGTCGCATTATTTTCGTATGAATACACAAAAAAAGCGCCGTTTACATTTTTTTATTGCCCCAATAATACAAGAACTTTATCAGGACAGACATTTACACACTCTCCACAATTTGTGCATTTTTGATAATCAATCACTGGAATTCCTGAACTTACATCAATAGCCTGCGAAGGACATTTTCTTGCACACATTCCACACTTAAAACACCCAAATGAACAGTCTTTTTTGATTTGCGGTTTATTTTGTGAATAATTTGAACATCTTGCAACAGGGCCTTTTGTATCCTTTTCAATGATTTTAAACAATTTTTTTGGACAAACAGAAGCACATTTTCCACATCCTACACATTTTTGATTATTAATTTCTGGAAGACCTTCTTTTCCCATGGAAATTGCATCAAAAGGACAAACTTTTACACAATCACCTAATCCGATACAACCATAAGCACATTTTTTTGTGCCATTCATTACAAGTTGAGCTCCTTTACATGTTTCAAGTCCATGATAAATTCCTTTTTCCTGTGCACATTCTTTAGTTCCGTGGCAGGCAAGAAAAGAAACAAGAGGTTTTACTTCTACACCAGCAGTTCCAAGAATCTGTGAAATTTTTGAAGCACATTCAGCTCCGCCAGCTACACAGCCATTGACAGGTGCGTCCCCTTTTACTACAGCTCCAGCAAAGGCATCACAGCCGGCAAGTCCACATCCTCCGCAATTAGCACCAGAAAGAGCTTCCCTAACCTTTTCAACTTTTGGGTCAGTATCAACATGAAAAATCTTTTTGAAAAGTCCCAGTAAGACTCCAAGAATAAAAGCTATCACTAAAGCACAGATAACTGTATAAACAATCAAATTCATCTTACAACCTCATCCAAATTATTTAATCAATCCTTTGAATCCCAAAAAAGCAAGGCTTAACAGTGACGCACTGATAAACAGAATTGGAGTTCCTTTAAAACTTTCAGGAATTCTGGCAATCTTGATTTTGCTTCTAACTCCGCTCATAATCACCATACTGATTAAAAATCCCATAGCACTTCCAAAAGCGTAAACAAGACTTTGACCGTAAGTGTAACCTTTTGAAATACAGTTGATTGTGATTCCAAGAACTGCACAGTTTGTGGTAATTAAGGCAAGGTAAACACCCATGGCACTGTAAAGTCCAGGCATACATTTTTTTAGAAAAAACTCTACAAGCTGAACTAAAGAAGCAATCACAAGAATGAAAAATAAAGTTTGCAAAAACTCAAGTCCAAGTGGCAACATTACAAAATGATATAATGGCCATGTTACAGCTGTTGCAAGAAGAATTACAAAAGTAGTTGCAAGACTCATTCCTGTAGCTTTTTGAGTATCATTAGTCATTCCGATAAACGGGCAAATAGCAAGATATTGAATAAACACAACATTATCAATAATCGCTGATTGCAAAAATATTTTCAAAGTTTCTGTTAATACATTCATATTTTCTCCAGTTGATAATAAAAGTTTACAATACAAACTTTATTTGTTTTTTCTTTTCGTAAACTGAACTATTGCTCCAATTATTCCAAAAACAATAAATCCACCAGGTGCGCTATTTAAAAGTCCAATTCTGTAAACTTCAGGAATTATTTCAATTTTTAATGCAGTACCAGCCATTAAAGTTCCTGCTCCAAAAAGTTCTCTAATTAAAGAGATTGCAACCATTACAATTGTATATCCAACACCCATTCCTAAAGCATCTAAAACTGAATCTCCAATGGAGTTTTTTGATGCAAAAGCTTCTACACGCCCCATTATAATACAATTCACAACAATTAATGGAAGAAAAACACCAAGCGCACTGTATAATGCCGGAACATAAGCCTGTAAAACCATTTGAACAATTGTAGTAAAAGCTGCAATTATGATGATAAAAACAGGAAGTCTTATTGCCTGTGGAATCAGTTTTTTAAAAATGCTGATTACTATTTCGCTCATTAAAAGAACAAAAGTCATACTAATGCCCATTCCAAAGCCGTTGAAAACACTCGTTGTTACACCCAAAGATGAACAAAGTCCAATGCTTAGAACTAAAAGAGGATTTTCAATCAAAAGACCTTTTGTAAATGTTTTCAATTTATTCTGATTACTCATAATCATTTTCCTCCAGATAACTACAAATCACAGCTGAACCTTGAGAAACTAAGTCACCAATTGCTTTACTTGTAATTGTTGCACCAGAAATTCCGTCAAAAGTCTGATTTACTGTAAATCCTTCTGCAACTTTGAAACCTGTAAACTGTCCGTAAAATGTATTTCCATCAGGAAGTTTATAAGTCGGATCATTTGCTTTTAATCCAAAACCAGGAGAATCGGAAAGTTCCAGAATCTGCATTCCAGTGATGACTCCGTTTAAATCAACTCCAACGATTATTTTTCCTTTATCATAAGTTGGTCCTGCAACCTGACAAACACCACCACAAACTTTTCCGTCTTTTTTTGCAAGATAAAAATCACTTATAGTTATATTTCCAAAATTTGAATTAAAATTTTGAACAGATTCAAAGCTGTCAGCATCACTGAAAACTTCTTTCATAGCTTTATTTGCTGCTTCAATTTGATTTTGTTTTATTTTTACGGAAGTAAAACTGTTTACAATCGCAAGAACTGTACATGACGCTACTGCATAAAAAACAAGGATTATACCAAGTTTAATCATTTCTCCGATACCAGAATTTTTATTTTCCATCAGATTCTTCCTCCGCACTTGTATTGTTTTGTTCACGCATTTTAGCATTACTCAAATCAAATTCCATGCTAATTTTAGTTAAATCTGCACGTTTATTTCCTTTTTTTCCATATCCATACATTCTGATTTTCAAATTATTTAAAAATGGAGCAACACTGTTCATAATCAAAATACTGAACATAACTCCTTCCGGATAACCACCAAACTTTCTGATGAGGAATGTGATTAAACCACAACCAATTCCAAAAACTAATCTACCGGGTTTTGTGATTGGAGTTGTTGCATAATCGGTTACCATAAAACATGCACCAAAAGCTACGCCACCAGTTAAAAGTGAAATCAACACTTCGTTTAGAGCATTAAAAACATCTGCATTTTTGCAAAAACCGTAAATGAACGAACATAAAGAAAGCGTACAAATCATTCCACAAGGTGCGCGCCAATCAATAACTTTTATACAAAGCAAAAAAATGAATGAAATCAATATCAATAAAACTGAAGTTTCACCAATACAACCAGAACTTGAACCAAGAAAATATTGGAGAAAATCAATTTTTTCAACTGCACCTGTTTTTAATTCACTTAATATTGTTGCTGATGATATTGCATCTATTTGAGCAGAAGAATTAACAGCACTTTTTGGTAAAAGCCATGAAGCCCCCATTACAGCAGGAAAACTGATGAATAAAACAGCTCGTCCTGTTAATGCAGGATTAAAAACATTGGAACCTATTCCTCCAAAAAGTCCTTTAGCAATAATAATTGCAACAGCAGCTCCTAAAATAATCATCCACCAGGGAATTGTCGGTGGACAGACTAAAGCAAGCATTACACCTGTTACGCAAGCTGAAAGATTGGAAATAACAATTTTTTGTTTTGTAACTTTTTGAAAAAGCCATTCAAAAAAAACACACGACACGACACTAACTATAATAGTAATAAGTGCTTTTATTCCAAACAAAACAACTCCAGCAATACATTCTGGCAAAAGTGCAATCAACACAGCAGCCATTGTTTTTTGCGTTGTGAGTCCTTTTGTAAAGTTAGGACTTGATGACAAATGAATTTTATTTTCCATAACAATCAAACCTCTATTTTTTCTTTGATTCTGCCATTTTTTGTCTCATCATGGCTTTTCCAAGGCGAACTCTTTGAACAATGTTAATGTGGGCAGGACAAACAAATGCACAACATCCACATTCAATACAATCCATAAGTCCAAAACTTCGGGCTTTTTCAAGATTTCCACCTTTTAATTCTCTGATAATCATTACAGGAGTAAGACGCATTGCACATCTTGCAGCACAGTTCCCGCATGAAATGCACTGATCTTCTTCACCAAGATAGGTTTCTTCTGCTGTCAAAAATGTAACACCACTAGTTCCTTTTGCTACAGGAAATGATGCATCTGCCATGGCAAATCCCATCATTGGTCCGCCAGAAATTATCATTGCACAAGAATTTTCTTTGAGTTTAAAAACATCTGGCATCAAATCGCTAATCAAAGTACCAACCGGAACTCTGATATTGCAAGGATTTTCAACTGCACCACCAGAAATTGTCAATGCTCTGTCTATCAAAGGTTTTCCAAGTCGGAAAGCATCAGAAATTGCACATACTGTACCTACATTGCAAATAATAACTCCAGCATCAGCAGGAAGTTTTCCACTTGGAATTTCAATTCCAAGACAGGAAGCAACAATAAATTTTTCAGAACCTTGAGGATATTTAGTTTTAACAACGCAAACACTTATATCATCGCCATAACCTTGATTTTTGATTTCTTCAAGTAAAACTGGACGAATGTATGCTTTATTCTCTTCCAGTGCAATAATTCCCTGTGCGCCAACAAGACGAAGAACAATTGCAATTCCGTCAATAAATTTCTTTGTTTCTTCCTGAAGTGTTCTTTCATCACATGTTAGATAAGGTTCACACTCTGCTGCATTTATAAGTACGTAGTCAATTGTTTTATCTTCTGGAGGATTAAGTTTTACATGAGTTGGAAAAGAAGCTCCACCCATGCCGACAATTCCAGCATTTTTTATTCTTTCCAAAGCTTGTGAAGTTTCGCAAGTAAAAGGATTCAAAGGTTCCATAAAATCAATGCGATTTTCATCATCTGCTTCTATTATTATACATTGTACCTGTTGATTTCCAGTCACAACACAGTTTTGAATTTTCTTAACTTTGCCAGAAACAGAAGAATGAACTGGACAATTCATAAATTTATCGCCATTTGCAATCACCTGTCCTCTAGCAACTAAATCACCTACAGCTACACATGGCACATTTGGAGCACCACCCATTGTTACAGGAATTGTGACCATTTTTGATGATGGCATTACATCTTTTATTGGACATTTATTTGTCAATTCCTTCATTTCGCGTGGAAAAATACCACCTTTAAAAGTATGAATTTTCATATTCCTATTATAATGGAAGAATTATTTAAAGTATAGAAAATAAATTGATTTTGGATTAGATTTTTTACAAAACTATATTAATAGGTTCAAATTCGAGTATTTGATTTACAAACCGTGGCAAGGATTGTAAGGGCTGGCGAAGCCAGTTCCGAAGCGAAGCGAAGGAATGAAGCGATAGCGTAACCCTGAAAAGCCTGATTTTTGCGAAGCAAAAAGCCACCCTAAAAATAAAAATTCAAAATTCGACATTTGTCCTAATAAATATATTTGTAAACATAATTTCGATGCTGAATAAGATTTGAATAATAAGACTTTCTATGTTATAATTTTTTTTATGAAAATTAATTTTATAAAAAAAATTGTAAACGGGTACAATTCTATTAGTTTGATCTTAAGAATTGTGATTGGAATTATTGTTGGTTCTCTTTTGGGAATTTTTCTTTCGTCGCTAAATTGGATTGGTATTTTTGGTGATTTATTTGTTGGTGCATTAAAAGCAATTGCGCCAGTTCTTGTTTTTGCTCTAGTTTCCAGTTCACTTGTAAAAGGAAAAGCAAAATTAGACAGACGTTTTGGAACAGTCATTTTTTTATATATGATTTCAACCTTTCTTGCCTCTTTTATTGCTGTGCTTGCGAGCTTTCTTTTTCCTCAGACAATTACACTTGTTCAAAAAGCAGATATTACTGCTGCTCCCGTTGGAATTGGTCAGGTTTTGAAAAATCTTCTTGTAAATGCAATTTCAAATCCTATTGATGCGATTGCAAAAGCAAACTACATTGGTATCCTTACCTGGTCAGTAATTTTTGGAATTGCTATGAAAAAAATTGCCAGTGAAAATACAAAAAACTTGTTTACAGAAATCGCAGATGGAATCTCTCAGATTGTTCGAGGCATCATTAATCTTGCTCCTTTTGGAATTCTAGGACTTGTTTTTACAACAGTTTCAACAAACGGACTTGGAATTTTTAAAAACTACGGAACTTTGATTCTAGTTTTGGTAGGAGCAATGCTTTTTATGGCGCTTATCGTTTCCCCTGCAATTGTGGCAATTACATTAAGAATAAATCCATATCCCCTTGTTTTTAAATGTTTAAAAGAAAGTGGAATTACAGCATTTTTTACACGAAGTTCAGCTGCAAACATTCCTGTAAATTTGGAACTTTGCAAGAAATTAAATCTTGATGAAGACATGTATTCTGTTTCTATTCCGCTTGGTGCTACAATTAATATGGATGGTGCTGCTATCACAATCGCGATTATGACTTTAGCAGCAGCAAACACTTTAGGCATTTCTTATGATATTGGTTCAGCATTAATTCTTTGCGTTCTTGCAACTTTAGGTGCTTGTGGCGCTTCAGGAATAGCAGGCGGTTCTCTTCTTCTAATTCCACTTGCCTGTTCTTTATTTGGAATTTCAAATGATATAGCAATGCAGGTTGTAGGAGTTGGATTTATCATCGGAGTTGTGCAGGACAGTATGGAAACAGGTTTAAACTCTGCAAGCGATGTTTTATTTACTGCAACTGCAGAATATCTTTCTTGGAAAAAACAAGGAAAAACAATCCCAAAGAAATTCTAAGTAAATAAAAAAGCTGCCAGACAAATGAAAAAGTTTTCCAAAAGTCTGACAGTTTTTTATTTTAACCAAATCTTATATAATAGGACAAATGTCAAGTTTTAAATTTTTATTCTTTGGGTGGCTTTTTGCTTCGCAAAAAACAGGCTTTTCAGGGTTCCGCTATCGCTTCATTCCTTCGCTACGCTTCGGAACTGGCTACGCCAGCCCTTACAATCCTTGCC
>JALFAW010000267.1 GCA_022773305.1 Spirochaetia bacterium
GGCAAGGATTGTAAGGGCTGGCGAAGCCAGTTCCGAAGCGGAGCGAAGGAATGAAGCGATAGCGTAACCCTGAAAAGCCTGATTTTTGCGAAGCAAAAAGCCACCCAAAGAAAAAAAATTTAAAACTCGACATTTGTCCTATTATACATTTCGTTTATAGTTTGCAAATTGAAAACTTTCAAAAGGTTAAACTTTTTTTCTTTATGATTTATTTGGAGGATTTTGTAAAATGAAAAGTGATAATGCAAAAAAAGGAATAGCTCGAGCTCCTCATCGATCTTTGTTTTATTCGATGGGGTATACTGATGAAGAATTGGAAAGACCTCTTGTGGGGGTTTGTTGTGCAAAAAATGAAATAATTCCTGGTCATGTAGAATTAGATAGAATTGCTGAGGCAGTTAAAGCTGGAATTCGAATGGCTGGTGGTACACCAATCGAGTTTCCTGCAATTGGAGTTTGTGATGGAATTGCTATGGGTCATGAAGGCATGAAATATTCTCTTGTCACAAGAGAATTGATTGCAGATTCTATCGAATGTGTTACAAAAGCTCATCAGTTTGACGCATTGGTGATGATTCCAAACTGTGATAAAATTGTTCCTGGTATGCTTATGGCTGCAGCCCGTCTTGATTTACCAACTGTTTTTTGTTCTGGTGGACCAATGATGCCAGGTCATTTGCCATCACATGAAGATGGAAATCCTTATTCTGATAAAAATCTTTCATTGACTGATATGTTCGAAGCAGTCGGTGCTGTTGCTTCTGGAAAAATAACTGAAGCACAACTAAAAGAAATGGAACAGATTGCATGTCCAGGTTGTGGTGCATGTTCTGGAATGTTTACTGCGAATTCTATGAATTGTCTAACAGAAGCAATTGGATTGGGACTTCCAGGTAACGGAACTATTCCTGCTACAATGGGAAAAAGAATAGCACTTGCAAAACATGCTGGCATGAAAGTAATGGAACTTTTGGAAAAAAATATTACAGCACGCTGCATGTTAACTTCGAAACATTTTGAAAATGCCCTTGCTGTGGATATGGCTCTTGGTTGTTCATCAAATACAATGTTACATGTGCCTGCAATTGCTCATGAGGCTGGATTGATTATCGATTTACATAAAGTTAATGAAATTTCTAATAAAACACCAAATCTTTGTCACTTAGCTCCAGCTGGTCACACATTTATGTGTCAACTTGATGATGCGGGCGGTGTTCAGGCTGTGTTAAAAGAACTTGCAAAGAAAAATTTAATTGATACAAGTTTAATGACTGTAACAGGAAAAACAATCGAAGAAAATATAAAAAATGTTAAAAATCGAAATCCTGAAATTATAAGACCTATTGAAAATCCATTTAGTGATAATGGTGGTATTGCAATTTTGTTTGGAAATTTAGCGCCAAATGGAACTGTAGTAAAACGTTCTGCCTGTGCAAAAGAATTGATGTATCATACTGGTCCTGCACGAGTATTCAACGATGAAAGTGAAGCAATGGATGCAGTACAAAAACAACAGATTAAACCAGGTGATGTTGTTGTTATCAGATATGAAGGTCCAAAAGGTGGACCAGGAATGCGTGAAATGCTGGCTGTTACTGCCGCACTTGCTGGACAAGGACTTGACAAACAGGTAGCTTTGATTACTGATGGCAGATTTAGTGGTGCTACAAGGGGAGCCTCTCTTGGACATTGTTCACCAGAAGCTGCCGACGGAGGACCAATAGCTTTGGTTCAAGAAGGTGATTTAATTGAACTTGATATCAATAATTATAAAATTACTTTAAAAGTGAGCGATGATGAGCTTGCTGAACGAAAGAAGAATTGGAAAGCACCTGAACCAAAAGTAAAATCTGGTTACCTTGCACGTTATGCAAAACTTGTTTCAAGTGCAGATAAAGGTGCAATACTTCAGTAGAAAAAAATGAGAAAAAAAGACGAAGTTCAAAATCTTAGCGAAAGATAATTTGACTTCGTCTTTATTGTTTTTTATGCTTTTTTTGTAACTCTTTTTTTCATAAAGATAAGGAATCCAAAAAGTAATATAATGCCTACTATCCATGAAATAATTGCACTAAAAGTTGTGCCAAGGTTTTGTGTAAGTCCTGCAACAATGTATGACACAAAAGAAATTGAAGCAACAGAAATTGAATAAGGAAGTTGTGTTGAAACATGATTTACGTGATTGCATTGTGCTCCAGCACTTGCCATAATAGTTGTGTCGGAAATAGGAGAACAATGGTCACCACAAACTGCACCAGCCATGCAGGCTGAAATGCAGATAATTCTGATGGTTCCTTCCGGGAACGCAGCTATGCAGATAGGAATTAAAATACCAAAAGTTCCCCATGATGTACCAGTTGCAAATGCAAGAAAACATGCAATTATGAAAATAATTGCTGGAAGAAACATTTTAAGACCCGCTGCTGAACCTTCTACAAGCCCAGCAACATAGTTCTTTGCACCAAGACTATCTGTCATAGATTTTAGTGTCCATGCTAAAGATAAAATTAAAATTGCTGGAACCATAGCTTTAAATCCTTCTGGTACACATGATAAAATATCAGAAAACTTCAAAACTTTTCGTATTAAATAAAAGATTATTGTAATTATCAGTGTGCCAAAAGAGCCGAGTACAAGCCCAACTGAAGCATCAGAATTTGAAAAAGCTGTAATCAAATTTAAATAACTTTCATTTGGAACAAGATTTTCTTCAACTTCAACCATCTTTGTAAAGAATCCGCCAGAATATATCATACCAACAACACAAAGTACAACCAAAACTATGATTGGTAAAATTAAATCAATGACTCTTCCTTTATTTATTTGAGAATTATCGTTGTTTTCAGTTTTTTCTTCCATAATCGAAAGTGCTTTTTCATATTTTGACATACTTCCAAATTCAAAACGCATAAAAACCATTGAAAACATCATTATAATAGTAAAGATTGCGTAAAAATTGAAAGGAATTGCTTTGCAGAAAAGTTGAATACCGTTCTCACTTCCTGAAACAAATGCGGCAACTGCAGCTGCCCATGAAGATATTGGTGCAATGATACAGATTGGTGCAGCGGTTGAATCAATCAGATAAGCAAGTTTTTCTTTAGAAACTCCATATTTATCTGTGACAGGTTTCATTACAGAACCTACAGTGAGACAGTTGAAATAATCATCTATAAAAATCAGAATACCCAGTATAATTGTACAAACTTGTGCACCGACTTTTGATTTTATATGTTTTTTAGCCCAATTACCAAAAGCTGTAGAGCCACCAGCTTTGTTTATTTGAGCTACAAGAATTCCCAAAATGACAAGGAAAACAAGAATTCCGACATTATATGAATCTGACAATGAACCAACAAGACAGTCACTGAAAACATGGTTTAAAAATCCAGAAAAACCTGATGCAGAATCAATAGCAAAGAAAATTCCACCAATAATGATTCCGATAAACAATGAAGAATAAACTTCTTTTGTACAAAGTGCTAAAACTATGGCAACAATTGCAGGAATCAATGCCCAAAATGTTCCATTTAAAACAAACTCCATAAAAATTCTCCTAAAAATTTTTGGAATAAAATGTTATTGTTATTTTTCGTTAAAATAACAATATGAAATGTAAAAATTATACCACTACTTAAAAAGAAATAAAAGTTCAAACTTCAGATTTTGAGAATTTTTTGTATAATCAGAAAAAGAGAAATAATTTTATTTGAATTAATGAAAAACCAAAAACTCAAGTTGAAATAATGCAAAGTATAAAAAGTTTAGTATGTGAATGTGCATAGCATTTTTTCACGATATTTTACATAAAGGAAAAATTTGTAAAAAAATAATTGGACAAATGTCGAGCTTTGAATTTTTATTTTTAGGGTGGCTTTTTGCTTCGCAAAAAACAGGCTTTTCAGGGTTACGCTATCGCTTCATTCCTTCGCTTCGCTTCGGAACTGGCTTCGCCAGCCCTTACAATCCTTGCCACGGTTTGTAAATTAAATACTCGAAATTGAACCTAATATAAAATGGGAATGCTGTATACTGAATAACGCGACTAATTTTACTTTTTTTATAAAAAATTGCTATATTTTTGCTATATTTATTGACAAAAACAACGATACACTTTATTCTATTATTAATTAAGTTTGACAAAAATAACAAAAAGTGTCATTTTGAAATTATAAAAAAGACAGAAAACGGAAGTATTTTATGATTCGGTTGATATTCTACTGAAATAAATCTTACATTCCCGAAAAATCCGCCTGTCTTAACCAAATTTATTTTTTACGAGGTTTAAAATGAAGAAGTATGCGTTTTTATTCCCAGGTCAGGGAGCTCAAGTAACAGGAATGATTAAAGACCTTTGCGAAGCTTATCCTGAAGCCCAAAAAGTCGTTGATGATGTTACAAGAATTACAGGCGTTGATATGGCAAAACTTATGTGGGAATCAGAACAGGCTTTTTTAAATCGTAGCGATAACAGTCAGCTTGCAATAACAACTGCTTCAATTGCTGTTATGAAAGTTTTGGAAACAAAAGGAATTAAACCTTCGGCTGCAATGGGATTTAGTCTTGGAGAATTCCCTGCTTTGTATGCTGCTGGTGTTTTGAGTTTTGAAGATGTAATCAATGTTGTTTATCAGCGTGGAAAAATAATGCAGGCAACTTGTGAGAATATTGCAGCAGCAAATGAAGGAAATCCTCCTGGAATGATGGCAGTACTCGGACTTCCACCAGAAAAAGTAATTGAACTTGCAGATTCAATTAAGGATGCTTATGCAGCAAACTTAAATAGTAGCGTGCAAACTGTTGTAAGTGGAACTGCACAAGCTTTATCAGAACTTGAAGTAAAAGCAAAAGAAGCTGGGGCGCGTAGAGCATTAAAACTTGCAGTAGCAGGACCTTTCCATAGTCCTTTAATGCAGGAAGCAGCAGATAATTTTAAAAACGCAATTGCAGATGTTACTTTCAATAATCCTACAGAAGTTTTATTCAGTAATGTTACTGGAAATCGTGCTACTGATGGCGAAGAAATCAAAAAGAATGCAGTTTTGCACCTTACAAATCCAGTTCGCTGGACAGATGAAGAAAAAGTTCTTGCAGATATGATTTCTGCAGATAAAGATAATGAATGGTGTTTGATTGAACCTGGTGTTGGTTCTGTTTTGGCTGGACTTTGGGCAAAAACACCATATGCCGAAGAAAGAAAATGCATCAGTGTTAACTCTGTTGAAACATTGGCAAATCTTTAATTATTTTCCGAAGGTGATTTTAAATTAATCATCTTCAAAAAATTGTAAAAGATTTGATTTTAAGCATTCTTTTTAAACCGTGGCAAGGATTGTAAGGGCTGGCGAAGCCAGTTCCGAAGCGTAGCGAAGGAATGAAGGCGCTTTGACGCCGGAACCCTGAAAAGCGCGAGTTTGCAATGCAAACTCGGGACGAGAAATGCTATGCATTTCTCGCTTTTTTTGCGAAGCAAAAAGCCACCCCAAAAAAAACTTAGAATTCGACCTTTTTTTATAAAATTATTTTGATTAAGAGGACAAAAATGGCATTGTTAGAAAATAAAAAAGCTTTAGTTACAGGTTCCAGTCGTGGAATTGGTAGAAAAATTGTTGAGAAATACCTTTTAGAAGGTGCTGAAGTTTGGGGATTGTGTTCAAAACCAAGTGCTGCTCGCGAAGAATTGGAAAGAATTGCTGCAGAAAACAATACAAAATTTCATGAAATTTGTGCTGATGTTGCAAATCATGAAGAACTTGCAAAAGTAATAACATCAGCTTTGGCAGAAGCAGGAAATTTTGACATTCTTGTGAATAATGCTGGAATTACAAAAGATACACTTTCTTTTAGAATGAAAATTGAAGACTGGCAGAAAGTAATCGATGTAAATTTGACAGCGGTTTTTGTAATCAGTCAGATAGTTTCAAATGCAATGATAAAAGCACGAAACGGTTCTATCATCAATATGACAAGTATCGTAGGAATTCACGGTGGAGCAGGACAGGTAAACTATTCAGCATCAAAAGCCGGATTAATAGGATACACAAAATCTTTGGCAAAGGAAGTTGGAAGTCGCGGCGTTCGCGTAAATGCAATTGCTCCAGGTTATGTTGAAACAGATATGACAGCGGCTGTAAACGAAAAAGCACGAGAAGCCTGGCTTACACAGATTCCACTGAAACGTGCAGGTCAGCCTGAAGACATTGCAAATGCTGCATTATATCTTGGTTCAGATTTGTCAAGTTACGTTACTGCTCAAGTTTTGGGAGTTGACGGTGGAATGGGTGCATAAAAAGCCCTAAAAACAAAAAAAATAATTTAATTGGGAAAACAGAAATCTGCCTTTCCCAAAAAAAATATATTGCGAGGAAAAACGATGGAAAAAAGACGAGTTGTAATTACTGGAATGGGAGCAATCACTCCGATTGGAAACACAGTAGAAGAGTTTTGGGCAAACATCAAAGCTGGAAAAAGCGGTATCGCACCAATTACACAGTTTGATGCTTCTATAAATAAAGTTCACTATGCTGCCGAAGTAAAAAACTTTAATCCAGGCGATTATATGGATTCAAAAGATGCAAGAAAAATGGCTCGTTTTACACAGTTTGGTGTGGCTGCAGCAAAACAGTGTCTTGATGATTCAGGATTGATGGGAAATGCAGAAGTTCTAGATGAAACTGGAGTAGTTTTGGGAGTTGGAATTGGCGGACTTGAAGTTACCGAAGCATCTATTCTTTCAATGCAGAAACTAGGATTTGTAAAAACAAACCCAATGGCAATTCCACAACTCATTCCAAACGAAGTGGGCGGAAACATTGCAATTAATTTTGGCTGTCACGGACCAGTTCAGTCAATTGCAACAGCTTGTTCTTCAGGAACAGATGCCTTAGGAGCAGCTTTCGATATGGTTCGTTCAGGACGTTGTGATACATGTCTTACAGGTGGTGCAGAAGCTACAATTTGTCAGTTTGGTGTAGTTGCTTTTGAAGTTTTGCATGCACTTTCAACAGGATTTGATGAAGATCCTACAAAAGCAAGCCGTCCATTTGATAAAAAAAGAAATGGATTTGTAATGGGCGAAGGTGCCTGCATTATGATGTTTGAAGAATATGAACACGCAAAAGCTCGTGGCGCAAAAATCTACGCAGAAGTTGCTGGATACGGAGCTTCTTGTGACGGTTATCATCTTACTTCTCCAAATCCAGACGGAGTTTGTGGTTCAAAATGTATGACACGTGCATTAAAAGATGCTGGAATGGAACCTTCTGAAATCCAGTATTACAATGCACACGGAACTTCAACAAAAATCAACGACCCTTCAGAAACAAAAATGATAAAAATTGCATTCGGTGAAGAAAATGCAAAAAAACTCAAAATTTCTTCAACAAAATCAATGCACGGACACTGTCTTGGTGCCACAGGTGCAATCGAAGCTATGGCTTGTGTAAAAGCAATTCAGGATAGTTTCGTTCCATGCACAAAAAACCTTGATGAAGTTGATGTAGAAGGCGGTTGTGATTTAGACTACGTTCCAAACAAAGGAATTGAAATGAACGTTGACGCAGCTATGTCGGCAACTTTCGGTTTTGGTGGTCATAACGGAGCAATCATCCTCAAAAAAGTAAAATAAAATAATGGGGGAGGGAGCCCCCTCCCTGGTTTCAGCCCTTTGGGCTTACACCACCCACCCCAGCGGGGGCAAAAATGATTTTCCACATTGCCCCCGCAACGCCCCCAGAAACATAATAAGGAATAGATTATGGCATTAACAACAGATATCAAATCACTTTTACCACATCGTGAACCATTTTTATTTGTAGATGCAATTATCAGTGCAGATGAAAAAGGTTGTGTTTGTGAACATACTTTCACAGAAAATGAATTCTTTTTTAAAGGACACTTTCCAGAATATCCAGTAGTTCCAGGAGTAATTCTGTGCGAAACAATGGCACAAGCTGGAGGCGCAGCATTGCGTTATCAGGGAATAGTTCCAGCAGATGGTCTTTTCTTTTTTGCTACTTTGGATAAAGTTAAATTTAGAAACCAGGTACGTCCTGGAGATAAAGTGCGTATGGAAATCACATATCTAAGAACAAGTCCAAAAATGATTAAGCAAGCAGGAAAAGCATACGTTGGTGATACTTTGTGTGCTGAAGCAGAGTGGATGTGCCTTGTAGGTTCTGCAAACTAAAAACTTGATTAGCAGGTTCGATTTCAATTTTTTTGTGGCAAGGATTGGAGCACCTGCCACAGGCAGTCCCGAAGCGTAAGCGTAGCAAGTTTTGCTTGCAAAACTTGGGAAGTAAAAACGAAGTTTTTACGACGGATGAGCCGCGGTTAGTCGGCGAAGTGCGCAAAGCCTGTTTTTTGCTTTGCAAAAAGCCACCAAGAATATAAAAAATAAAACTCGACATTTGACATAGTAATTTTTTTAAAAGTTTCCATTAATATAGAATTTTTTACAAAATGAGATTATAATTACATTCAGGTGGGTTGCAATTGAACAGTTTTTTTAAAAAACGAAATGTAATCATTTTTTTTGTATTTTGTCTCATTTGTCTGGTAGCTGTAGTTTTTAGGTATGCAAAACTAGCCTTGTTACCAGTTGGTGCAATCGCACAAAATGAACCTTTGGTTGAACGTGGTTCAATTGTTGATAGAACAGGTTATCCTCTTGCTGTACAAACGAATTTTTATCATGTTGGCGTAACCTTGAAAGATTTACGTGAAAAAGCAAAACTTACCGAAAAATTTATCAACGATATAAGCGAACCTTTGGAACTTGATAAAAATTCACTCAGAAAAATCTTGTCATCTTCCAAAAACTTTGTATATATAAAAAAGAAAATTACGCAGGAAGAATACGAAAACGTTCAAAAAATTACAGAATCCAAAAATTATAATTTTGTGAGTTACGAAAAAATTCCTGGAAGAACCTATCCAAATAATTCTCTTGCTTCTCAGCTCATTGGATACATGGGCGATGATGGGAAAGGTCTTGCTGGTATAGAATTTTCTCAACAACAAATTCTTGCTCCAGAAATTTCAGATGAAATGATAGAAGAAATCAGAAATAATGGATTGGAAATTCCTCAAGGACGAAATATCTTTTTAAGCATAGATGCAAATCTTCAATATAAATTGGAAAAAATCTGTCATAAAGTGATGGAACAAACTCAAGCGGAATCAATGATGCTTGTGGCATGTGATTCAAAAACTGGGGAAATTCTTTCATATATTGGATTGCCTTCTGCTGATTTGAATGATTATGGTTCATCTCCGTTAGAAACTAAGATTGATTATCCTGCAATGACAGCTTATGAACCTGGTTCTGTTTTCAAAATTTTTACAGTTGGAATTGTATACGAAACTCACGGTATTTCTCCAAATGATTCTTTTTTATGTGATGGATTATACGAAAAACGACTTCCTTCAGGAGAATCCATTCGTATTTCTTGTTTGGAGCATCATGGTTGGTGCACTCCAAAAGACGGTTTGCGTTATTCTTGTAACGATGTTCTTTGTCAAATCAGTGATAGAATTTCAGAAGAAGAATTTATAGAAAGAATTAGACTTTTGGGATTTGGTTCTAAAACTGGCGTTGAATTGCCGGGAGAAACTTCAGGACTTGTAAAAGATCCTTCAAGTCAATCCTGGTCTGCAAGATCAAAACAAACAATTGCAATTGGTCAGGAAATTAGTGTTTCAGCACTACAAATGGTTCAAGCCGCTACAGCGTACGCTAATGAAGGAATACCACTTCAGTTAACATTTATCCACAAAATCACAAACAAAGATGGTTCTATTTTTTATGAGAATGAACCAAAATATAAAACAAGAGTTTTTTCAAAGAATACTGCAGATTACATTTTAAGCTGCATGGAAACTACTGCAAAAGCTGGGACTGGTTCTCGTGCAAATCTAAAGGATGTTGCCATTGGTGTAAAAACAGGAACTGCACAGATGGCTGATAAAGTTAACGGCGGATATAGTTCTACAGACTTTCTTTCAAGTTGTATGGCAATTTTTCCTATAGATGACCCACAAATTATTCTTTACATTGTTGTGCAAAAAGCAAAAGGGGAAACTTATGGTGGAAGAATTGTTGCCCCAGTTATTGGAGAAGCAGCTGATTTGATAGTTGACCATTTGGGAATAAGCCGTGGTGGAGCGGCATCGCTGGAACATAGCGGAGTTATTAAGATTTCTGGTTCAAATCAAATTGTGCTTGGAGAAACTGTTCCAGATTTTACGGGAAAAACTCGAAAAGATTTACTTCCTCTTTTGGAAAATCAAAACATAAAACTGAATATAAATGGAAGTGGTTGGGTTACAAGTCAAAGTCCAGAACCTGGAACACCAATTTCGGAGAATATGGTAATTGAACTCAATCTGGAATAAAAACTTTTCATTGTTTTCAAAAAGATTTCCTCAATTTGCTGAGATTTTGCAGAAAGATTATAATGATTTAATTCAAAAGTATTGTGCGGAAGATTTAGTAGTTCCATTCTGGCAGATAAATCAGGCGAAGAATGGTCAACTGTTTGCAATTGAAAATGAAACACGACTTCATTCTTCTTATAATCCGCAAAAAGAAGCTTTTAATGCTGTGAATACAGTGGAAGTTGCTCAAAAAGGAACGACAGTTTTTTACGGCTTTGGATTGGGCTATCATCTTGTGGAATGGAGCAAAGTTTATAAAGATAAAAAACTGATTGTAATTGAACCAGAAATTGAACATTTTCTTGCTGCTCTTGCATTAACTGATTTATCTGAAGTTTTTAATGTAGAGAATTTGGTTTTTGCAGTGAGTTGTCAGTATGATCAGGTGATTTCACTTTTGGAAAATGGTCAAAAATTTAATATTGGAAATTCTGGAATTCTTGATTGTTTTTTCTTTGATATTCCTGCGTTTACTAATCATGCAAAAGAGTATTTTGAGCAGCTAAAACAATTAGTGAAGAGAAATATTCAAAAAAATAAGATAAATACTGCTACTTTCAAGAAATTTGGAAAAAGATGGTGTAAAAATTCCATAAAAAATATTGTTCAATATTCAAAGCATGAAGGAATTGGAATTTTCTGTGATAAAGCTTCAGATGGTTTACCATTTTTGATTGTGGGAGCCGGTCCTTCTGTAAATGAAATTTTACCTTTTCTGTCTGTAATAAAAAAAAAGTGCATAATTATCTGTGTTGAAACAGTTTTGTGGGCATTTATAAAAGCGAATGTTGAACCAGATTTTGTGATTTTGACTGATCCTCAGTTTTGGGCTTATAAACACATTGCAAATTTGCAGGCAAAAAATTCTTTTTTGATTACAGAAATCTCTGTTTATCCTCCTGTTTTTGGTTTTGAATGCAGAAACATTTTTTTATGCAATTCTCAATTTCCAATTGGAAACTATTTTGAAAGAAGACTTGATATTTTTGATAAATTAGGTGATTTGGGAGCGGGTGGTTCAGTTGCAAGTTGTGCATGGAATTTTGCAAAATTTTGCGGTGCTAAAGAAATTTATACAGCTGGACTTGATTTTTCTTTTACTGAAAAACAAACTCATATTAAAGGTAGTTCTTCAGAACAGACTTTTCATACAGTTTCTAATAAAGTTAATTCTGCAGAATATCAAACAACAAAAATTCTTTTTAGTGCCGATACTTCCTTTGAAAATTCTTTTGACGGAACAAAAGTATTAACTGATTCAAGAATGAAAATGTTTGCATGGTGGTTTGAATCAAGAATTGCAAATTTTCCTGAAATAAAGAATTTTTCACTTTGTAAAAAAAGTTTAAGAATTCCAGGATTTAGTTATATTCCGTTGGAAGATTTCCTTACAAAGAGTGACATTGAAGAAAAACGAATGAAATTTTTGTCACTTGCAGAAAAAAAACAAGACAAAGAAAACTGTTTAGATATTAATAGAATAGAAGAAATTAATAAAAATTTCCCAAATCAAGAATTTTTGCAAGAATTTCCATTTTTAAAAGATTTTTTGTGAGGTCTGTCCCTCTTTTAAACAAGGTCTGTCCCCTTTTTAAGCAAGGTCTGTCCCCTTTTTAAACAAGGTCTGTCCCCCTTTTTTTGTAATGAGGTGTGTAATCTGAAGGGTTTTAACCTGTACAGCGCACCGAGGCTGGAGCTGCCGCCGGAGGCGGGCCCGAAGGGCTGAGCGGATAGCGAACAGCGGAAGGCGACTGGGAAATTGAATTTTGCTGAAAATAAAAAAAAGAATTGATATAAAAAAACTGGATTTTTTCTTAAAATTATTGAAAATTTGCCGAAAATTTAAATATGGAAATTATAAGTTTTGTTCAGGGAAATAGAAAAAGTAGAAAAACAAGGTTTTTATCGGATTTTAATTTTCGTAATTTTGAATTCAGCAGAAGGGAAAGTTATAAAACTTTAACTTATCAACCTTTTGCACCTACTTTGAAAACTTTTGCTCCTCAAAGGGTAAAAAAAACTGTAAGTATCAAAAGCATTTTCAAAATTATTGGAAGCGTCGTTACGAATCTTTTTGTAATTCTGAAAAAAAATATTAAAACGATTGTTTTTTCATTGTCTATTGTAATTATTGCTATGGCAGTTTTATTTTCTATTTTAAGAATCGTTGATTACAAAATTAATTTTACAAATCCTCTAGAGTTGCAAAACGAATCTTTTGATATTGAAAATCTGAACAAACTTATGAAAAACTTTGCTCTTGAAGGGATTTTAAATGTTGATGAATCTGGTAATATTTTGGATTCGGAAAATTCTTTTGATATATCTATGCATTTTAGTGAGCCAGTGACTTACAAAAATTATACTGTTCGTTCTGGTGATACCATTAGTGGTATTGCAAAAAAATTTGGGCTTACGAATATTTCGACTTTGATTTCTGTAAATGATATTGGAAACGTGCGTCAGCTTGCAGCTGGTCAAAAATTGAAAATTCCATCGATTGATGGTGTAATTTATACTGTAAAAAATGGTGATTCTTTGAATGCAATTGTTTCAAAATATGGTGTTTCACTTGAAACTCTTGTAGATGTGAACGAACTTTCTTCTGAAGTTTTACAAAAAGGTCAGCAACTATTTATTCCTGGTGTAGGACTTGATAAACAAACGTTACAGAATGCCATGGGTGATATGTTCAAAATGCCAATTTCTGCTAAATTTCGTTGGAGTTCTCCTTATGGTTCTAGAATTGATCCAATTGCTGGTGTAAAATCATTTCATACTGGGGTGGATATGGCTTGTCCAACTGGTACTCCGATTTATGCTTCAATGAGTGGAAAGGTTATAACTGCAGGTATAAATCGTGTTTATGGAAATTATGTGATTATTGATCATGGAAACGGATACCAGACTTTGTACGCTCATATGTCAAAAATTATTGCTACAAAAGGGCAGTGGGTGAGTCAGGGAACTAGAATAGGACTTGTTGGTTCTACTGGATATTCTACGGGACCTCATCTTCATTTTACTGTTTATAAAAATGGAAAACTTATTAATCCTATGAGTGTCTTAAAATGATTTTTTGAGTGGAAGGATAAAACTGTTTTTTAAATTCAAAAACTCTGTAATGAGTTGTAAAAGTGTGTAAAGTTCTGCTCTTGATTCAAATTCATCTCTTGTTTGTGGTAATGGTTTTTCTTTCATCTTTAATTTGATTGTGTCTAGTTCATGTAATAGGGAAGTGCAGTCGTTTTCTGTGTGATATTCACAAGCTGTTTTGTTTAAAAAATCACTAATCATTTTTGCGGTTAATGGTGGTGTTTGGATATTTTTGACTCTTTTGTACATTTCATAAAGAATTTGTATCTGATTTTGACGCATATTGATATAGTTTATGTCATAGGTTTCTGGTTTAAACTGATTTTTGGAATTTTCGAGAGCGAGTTTTTTTGCTTCAAAAAGGATTTCATAAAGCTTTTCAAAACAACTTCCATCGTAGTTTTCCATTTGTTCATCAATAATTCGTTTTGCCATTCTGTTTAAAATTTTCTTTATTTCATCATCAAGTTGCGTTTTGAGTTTGTTTATTTGGAATTGTTTTTTGTGAAGGTGAAGATTTACAAGAATTCCAAAAGTTACGCCAATTAAAAATATAAAGATTTCGTTTAATACTGTGGATAGATCCATTTTTCCAAATGTTAGAAAATGCGAGATTAAGACGGAATTCATTACAATTGAAGAAAACCATTGAAAATATTGACAGAGGAAAATGTACAAAATAAGATAGATAAAATAGGCTGTCAGTGTGATTCCGAAAATATTGAAACATATAAAACTGATAAAAAGTGCTGTCAGAAAACCTGCCAATCTGGAAAAAGCGGTATGAAAAGTTTCCTTTTTTGAAGGCATGATGGACAGCATGGCGACAATTCCAGCGGAAACTGCGAAGTCCAGATTAAATAACGAGGCAATGCAGATAGAACAGATTCCTGCAAAAATCATTTTGAGAGAATTAAAAATCAACAAAGAATAATGTTTTTCTATCATTTTGGTTATTAGGACAAATGTCGAGTTTTGAATTTTTTTATTGAGGGGGTATTACAACCCCCTCAAAACGGCGAAGTCAAGGCTTTAAGCGTTAGCGTGCCTTGACTCGACGTATTTTTAGGGTGGCTTTTTTGCTTCGCAAAAAACGCGAGAAATGCATAGCATTTCTCGTCCCGAGTTTGCAATGCAAACTCGCGCTTTTCAGGGTTGCGCTATCGCTTCATTCCTTCGCTACGCTTCGGAACTGGCTTCGCCAGCCCTTACAATCCTTGCCACAGTTTGTAAATCAAATACTCGAAATTGAACCTATTATTCAAAATCAGTGTTTCGTTCTATATATTAATTAGTTTTTTTGTTATAATCAAGAAAAGGTGATGATTTTTTCAGGGTAAACACATTATAAAAAATATTTTCATAAAAGTTGGCGCGAGGGAGTGAGACACAGGGCAAAAAGACTTTTTTTGGGGCTGCCGCTGGCTCGTGCTGTAAGATTGTCATACCAGAG
>JALFAW010000275.1 GCA_022773305.1 Spirochaetia bacterium
GGCAAGGATTGTAAGGGCTGGCGAAGCCAGTTCCGAAGCGGAGCGAAGGAATGAAGCGATAGCGTAACCCTGAAAAGCCTGATTTTTGCGAAGCAAAAAGCCACCCAAAGAAAAAAAATTTAAAACTCGACATTTGTCCTAAAAAAAAGAGGTGTATTATGAGAAAAATTATTTCAAAAAAATTGATTTCTGGTGTATTATTAAGTTTAGTTGTTTTTGCAAGTCTTTGTGCTGTTCCAAAAGCAAAATATCGTACTTTAGATAAAATCAAAAAAAGCGGAACTATCAAAATTGCCGTTTTTAGTGATAAAAAACCTTTCGGATATGTTGATGAATATGGTAAATATCAGGGGTACGATGTTTATTTTGGCGACAGAATTGCAAAAGATTTAGGTGTAAAAGTAAAGTATGTTCCAGTTGAAGCAGCAGCTCGAGTTGAAGTTTTGCAGACAGGAAAGGTTGATTTAGTATTGGCAAACTTTACTGTAACTCCAGAACGTGCAGAAAAAGTTGATTTTGCACTTCCTTATATGAAATGTGCACTTGGTGTTGTTTCAAATGAAAAAAAGGATTTTATAACTGATGTAGAACAGCTGAAAGGTAAAACTTTGATTATTTCTAAAGGAACTACAGCAGAAACTTTTTTCACAAATAATTATCCTGAAGTAAATCTGCTCAAGTTCGATCAATATTCAGAGGCTTACAATGCTTTGATTGATGGTCGTGGAGTTGGTCTTTCTACAGATAATACAGAAGTTTTGGCTTGGGCTATTGAAAATCCTGGTTTTGCAGTTGGAATTGAATCACTTGGTTCGTTAGATACTATTGCACCTGCAGTTTCTAAAGGAAATGAATCACTTTTGAACTGGATTAACGAAGAAATCAAATCATTGGCTGCAGAGAATTTTTTCCATGCTGATTATGAAGCAACTTTGAGACCTGTTTATGGACCAAATTCTGATGCGGATTCTTTGGTTGTAGAAGGCGGTCAATTGTAATGATAGTTTCAACAAGAGGACGTTATGCGTTACGTGTACTGGTAGAAATGGCTGAACATTCACCAGATGAACGTATTCCATTAAAAGAAATTTCAGAAAGGCAGGAAATTTCGCAAAAGTATATGGAATCTATTATGACACTACTTTCCAAAAATGGATTTGTAGATGCAATTCATGGAAAGGGTGGTGGATATATGTTAAACCGAAAACCAGAAGAATATCGTGTAGGTGATATTTTAAGGCTTACAGAAGGAACCTTAGCTCCAGTTGCATGTTTGGAATCAGGAGCTCCTAAATGTGAGAAAGAAAAAAATTGCCGAACAGTGAATATGTGGCGAAAATTAGACGACCTTATTGAAACATATCTTGATAGTGTAACAATTGCTGACTTAATGAAGAAAGTTTAGTCAATTTACATTAATGATAAAATTATGATTCCTACTTTGTAATGTTTGTAATAATTCTTGAATTAGAGCAGACATTACCTAATCAGTTGATTTTAAACTGAATCTTAAAAGTTTGATAAATTTGGGATTCAGTTTAACGATTCCATTCAGTATTAAGGATTTTCGAAGATTGATTCTATAAAAAAATATGATATACTATTTTTTATGGAATACAAACAACTTATTGAAAAAGCAATTATGATGACTGATTATTCTTATGTTCCTTATTCTCATTTTCATGTTGGTGCAGCTTTGCTTTGTAAAGTTAATAATAAATCTGAGAAAAGGATTTTTACAGGATGCAATATTGAGAATTCTGCTTTTGGACCTAGTATTTGTGCTGAAAGAACTGCTATTTTTAAAGCTGTGAGTGAAGGATTTCAAGAATTTGAAGCTATTTGTATAGTTGGTGGAGCAGAGAATGAAAACCGAAAGGTGGAAATAAATGAATTCTGTCCACCTTGTGGTGTTTGTCGACAAGTTCTATCTGAGTTTTGTTCAAAAGATTTTAAAATAATTCTTGCAAAATCTGAAACAGATTATAAAATATTCACTTTAGGCGAATTGTTACCAGAAAGTTTTTCATTAAATAAAAAAAATTAATACTGGTGATAACGTCAAGAATTGCTCGTAATTTCTTTTATAAAATTCCTTACAAATCAGACTGAAAATAATATTAATAATCTAAGGCTCCCATTTAATTTATGGAGTTAACCTTGTTTACAAAGATTGCGTTTTTAAAAACTCTTGCTACATAATACAGACTAATAATAGGTTCAATTTCGAGTATTTGATTTACAAATCGTGGCAAGGATTGTAAGGGCTGGCGAAGCCAGTTCCGAAGCGGAGCGAAGGAATGAAGGTAGCACGAAGTGCGTACGTAACCCTGAAAAGCGCAAGTTTGCAATGCAAACTCGGGACGAGAAAATGCTATGCATTTCTCGCTTTTTTTGCGAAGCAAAAAGCCACCCTAAAAATACGTCGAGTCAAGGCACGCTAACGCTTAAGGTCTTGACTTCGCCGTTTTGAGGGGTTGTACTGCCCCCTCAATAAAAATTCAAAACTCGACATTTGTCCTAATAATTAATTTTTTTAATGTCTAAACTTTTTTTATACAGAGTTTTACTACATTAGAAATTAGATTGTTGAATAGCCAGAACAATTGTCAAATGTTGTGAACTGAAGTTTGAATCAACATAAGTACTTTCAAAGGTTTGTAATTTACCGGTGATATATCTTAACTTGATATTAATGTTGTAAGCCGAATTTTCTACATACGTTTTTATTTGAATATATTGATAATTTTTTACATCTTTTATGTCTTGAATTTTTTTTAAAAAATTTTTTGATAAATAAGGGAGAGACCCTATAGGAGAAAGCAGGAACAGACATTTATAATATAAAACAAGTTTGTTACTGTATTACAAGTTTTTTATTCTTAGATTTTTTCAAAAAAATTCTAAAAATTCCGTAAAAATTCTTAATAGTCTGTACATATTATTTATAAAGTAAAACTTGCATAAGAAGATCACAAAATGTTTCGTTAAGTTTATAAACTTGAAGAATATATTAATTTTCGAAAGTTTAGGATTTGTTTGAACTATGCAAACAGTAAAATAAAAGAATGTCTGCAGAAATTTCAAGTTGAATCAAATGGCGCTATTTCAGCTATTTGATTTAAAACGATTGATTTTGCTTATGAATAGAATTTTCAAAGGTTGTGTTTAAGAAATCAGATTATTTTTTTAACTTAAAAACGGAAGGTCAAAAATGAATACTTGTTTAACAATTGGAATAACAACATTCGGTAATAAAATAAGTTTCGATGTTATTAATTTTTTAAAAGGGCAACCTATAAATGTTATTATTTCGGAAAACAAAGAAGATTTATCATTAAGTCCACCAGAATATGTAAATGAACTTTTAAAAAGTAAAGTTAATACAAAATACATTTTTTGTAATAAACCTGGAATAGGTAATAACCGTCAAAATATTTTAGATAATGTTGAAACAAAATATTTTTATACAATTGATAATGATGACAATTTGGAAGGTGATTTGAAGGAAGTCATAAAGTTTTTGAATAATGAAGAATATGATGCTTTTTATATAAGATGTTATGAAGATGGAAAATATATGAATATTCCTCATAATTTTATCTATATGTGTACATGGATGCAAATATATAGAACCGCATGGATACGTGAATTAGGTGGTTATCTTCAAAGTTGGAATTTTATTCATGAAGAATCTGTAACTAATATTAATTGGAGAGTAAATTTGAATAAAAAAAAATATAGAAGAATAATAATTCCAAAAAAATATCTTTCATATAAGTATCATCCGAATTCTGCATGTATTGTTGATTTTGATATAGGAAAAGTTTGTGATTTTATTAATCAAATCCATAAGAACGAGAAAATAAAAGACAAAGGGCGATTTATAAGATTATTTGAAAACTTTGTAAAAAAATATATGAAAATCTATAGGGTTAATTCAAATAAAGATGTTACATATATAGATACTTATATAAATGGAAAATTTGAAGACATATTTTTTTGTTTGAATAATCAGAAATCAATAATAAAAAGGAGTGTAAGATAAAACCGCTAAAATAGCGTGGCTTTATCTTACATTGAAATGCTGTTCCTCATTACATTACGGAACAGTGTAAAAAGTCAATCGATTGTTGAAACAATCTTCCTGACTTTTTATGGGGGAGGATGATAAAAAGGTGAAAAAAAATGTTCTTGTTATTGGCGGAACTGGATATATTGGCAGTGAAGTAATCCAAACACTAAAAAATGATAAAAAATATAATATTATCTCATTTAGTCATCAAGTAAACAATAATTGTCTGTCTTATGTGGGTGATGTATTGATTTCTTCCGAACTAATAAGAGTATATCAAGAATGGAATATAGATGTAACCTTAATTCTTTATGGTTTAAAATCTATTTCAAATTCTGAAAATGTTTCAAAATATGCAAATAATGAATTGGTTGGTTTGGTAAATATACTTACTGCCTGTGAAAAATATGGATGCAAAAAAGTAGTGTATCTTTCATCATCTTCTGTTTATGAGTCGGGAAACAAGCTTCATGAGAATTCTCCGACCAAGATAAACTGTTTCTATTCATATATAAAACAAACTTCAGAAGAACTACTCAAATGGTATAAAAAGAAAAGTAATATAGATTTTGTGATTTTTCGATGTTTTAATGTTGCTGGTTATTCAAACATTGGAAAAAAGACAAAGGATATTATTAGTTTGACTTTGGAAAACAATTACATGAATATTTTTGGTAATACTTTTGATACACCAGATGGAACTCTGATAAGAGATTATATTCATGTAAAAGATGTTGCTTCTGCTATTATAAAAGCAATAGATTATCCAAATTCAGAAATATTTAATCTTGGTTTTGGAAAAGGTTATTCTGTTTATTCAATAGCTAGAAGAATAAAAAAGATTACAAAAAGAGATATCAATATATCTATTTTAAAAAAAAGAGATTTTGATCAGGCTTGTTTGATAGCTGATAATTCAAAGACAAAAAAACTTTTGAATTGGATTCCAATGTATAATCTTGATTCAATTATCAGAGAATCATATGAAAGGATTAAAGTTGATCTTATATTCTAACAGAAGATTGTCAATTATACTATTATCACAATTTATACCTGTAATTATAGTATAATTAAAAAAAAGATAAAGTTCAAAAAGTTGAACTGAGGAGGGCCAAAATGAATTATTTACGTCAAAAGAAAAAGGAACAGAATCTAACAATCTTAGATGGATTGGATTATTCTATTCTTAGTTATGAGCAATTGCTCGAGGTAAATGGAGCAATTGGTAGTTTTAGCGGAGGAAATGCAGGAGCTAGTAGTTCTTGTGGAGGAGGTGGATATTCCAGCTTCTCAGGTAGTTCAAGTGGTACGGGAAGTTTAATTAGTAGTAGCAGCAGTAGTTGTAGTGGTGGTGGAAGCTATTATGTAGGAGGTACAAGTAGTTCTAGTTCGTGTGGAGGAAGTGGATATAACCGAGATACATCAACACTTAAGTATCAGACACCTTCTAATGTAAAAGATTATCACTGTGATATTATTGCATACAATCTGGCAATTGATAATGGTGTTCAAAATCCTGGTAACTGGAATGGAAATTCTCAGACGGTTAATCAGATTTATAGTAATTATTATAGTGAACAGGGAACAATTAATTATGTTCCGAATAATACTTCTGGATATGTATTCTACGATTGGGATAGGAACGGAACTTATGATCATATGGAATATTATTCAGCTGGAAGTGGGTCTAACTATACGGTCTATGTGACTGATGGAATCGATAATCCTACACCTGTTCAATATAATTTTAAAACAGATATTAATGGACATGCAGCAGATGGGTATGCAACATTTGTACCAATTCAGTAAAAAAAAACAGAGTAGGTAGTGATTCTACATATATATTTATATATATATTAATTCGTTGTGAAAGATTGATATTAGTGTTTTAGAAGGAAATTATGAAGAGACGTATACTTATACTAAATGTATTGTTTATATTATTTTCTGTTATAAATCTTTATGCGGAAAATATAAAAATTTGTTTTATACAGGAAAATGGAACAAAAATTGAAAAAGAATATAGCGCAACAATTGAAACTTTAGTTTTATTTGATGTAGAAAAAATGAAAACTGTTTCAATCGAAAATCAAAATGTATATAAATCAGTTAAAGTTCTTGAATTACAAAAAATGGCATTTATTGAAAATCTGGATTTTATAAATATGTTTCCCAATTTAAGAAAATTATATATTGGGTATGGAGTAAAATGTTCATCAGTTAATCTAAAAAATCTTAAAAACTTAGAGTTTGTGGAAATAGCAGGGAAGAAAATCATCTTGAAATAGAATAGAAATGTAAAATGGAGATCTGTTATTTGTCAGTGCATTGGGGAATAGTGTAAAAAAGTAAATCGATTGAATTTTTAGAAGTATATTAGAATTCTTTCGTGGAAGAAAAAGGTCGCACTTATTAAATACTGACAAGCATAAAACATTATGATTTGCAATTGTAGTGTTTTATATAAAAAAACTAATGAAGTTCAATAAAATTGAACAAAAGAGAGGTAAAATGACTTATTTACGTCAAAGGAAAAAGGAACAGAAACCAATTCTCTTAGATGGATTGGATTATTCTATTCTTTATTACAAGATTTAAAAAATTGAAACTTATACAATTAGATAAAGGGAATTTTAAAATGAAAAAAACGGTATTTTTATTATTGATTTTATGCAATGTTTTAACTGGATGTGCAAAAGATTATTCTTCCAAAATATTTAAGGATTGTTTTAATAAGTCAGATGAATCATACGAATTTAATATTCGTAATCCTTTTTTTGTAGATGAATTCTATGTAAAGGATGTCAAAAAGTTAAAGAATAAAATAATCAAAAAAACTATTGAAAGTTATTATTTAGATAAAGACGGAAGAAAATCCTATGGTGACTCATACGACCGAAATGTAGGTTATTTGTATTATTTTTTTGATTCCGAAGGGCGAATAACAGATAAGTATTATGTAAATGTAACAGATGATGGTGAAGTATTTTATAAACAAAAAACAACATTTAACTGTAATGAAGATTCTTACGAAATAGTAAACAAAAATTTTGTTAGGGAGTCTGAAAAAACTTACCATGCTAAAATAGAAAAAAAAGATATCGGATTATTGCTGTCTTTTAATGATGTTTGTGATGTTTTTGATAATTTTGATGAAATAGAATTTACAAATAATAAAATCGTAAAGAGAAGAATCTTTAATCATAGTATTAGCATAAATGAATTGTTAATAGATAATGATTTAATTCAACAATCACAATATAAATTGGAAGACAATGAAAAGTCGTATTGGGGTATAACAAATTATCAGAATTGTTATCAAATAAAACAAAAAAGATTTGTTCCAAGTGGCGATGAATTTTATGAATGTACATTAGATGAAACAGGTCATGGAATTCGTACATTCTTCAAAGAAGGAAAAAATCAAGATAAAGAAATATTGCAAGAAGTTTACAGACGCTTTAATCCAATTGGATTTTTGGAATATGAAGAAAAGAAACCTTACAAAACTAAAGTAGGTTATTATGATATTACAGAAATAACCGTGCTTTCAAAAAAGGATGATATGTTTATATCACATTTTGAATAAATGAAGATTTGTCAATTTGGAGAGAGTTTAAAAAACTTAAAAAAAGTGAGGAACAATGCTATTTGATGAAATTAAAAAGATTATATTACAGTTAAATAATTCAAAAAGGTTTTACAGAATAAATGGTGAAAATGGTACATGGATTTATGATTCTCATTCACATAATATCTTCAGATTAGATACAGAATTAATAGAAAAAGGTATAATTAATGAAGATTTGAATGTTTTTACAAATATTTCATTAGAGGCAGGATTAAGATTTTTGTCATTTTGTTATGCAATAAAAAAAGCAAAGAAAGATTATATTGCGCCACTTCCACCAAATGAAAAATGTACAGTAATGATAAATACAAGTAACAGATGTAACCTTAATTGTTCTTATTGTTTTAGAGCTAAATCAGATCCTGCAGTAAATAATGCTGATACGATTAAAAAAACTTTGGAATTTGTAATTAAAAAGCATAGACCAGAAGCAACGCAATTTATTATTTCATATTCCATGACATCTGAATCATCTATAGATTTACCAATTCTTAAACAAGTTGCAGAAGAATATATTAATTTTGAGAATTATCAGTTTATTGAATCAGATATTGAAGATTTTTGTTTTATGGATTTTTATAAAAGACTGGAAAAAGATTTAAAACCTTATCATTTTGGAGAATTTCCACGTGAAGATAAAAAAGAAGTAATTAAATATTTGAATTCATTATTAGGTAAACGAGATTTAATGGACATACTTAATATTTCAGAAAGTATGTTTAATGAAAGAGATAAAAGTGAATTTTTAAAAAGACGAGTTCTTGGAAAATGGCGAATATTCAGATTAAACAGATGGGGTTTAGAAATATTATATGATAAATATATTCATAAAAGAAGAGTGCCATTTGTTGCATTCGGATTTATGACAAACGGTACCTGTTCTTCTCAAGAGTATATTGATTTTATAAAAGCCTGTGATGTAAATCCATTGTGGATTAGTATTGATGGTCCAAAAGATGTTCATAATGCGAATAGAAAATATAATACAGGTAATGGTTCTTATGATGATGTAATAAAAAATGTGAAAATATTCCGAAAAAATGGAATTGAGTTAATTGCTACAGCTGTTGTAACTGCTAATTTTCCAAGACCGTTAGAAATTATAAATCATTTACAAGAATTAGGTTTCAATCAAATTACTTTAACACCTGTACGTCCAGGCTGTGAATGTTCATTTAATGAAATAAATGTAAAAGAATTGTTACTTGGTTATGATGAAATATATACCGCATTAGAAAAATCAGCTTTGAAACACGATTTCCGTTTGTTTTATTTATTAAAACAAGATATGAGTATGCTAGCATTTTATTCATTTTATCAAAAAACAAAAATGATACAGCGGTGTGAATTTAATAATCAGATTGTTGTGGATTCTAAAGGTGAAATATATCCATGTGTTTATTTCACAGATAATAAAGATTTCTGTTATGGAAATATTTATGATGGAATAGATAAAAATAAAATTCAACATGACATTTACATAAATCATAGAGAAAAATGTAATGAATGCTGGGCTCGATATTTATGTGGAGGAACTTGTCTTTATGCGTCATATAAAGCTAAAGGAAATCATCTGAGTATAGATCCAATAGAATGTACGATAAAAAAACATATGGCAGAAAGATGTATGAAATTAATTGTATTCTTGTATGAACATAATATATCTCTTGATGAAGTTTTATGAGGATTTAAAAAAAAGTATTTGTATCTGTAGTTTTAAATTTGAATCTTATAGTAAAAAAGCTACCCTTTAGATTTTCTTCTTTCTATTGGGTAGCCTTTTTTTTGAAAAATGACTTTTAAAAGCTTATTCCTGTGACGTAATTTCTTTATAAAAGTTCACAAAATCTTTTCTTTTGTCTTTTGTAAAAGAAATAGCAGTTCTTGGATGTTGATTCAAAAGTCCTGTTAAAAGGTACTGCAAATCATATCCCCAAACTACACCAGATTCTTGCATTGGCTTCATATAATCCTGAATAAATTGAATTGCAGGATAAATATTGTATTTTGGATTTTTTAAGAATCCAAGAAGTGTTTCCATTGCACAGTTTCCAGCTCCACGTCCCATAGCCATATAAGTAGCATCAAGATAATCAACACCATCACCAACACATTCAATTGTGTTTGCAAAAGCAAGTTTTTGATTGTCATGGGCATGAATACCAAGTTTCTTATTATATTTAGCAGCAAATTCACCAAACAGATCACATACACGAGCCATTTCTTCAGGATAAATAGAACCGTAACTATCAACAATATAAAGAATATCAACAGGTGACTGGCCAATCAAATCAAGTGCAACTTTAATATCACTTTCCTGACCAGTTGAAAGTGCCATGATATTACAACTTGTTTCGTAACCTTTTTTTGCACAATCTTCAATTACTTCAATTGCAGCCGGAATCTGCTTAAGATAACAAGCAACACGAATTAAATCGATTGGACTTTCTGATTTAGGAAGGATGTCGCGTTTAAAATTACAGCGTCCAACATCTGCCATCGCTGCAATTTTTAAATCTGTATCATTTTCGCCAACAATATCACGAATAAAATCATCATCACAAAATTTACATGGACCAAATTTATCAACATCGAACAAATCTTTATCAGCTTTATAGCCAAATTCCATATAATCAACGCCGGCTTTCACATTTGCTTCATATAAAGCTTTTTCAAAACCTTTTGGAAAGTAAAAATCATTTACAAGACCACCATCCCGAAGTGTTGCATCAACAACTTTTATTTCGGGACGAAATCCCATCAGTTTAGAAAGTTCTTTCATTTTCAGTGACTCCCATAAAAAGTCAAGAAGATTGTTTCAACAATCGATTGACTTTTTATGCTGTTCCGTAATGTAATGAGGAACAGCTGTTCAAAAATAAGTTTGCGACGCAAACTTTAGGTAAGATAAAGCCGCGCTATTTTAGCGGTTTTATCTTACACCTCCTTTTGAAAACCCAATTTCCGACTATTCAGTCCATTTTTTGAAGATTAAACTTGTGTTTACTCCACCGAAAGCAAAATTGTTTGCCATTACGTAATTTGCATCAATTTTGCGTCCTTCTCCTTGAATATAATCAAGAGGAGCACATTCTGGATCAACATTCACAAGGTTTACATTTGGATGGAACCAGCCTTCGTTCATCATATTGATTGTAAGCCAGCTTTCTACACAACCGCATGCACCAAGAATATGACCGATGTAACTTTTTGTAGAAGAAATTGG
>JALFAW010000280.1 GCA_022773305.1 Spirochaetia bacterium
TAGATGTTCCTGTTTTACGTCCATATTTTGGAGTATCCTTCTGGAATAGTAATAAAAAAATTGAACTCTCATACAGTGAATCTGTTGTTGCAAAGAAAAAAGCACGAGAAAACACAGAAACAAATTTTTCATTTTTTGAAGAAAATGATACAAAAAGAATTTTTGAAGAAAAGTCAATTATCGATAATTTTGAAACTGCCCTTGCAAAAAATGATTTTATAATTTATTATCAGCCAAAGTACGCTCCGAACACAAAACGTCTAGTTGGAGCAGAAGCGTTAATTAGATGGCAAAAAAACGACGGCACGATAATGAATCCTGGAAGTTTTATTCCGATTTTTGAGCAAAACGGGATGATTCGAATTTTGGATGAATATGTTTTCAGAAATGTCTGCAAGCAACAAAAAAAATGGCTTTCTGAAGGAAAAAATATCGTTCCTGTTTCAGTAAATCTTTCACGTGCAAGTCTTTATTATAAAAATGTGGTTCAGCAGTATACTTATATTACTCAGGAAATTGATTTAGACAGACAATATGTTCCTATCGAAATCACAGAAACTGCAGCAATTACAAATAATGAAATAAAACAGATTGCAGATGAATTTTTTAAAGAAGGATTTTCTATTCACATGGATGATTTTGGTTCGGGATATTCTTCTTTGGCATCACTCAACATCATGCATATTGAAACACTAAAACTAGATAAAAGTTTGATTGATTACATTGGAAATTTTGGTGGAAATCGTCTTATTGAACATACAATTTCGCTTGCAAAGGAACTTGGTATTCATGTAACAGCAGAAGGTGTAGAAAATGAAGATCAAGTTGATTTTTTAAATGATGTAGGATGTGATAGTATACAAGGATTTTACTTTTCAAAACCTGTTCCAACTTTAGAATTTGAAAAATTGCTTTCAAAACACTCGAACAATGAAAAACTTCCAAGCGAAGAAACTATTCTAAATCACATTTCTGATTTCAAGCTTTCTTGGATGAAGCGTCCTTTATATACGTTTGTGGCTAATCTTACAAAAGATTTTTTTACAGAAGGAATTGGAAAAAGCAACTGGCATAATGAAATGGATTTTTCAGGAAATTCTTATCAGACTGCGACTGAAATCCTAACAAACGATTATGTTCTTCCTGAGTACAAAGAAGCATATAAAAGTATTATGTACAGGGATAAACTTATTGATTCTTATAAAGGCATAAGTGAAACTCGACTTTTCGAATACAAACGAAAGCATTTTGACAAAGTTGCACATTTCCGCCTGACAATTCATCTGTTTATGGTTTCAGATTCTCCTGATTTATGGATGTATTTTACTGTGACAGACTTAAGTTAGTTTTTCTCAGATTTTCAAAACTTTGTTTTTTCAATAGATTTTTTATGCTCAGTGTAGTAAAATGTTTTTATGAAAAAATATTTTAAACACTTTTTGGGTTTTTCAGCCTTTTTGTTTTTTACTTCTCTTTGTTTTGCACAATCTTCTATAAATAATAATGATTCCAAAATTTTAAGTTATCAATATGTAAAAAAACTGAACGCCGTTTTTGATTTTGTTCTGCAGAATTATGTGGATGAACTTGATCCTAAAATTCTGTATGAAGGTGCTCTCAAGGGAATGCTGGAAGCTATCGGGGATCCATACACTCTTTATCTTGACGAAAATGAAATGCGCGATTTAAGTGATACTACAAGCGGAAATTTTGGTGGTGTTGGTCTTTCCATTTCAAAAAGCACAGAATCCACTCCGCAAAATCCAGCTTATGTAGAAGTTGCATCTCCTATCGAAGATACGCCAGGAGCAAAAGCAGGCATTCAGTCTGGTGATAAAATAATTGCAATCGAAGGAAAACCGACTGCTCCAATGACCATGAATGAAGTTTTGCAAAATCTGCGTGGAGATGTGGGCACTCCAGTAACAATCACGATTTTGCGTGGCGAAAATATGCAGTTTGATGTTACTTTGATTCGTGCATTAATTGAAGTGCCAACTGTAAAATTCGGTATGATAGAAAATACTTCTATTGGATATGCAAGATTGATTCAGTTTACGCCAGAAACAGCTCCAAGACTTCAGGAAGCTTTGGATTTTTTTGATTCAAAAGATTACACAGGTCTTATTATTGATTTACGCGATAATCCTGGTGGACTTATCACAAGTGCCGTTGATGTTGCAGATAAATTTGTGAACGAAGGTCCTGTTGTCACCACAAAAAGCAGACTTTTTTATGAAAATCATCAGTATTCGGCTTCGAGTGAAAAAACAACCGTTAAAAATAATATTCCAATTGTCGTTTTGATAAACCGAGGTTCTGCAAGTGCGTCAGAAATCGTGTCTGGAGCATTAAAAGATTATCATCTTGCTTACCTTGTTGGTGAATGTACTTACGGAAAAGGTTCTGTGCAGCAGGTAATTCCACTGAGCAACACAGACGGAATTAAGATGACAATGGCTCGTTATTACACTCCAAGTGATGTGAATATCGATAAAACTGGAATTCCGCCTGATTTGGAAGTGCTGAATATGCAAAAAATGAATGCAGAGCAAGAAGAACTTTACATGCAGATGATAAAGTCCGAAATCATTACAAAAACTGTTGATATGAATCCAGAAATGACAGAAGAACAAATTGCTCTGGAAGCTGAAACAATTGCCAAAGATTATCCTTTTGAACAAAGAATTTTGCGACGGCTTTTGCGAGTGCAGGTTCAGCGTCATCAGACAACTCCACTTTATGATTTAGATTGGGATTTGCAGTTGAACAAAGCAATAGAAATTCTACAGTCTGGAGGTTTTGATGAATTAATCAAATCTACAAAAACTTTGAAAGAACTGCAGGATGAAAAAAATCTTTTAGAAACGAATTCTGAGAAAATGGCGGTTGCTCAATAAATGCGTCAGTTTATTTTGGAAAATCAAATAATTAATAATAATTTGATTACTTTAGAAGGCAAAGATTTTCGTTATTTACGTCAAGTTTTACGATGTAAAGTTGGCGATATGATTAATGTTCGTCATCAAAATGGAAATCTGCTTGAAACAACTGTTGCAAAAATAGATGAAAAAGCGCACGTTGTGATTTTGCAGGTTTGCAGCGACATTTCACAAATTGAATTTCAAGGAACTGATTTTTCTTCGAATTCTTTAAATCAAAAATGTGAATTTTTTTTGTTTCAGTTTTTGCCGCGTCCTCAGAAATTTGAATTGATTGTGCGACAGGCAACTGAATGTGGCATTGCTACAATCATTCCAGTTCTTGGTGAATATTCGGAAGAAAGCAGTGCTACAATTTTGCAGGGTAATAAAAAAGAAAGAATTGAAAAAATCATCAGAGAAGCGCGTCAGCAAAGTGGTTCTCCTGTGCAGACAAAAGTGTTACCGCCTTTTTCATTAAAGCAGGCTTGTGAATTCTGGCAAAATGAAATCAGCTGTTTGCAAAACGAAGAAAAAAGTCTTGCACTTGTGCTTTCTGAACGGAAAGAAAAAGAGAATTCAATTGCAAATATATTAAAAAGAACTGCGTCTGATGTTTCTTTCATCAAAAAAGCTGCACTTGCTGTGGGAAGCGAAGGTGGAATTAGTCCAAGCGAAGTTGAAATTCTGCAAAAAGAGCATTTTGAACCAATTCATTTTGATGTTAATATTTTACGATGCGAAACTGCTGCACTTTACGGAATTGCTGCAGTGCAGTCTGCAATTCTATAAAACTGTAATTTATGTGTTTTATAAATCTGATGATTTTTGGGAGTTAGAAAGATGGCAAAAAATCGTATTTCTTTAGTTGGTGTTCCTGTTGATGTTTGTCCTCCTCAGGAACTTGAAACGGAAGTTCTTGAAATTCTTGCAAAACCTGGTACAAAGCAAATAATTTTCCTTTCAATTTGGGATTTATTAAAAGCACGACATAAAGGTGATTTTGCAGAATGTATAAAAAGTGCCGATTTGATTATTCCTGTGTCAAAATCTATTTTAAAAGCCGCTAAATTCCTTAAACTCCCGGTTCCAAACCGATATAATCCTTTTGAAGCTGTAATTCAAATTCTTACAATTTTGGATGACCATTTTAAGTCTTTGTATCTTTTGGGGTCAACTGAAAAAACGCTTCAAAAAGCAGAAAAAAATCTAAAAGACACTTTCAAAAATATGAGAATTTTAGGCAAACATGCAGGATATTTTTCTAAAATTATAGAAGATAATATTATAATTGCACTATTTAAAGCACAACCATCTTTGGTTTTACTAAGTGACGGAATAAAAGAAAAAAACTTATGGGCATATCGCAGACGAAACAGATTTTCTTCTAGTATATTTTTGTATTACAAAGATGCGTTTGGTATTTTTTCAGAACGAGTAAAACGAGTAAGCGAAAAAACATTCAACAAAGGACACGAATTTTTTGTAGAGATTCTTCATAATCCGTTCAAAATTTTTCTTGTTTTGAGAATTTTGTGGTTTTGGCTGGTCGTTCTTTGGTATAAAGTTTTCAAGAAAAAATAATTTCATGTTCTTATTTTTTGAGTTATAATTATTTCTATGGATTATTTTTTAATGGGATTAGCCGTTTGTGTTATTATTGCACTGATTTGCTGGTATGTTTCATATAATAATAGAAGAAAAAATCATAAAAAAATAAAAGATTCAAGAAATCTACAACCAGTCAAATGTCCACTTTGTGATACATCACTTTTTGTGGGCGAAAACTTGATTTCCAAAGTTTACCGCCCAATGAACGTGCCAGATCAGCTTATGGTAATCATGGGGTGTCCCCATTGCTTTCCAAAAAAAGAATCAGGTCTCAAACGAATCTGTCCTGTCTGCCATAAGGAAGTCGCTCAGAATCAGTCTTTGACGGCTAGACTATTCAATAAATCACTTGGAAAAAAACATGTTCATGTTGTTGGATGCAGCAATTGCCACAAACCTCGTGCAGATTAGCAGGTGATAAATCTTAAAGGTTTAAACCGTGGCAAGAATTGTAAGGACTGGCGAAGCCAGTTCCGAAGCGTAGCGAAGGAATGGAGGCGCTTTGACGCCGGAATCCTGAAAAGCCTGATTTTTGCGAAGCAAAAAGCCACCCAAAATAAAAAAAAATTAAAAAATTTTAAAAAAAATCTAAACAAATTTTTTGAATCTCCGATTAATTAAGTATAGGGTGGTGGAAACCCGTGAGATAAACCACGTTGTGGCTCTTCAAACCACCGTGTTTATCTATTTTTAACCTAGCTTATAAGGAGATTATTATGGTTATTAATCACAATATGAGTGCTATGTTTGCTCAGCGTTCCCAGGGAATTCAGGATCTTAATCAGCAGAAATCAATGGAAAAACTTTCTTCTGGTATGAGAATCAATCGTGCCGGTGATGATGCATCTGGTCTCGCAGTTTCAGAAAAAATGCGTGCACAGATTCGCGGTTTGAACCAGGCTTCAACAAACGCACAGAATGGTATTTCTTTCATTCAGACAACAGAAGGATTTTTACAGGAAACTACTGATATCGTTCAGCGTATTCGTGAACTTGCAGTTCAGTCTTCAAACGGAATTTACTCAGCAGAAGACCGTATGCAGATTCAAGTAGAAGTTTCTTCTTTGATTGCAGAAGTTGACCGCATCGCTTCTACAGCTCAGTTTAACGGAATGAATATGTTGACAGGTCGTTTCGCTCGTCCAACAGGTGAAAACGTAGTTACAGGTTCTATGTGGTTCCATATTGGTGCAAATATGGATCAGAGAACCCAGGTATATATTGGAACAATGTCTGCAATGGCTCTTGGTCTTCGCAACGTTGGTGATGAATCAATTATGTCTTTGGAAACTCCAGACGAAGCAAACCGCGCAATTGGAACTTTGGATGAAGCTTTGATGAAAATCAATAAACAGCGTGCTGATCTTGGTGCTTATCAGAACCGTCTTGAAAAGACTGTAACAGGATTGAATATCGGTGCTGAAAATCTCCAGGCTTCAGAATCTCGCATCCGTGATACAGATATGGCTGCTGAAATGGTTAAATTCACAAGTACAAATGTTCTTTCTCAGGCTGGAACAGCTATGCTTGCTCAGGCTAATCAGTCAAGTCAGAATGTACTTTCACTTTTGAGATAGTATTGTAAATCACTTGATAAGTTTTTTTTCATTACGATAATTTAAATAAAGGGATGTACCAATAATCTAGGTATGTCCCTTTTTTTTAAGATTGGATAAATTTTAGTTGGTTTTAAAAATATTTGTGATGAAGAAAAATATGTGTTAACAGCTGACGGTCATCAAACAGATCTTACTTGGTGTGATGAAACTTTACAGCAGGAAGATCAAAAGAAAAAGAAGAAAATGAAAGAGCCAAACAATTAGTTGAAGCCGAAAAAAATAAAAACGCTGGGTCTTCAATTACAGGTGGAGGAAAATAGTGTTTGTTTAGGTAGAGACTAATTTGGAAAACTACAAATAATCTCGCTAACATGGTAAATATTACTTATGTGTATTTTTACCATGTTAAGATAATATATTCATAAGATTTACAATAAAAAACTCAAACAGTCTGTTTATAAACAATTCAATATGTTTTCTAGGAACTAATTATGAAAAAAGTATTATTTATATTGTTGATTTTTTCGAATACACTTTTCTGTTTTGGAAAAAGTACTAACGTTATAGAAAAATTAGTGAATGAAGATTTGACTTTTTTTCAAGAATTAATCGAATCAGCTTATATTTGCTATGACGAAATAAACGAACGAAACAAAATAGAACTCGATAAACAAAATATGCTGAATCTTTACAAAAAAAATGCAAGTTGGAGAGAGAAAAAAAATTTTATAGACAGTTTTGAAAATGGGATTAATCAGGAAGCTTTAGTTATTCCTCTTTACTCTTTTTTTCAAAAATATAATTTTGTTGACGGCCATCTATGCATAAGTACTAATGAGAATAATTGGTTTCCTTCTCCCAAAAATTGGTATTATTATTCAGATTTTTATTTTAAGAAATCTGGAAATCAGTTTTATGTTTATAATTCTCCAAATAAAAAATTAGAAGGTCAAAAATATACTGGTAGTTATGAAGATTTGAAAAGAACAATAAAAAATAATGAAGTTGTGTATATCTTCGCTCCTATTTTATCAGGTCCATATACTTCAACAAATATCAATATTTCAAAAAAAAATTATAAAATTCCAATTTATGAGAATCTTCGTTTTAAAAATAGTGATTCACTATCTTTTATCGAATCTTATAATTCATTATATATTAGAGCCAGTTCTTTTAATTATATAGAAGGAACTGAAAATGATAAAGTTTTTATGAAAAATCTTTCAACACTAAATGATCTTTTAAAAAATAAGGAATACATTATTATAGATATTCGTGGAAATTCTGGTGGAGTTGAATATTATCCAAGACGTCTTTTAGAAAAACTTTATAATAATGGTGATGATTCTAAAAATGATACCATAAGTATTTTTCTAAATAAGGCAGATTCAGGACTAGTTGAATTACATTCTAACACTATTTCCAAGCAAGAATATTTGCTTTCTTTAGCGAGTAATCAATCAGAAAAAATGATTAAATATTACAAAGATCAATATGATTTCCAATTGGAAAAAGAAACAAAATATTATACTTCGAAAGGAAAAATACCTGTTTCTTTATCTCAATTTGATTTATGGTCAATAGATTCAAGCATAATTGTAATTACTGACAATTATACTGCCTCTGTGGCAGAAAAATTTATTGGTTATTTATATATGCTTAATAAAAATAATATAACGATTATTGGGGAAAATACATCTGGTTCATATACTTACGGTGGAAATATAAAATATGAATTACCAAATTCGAAAATAAAGATAACACTTTCTTCACAATCATATAAAAATACTGAAATTCCAAGATTTATTGAATCATGGCATGGTGAAAATTATGGTTTTTATCCAGATTATTGGTTTGTAAACAATAATTTAAAAGAAATTCTATATTATCTTACCTCTGACAATGTTTTAATGGAGTTATTTTAGGAAAATTATCTATGAAATATAAACAATTGCAGATGCTAATTGAAGCATCATACACACGAGCCAGTGACAGACCTCGTTTTCAGCCGCACGTTTTCCTGAGTTTTGGCAAAAGTACGATTCCAGCAAAAGATGATAAAAAAACAAATGCCAAAACTCTCGGCTCGTGTTAACTAAATGTTCATTGGCGTGCCAAATTTAGTACACGAGCCAGGGACAGACCTCAATTGTATTATATTCGACATAGGTTTTTCCTCAACTTTTTAGCAAAATTCAGTTAGTCAGTCGCCTTCCGCCACTCCGCTATCGCTCCGGTCTTTCAGACCCGCCAAAGGCGGCGGCTCCACGCTCG
>JALFAW010000311.1 GCA_022773305.1 Spirochaetia bacterium
GGATATTATTTTTATTGAATATCAGGTGGTTTCTTTATTTTTCTACATTTTTGTAGGCGAAAGGTTTTTCAGTGCATACATCCGGCTTACATTGTATGAAATTGTCACCAAATCCCATTCAATACCGATGTTTTCGAGACCTCGCATCAAAAACTGGCGGAATCCCATTACACGCTTTATAATTCCAAAGACAGGTTCGACAGTTGTCTTTCTTTTTGAGTAGATTTTCTGTCCCTCTTGTGTTTTAAGGCGGGTCCGCATTTTCTCTTTTGACATGGTTTCTCCAGATTTTTCTTCTGGAAGTCTTTCTAGCAGTTTTTCAAAAATTTGTTTGACGGTTTTCTTGAGAATGCTGATTCTTTTTTCCCTCACTGCAATCTCTTCTGGCAGGTTCACGTCATTTTCCGTGTTGTCGATTTTTTCTGCCTCTTTCAGGATTTCATCCACTTCTTTCTCATATTTTTCAATCTGCTCTTTCGCATATTTGTAGCTTACGGCTTTATGCTTGCTTGCGTTCGCATGAATCTTCGTCCCGTCCACGCTGATTGTTCCGATTTTTTTCATGAGTCCGGTGGTCTGAGCGAGTAGAAGCAGTTGTGTGAAAACTTTTTTAAATGCTTCCCTGTTGTTTTTCCGGAAGTTATTTATCGTGTTATGGTCTGGATGCTCCATTGCCGTTATGTACATTGTCGGTATGTCCGTGTAGGTTGCCTTTTCGATTGCATAACTTGAAAATCGTTTTGTGCAATAGCTGTAAATCAGTAGCTCCATCATCATTTCGGGATTAAACTGCTTGCTGCCGGAACCTCTTTTATTCAGGTGAAAGCTTACATTTGCCGAAACTGCTTCCACAGCATCTATTATAAAATGAATTATATGATTTTCTGGCAGCCAGTCTTTTAAATCCTGTGGCATCAGAAACGGCGTTTGTCTATCTACTTGTACTAAGTTTTCCATATTGGAATTTTACAATATTTCTATTTTTTTGTTAAGAGTCTTGAAAAGATGGTCATACTACTAGCACATAGCGTTCTATGTCGAAATTCCACTTTTGCCAAAACTCAGTGTGAATTTTTGTTTAAAACAAGGTCTGTCCCTGGCTCGTGCTGTTAACTGAAATATCAACGTACGTATTGTCTGCACGAGCCGTGAGTTTTTGCAATTTCAGCATCTGCTTTTTAGTTTTAATTCCAGCCCTGCAAAAACTCAGTGTTAGCTTAGTTTAAAACAAGGTCTGTCCCTGTTTTTTTACACAAATTTTACATTTAAAACATTGTTTTTTACTTTGTGTATGTGTAAATTATTAGTATGATATATCTTTTGGAAGATGATGATTCCATCCGTAAACTTATTGATTATTCTCTAAAGTCGCAAGGATTTGACTGCAAAAGTTTTTCCTTACCATCCGATTTTTGGAAAAACCTTGAACAAGAAGACCAGCAACCTGAACTTATACTTCTTGATTTAATGCTTCCCCAGGAAGACGGAATTTCAATTTTAAAAAAACTCCGTTCCAGCAGTCAGAATTCAAAAATACCTGTCATCATTTTGACTGCAAAAGACACTGAATTTGATGTTGTAACTGGACTTGATTCTGGAGCTGATGATTACATCACAAAACCATTCGGAATGATGACTCTTATCTCCAGAATTAAAGCTGTTTTGCGCCGTTATGATGGAAAATCATATCAAAGCAAACAAAAAATTCTAGAAACTGGTAAAATCAAAATCGATATAACGCGTCACACAGTTTTTTCAGACAACAAACAAGTTTTTTTAACTGTAAAGGAATTTGATCTTCTGGTTCTTTTGATTGAAAATCGTCCAAATGTTCTTACAAGAGAACAACTTTTAGATTCCATATGGAAAATAGATGCGGAAATTGAAAGCCGTACTGTTGATGTACACATTCGCACGTTGAGACAAAAACTTGGTGATGCCGGAAATATCATTGAAACAGTCAGAGGAGTTGGCTATAAATGTCTGTAGAAAAAAATCCAAAAACAAAGGAAAAGTCATTAACTTTTACTATTTTCAAAAGCACATTTCTTCTTGGTTCTTTAGTTTATTTTTTATGCGCAATTATGTTTATCTCAAATCTTTATAATTATTTTGAACAACAAATTTTCAATGAACTAGAAAACGAAGCGACTTTTATTGAAGATTTTATCTTAAATCATCAATATGATGAAATCAGGAATTTTGATACAAAAAACAGAATTACACTTATCCACAAAAATGGTGAAGTTTTCTTTGATAATAAAGTCGATATTCAAAATCTTGGAAATCATTTTACACGAGAAGAAATTCTTGGTGCATTGAAAAATAAACAAGCAAAAGTTTCTAGATTTTCATCTACAATGACAGAAAAAACACTTTATTATGCTAAACAACTCTCAAATCAAGATATTCTACGCATTTCCTGCAATCAACATTCAGTGGCTGTTCTTGTTTTGGGAATGAGTCAATCACTTTTGATTATGTTTGTAATTGCGATAATTATTTGTGCTATCATTGCAAAATTTGTATCAAAAAAAATAGTTGAACCTTTGAATAAAATCAATCTTGAAAATCCAGAGAATTCAAATGTTTATCAGGAACTCAAACCTTTTACACACAGAATTGCAGAAGAAAACTTTGAAAAAGCACAACGTGAAGAATTACGTCAACAGTTCAGTGCAAATGTCAGTCACGAATTAAAAACTCCACTTACAAGTATAAGCGGATTTGCTGAAATTTTGAAAAATGGTGGAACTGATGAACAAACTACAAAGGATTTTGCTAATACAATCTACGAAGAAACACAAAGAATGATTAGCCTTGTAAATGATATTATCAAGCTTTCAAAACTTGATGAAAAATCTATTTCCCAAGAAAAAGAAGAAATCAACCTTGCAGAACTTTCCAAAGAAATAATCACTGCCCTACTCCCTGTTGCAGAAAAAAAGAATGTACATATTGATTTTGAGGCAGAAAATCCAAGTTTTATAAACGGAGTTCGTTCGGTTATTTATGAAATGGTTTACAATCTTGTAGAGAATGCCATAAAATATAATAAAAATGACGGAAAAGTAATTGTCAAAATATCAAAAACATCAGAAAATTTTTCCTCAAAATTAAAACAAACCGTAGTTTTAAGCGTTAGCGATACAGGAATTGGAATTCCAAAGAATGAACAAGAACGTATTTTCGAAAGATTTTACAGAATAGACAAAAGCCGTTCAAAAGAGTCTGGTGGAACAGGATTAGGTTTAAGTATTGTAAAACACGGTGCAAAATATCACAATGCAAAAGTTACACTTTCTTCACAAGAAGGAAAAGGTAGCACTTTTGAAATTCATTTTGAAGGTTAGATTACTTTTCAAGTAATTTAAAACTAATTGAATTTGAACATATCAACTTATTTTCTTCAGTAAGAAAATTCACTACAATATTATTATTATATTTTAAAAACTCATCTGTTTTAGAAATAATAAGTTTTCCTGTTTCTTCTGTTTCACAATTTATGCCATTTACTTTAAAAATTATTTTTTCACCTTCTTTTATATTTTCATTCCGAAGTTTAGCTTCAATTATAATTTTTTCAAAATCTTTTATATATAATTCACTTTCATCTTCAAATGCCTTTTCTTCACCAGAAGATATACAATACGCATTAATCAAAATTTCATAATCTTTCTCTTGAACCGAAATACTTGCATTTCCTTCCTTGTATATTGGAGAAAGTTTAATAGAAATTTTATTTTCACCCTCCACTACAGTATATTTTTCAGATATTCCTTCATATTTTTCAATATATTTATTATCCAAAGCTTTATTAAAATTTACAGTCGCAGAAATTGTAATTTCAGAATTTATTGGAATGCCAGTAAACTCGATTTTAGCTTTATTATCTACGACAACAGATGTCTGTTCAATATCTTCGTAACCTTCCTGTTTTAATACACATTTTACTGATAAATTTTCAGTGGAAACACCTGCTTCTCTACAAATAGATTTTACTGAATTTTCTGACAATGAAACACAAACAAAAGCATCATTAAAGTTATTTAATCCACAAGAAAAAAATAAAAAAGAGAAAACTACAAGAAATAAGACCCTTTTTATCATAAATACCCTCCAAAAACTAATAAGATTAAATTTCGAGTTTTAAATTTATTCAGGATTGTTATGTTTCGCAAAACAGAATTTGTACACTTCCGCAACTAATCACATAAATACATAATATACTAAACATAAAATCAGAAATATTAGTTAGGACAAATTTCGAGTTTTAAATTTTTATTCTTTGGGTGGCTTTTTGCTTCGCAAAAAACAGGCTTTTCAGGGTTACGCTATCGCTTCATTCCTTCGCTCTGCTTCGGAACTGGCTTCGCCAGCCCTTACAATCCTTGCCACAGTTTAAAATTAAAAAACTCGAAATTGAACCTAATAATAAGTTTGCAACGCAAACTTTAGGTAAGAAAAAGCCGTGCAATTTTAGCGGTTTTATCTTACACTCCTTTTAAAACACCGCGTTAGCGGCGAGCCAGGATGGCGAGTATCCAAGTTTATGAAGTGCAGAGCACGAAATAAACTTGGTGATAAAAATTACACGGACGTAATTTTTATCACACC
>JALFAW010000319.1 GCA_022773305.1 Spirochaetia bacterium
TGTACTACCCCCTCAATAAAAATTTAAAACTCGATATTTGTCCTAATAAACTTTCAAGTTAATCATAATGGTTCACTTTTATTTGAAACTTTTCTTTCTATATCAACTATCAATAATTTCATCAGTTATAGTTTTTATAAAAATCATTTCCTTTTTACATGCAATCCATTAACAAAATTTTTTTCCTAATCTGAACTATTCTCTGATATCTTTTGAACAATTATATCAGCTAATTTTATTACAAAATTTGATTCTTCCACTGTTCTGTCTGCAAGAAGAGGAATTTCCTGTAAAAGATAATCATCCAGATAAATTTTAATGTTTCCGCAAATGTCGCCTGCATTTACATTGCTGAATAGATTTTCAATATTAAGATAAACTTTTACATTTTGAAGGTTTTCTTCCATATTTTCTCCGTAAACGTATGGAACTGACAGTGTTTTGTCCGTCAATGCGGGAATTAAGTTAATACCCTTTTCTTTTGCCCCAAAAACTCTGACGAAATATGGATGGCTGTACATTTCCAACGAAAAATCTGCAAACGAAGAAAAAGCCCATTCCATAAGTTCTGTTCCATCGTGAACCCGACCTTTTTGCCCTTCGACAGAAGAATTGCCAGGACCTTCCATCGTGATACTTAAAAATCTTGTTCCATTTCTGACTGCCGTAAGCGAAAGATTATAACCACTTTCATCGATGTAACCAGTTTTTAATCCGTCCACACCTTCTAGTTTTCCAAGAAGCGGATTTGTATTTTTTTGAGTAACTGGCATGGTAATGTGTTCAGGAATTCCTTTTGAAAAATCCTGCGCCTGAATGACATCACCATCTGCAAGATTATGTTTTTTTGGATATGTAAAATCTAAAACTGAATGAAATCTTTTTGTTGATTCAGGATGATTTTTGATATAAATCCTGCAGAATGCAGCCATTTCTCTTGCCGTTGTAGTATTTTTTTCACTGTAACCAGAACTTTCCACAAAATGCGTGTTCTGGAGCCCAAGATTTTCTGCCACCTGATTCATGCGTTCCACAAAAGTTTCCATACTTCCGCAAGTTACATATGCCAGTGCGTAAGCTGCATCATTTCCTGAACAAATGGATAATCCTAAAAGTAACTCTTCGAGTGTAACATTTTGACCTTTGCCTAAAAACATTAACGAAGAACGAGGTGGCATATTGCAAGCCCATGATTCTGGAGGCAGCGGGATTTTTTGCTCATAAGAAAGGTTTCCTTTTGAAACTTCTTCTTCCACAACATACATCGCAAAAAGTTTTGTCATGCTTGCAGGCGGGATAATTTTATCGGCATTTTTTTCGTAAAGAATATTCCCATTTGAAGTGTCTATAATAATTGCAGAATTTGCCCAAACATCTAGCTTTGGTTCAGAAATATTATATGGAAGATTTTTTAAAATCTGATAATTTTGCGGATAGTTTTGCACCAGAAACGTTTCAAACTGTTGAATTTGAACCTGTGTCAAAGGATTTGCAGAAGTGCTTTTTTTAAAACCGAACGCCCGTACCGCTATGATTGTACAAAAACTTAAGCTCAACAGGAGAATGACGAAAACAGTGATTTTTAATAGTTTTTTGAGATTTGTTTTTTTCTGATTATTTTGAAATTCAGTTTCTTTATATTGCGGATTTATAATTTTCATAGTTTTAACTATAGCATTTTTTTTGAAATGTAGCAAACGAATCGATAAAAAACTGAGGTCTGTCCCTGCATGTGCTGGTTGTTGAAATACCAGTGTACGTTCTGTTTGCACATGCTGCGAGTTTTGGCATATAAGAATAAACATCATGAAAAAAATTCATTTTTGCCAAAACTCAGTAACAATTTTGTTTTCAATTTAGGTCTGTCCCTGGTTCGTGCAAACATAATGTATGTTGGTGTAAAAACGTTCAGCACGAACCAGAAAGTGGTTTACCTTGTTTTTACGAGTTTCAGAGAAGCGTTAAAATTTAGGTCTGTCCCTCTTTTTACATCTAATTAACACAAATGGGGGGCAGACCTTGTTTCAATACTTTAAATCTAGGTCTGTCCCCATTTTTAACAAAACTAGGTGTGTCCCTCTTTTTACATCTTATTGACACAAATGGGGGTGGACAGACCTTGTTTCAATACTTTAAATCCAGGTCTGTCCCCTTTTTATCAAAACCAGGTGTGTCCCTCTTTTTTCGAGGTTCGTTCAAACATAATGTATGCTGGTGTGAAAACGTTCAGCACGAACCAGGGACAGACCTTGTTTTGAGTCAATACATTCAAAGGGGGACAGACCTAGTTTTACGGCAAAAATGGGGACAGACCTTATTTTCATAAACTAATCTGTACAAAAAAATAAAAAACGAAAAAAAGTTCATTGAAATTGTCTGTAAAAATCGATATAATTTATTGCAAATTTTATATTACTACAGTAATGCATCCGTGTGCTGCCGCTATCGCGGGGATTATTAAGGTGGTGGAAAAAATTACTTCCGTGTACTTTTTTTTCACTTGTTTGCTTTGCAAACATATTCAGCACATCCATGTGATGCCGCTATCGCGGAGATTATTAAGGAGGAATTATGAATATTTTTCGTGGAGCTTTTACAGCTTTAATTACACCTATGAAATCTGACGGTCAAATTGACTATGACGGCTTTAGAAAAAATGTCAAACATCAGCTTTCTGAAGGTATTGACGGTTTAGTTCCTCTTGGTACCACAGCAGAAACCCCAACTTTGGATGAAAAACCTGGTAGCGAAGAAGATAAACTTATTGAAATTGTTTTTGAAGAAGTTCGTTCATTTGAAAAATCTACAGGCAAGAAAATTCCTGTAATTCTTGGTGCCGGTTCTAACAACACTAAAGATGCCGTTGAATATTGTGAACGTGCAAAAAAAGCTGGTGCTGACGCTGCTCTTGTTGTAACTCCATATTACAATAAACCTTCAAAAGAAGGAATTTATCAGCACTTTGCAGCTGTTTCAAAAGTTGGAATTCCAATTATTGTCTATAACATTGCAGGACGCACTGGTTTAAATATTCCAACAGATTTGCTTGAAAGAATTGCAGAACTTCCAAATATCGCAGGTGTAAAAGAAGCAAGCGGAAGTGTTTCTCAAATGATGGAAGTTATCGGTCAGATTAAAAACAAAAAACCTGACTTTGCTGTTTTCTCTGGTGATGACAGTTTGACTTTACCTTTGATTGCTTGTGGAGGTGACGGTGTAATTTCTGTTGCGTCAAATATGATTCCAGCGTTGATGCACGAATTAACTGACTCTGCTTTGAAAGGTGATTTTGTAAAAGCCCGTGAAATCAACTACAGACTTGCACCTTTCTTTAAAGCTGAATTCTGCGACGGAAATCCTACTTCTATAAAATATGCTATGAATGTAAAAGGAATGCCTGCTGGTTCTGTAAGACTTCCTTTGGTAGAAGTAACTGATTGTGCAAAAGCAACTATAGAAAAAGCAATTAAAGACTGCAATCTTTAAACTGAACTGGGCGTTGCGGGCCGTTTAGGTGTGCAATTTTGCCCGCTGGAAGGGGTGGCGAAAGACCGAAGGGCTAGAGCCAGGGGAAGACTTTCCCCTCCTTTATTTTTTTTGGTAATTTTTGGGAGAATTTTATGAATAAAATAAAAGTTGGTGTTTTGGGCGCTACTGGTATGGTTGGTCAGCGCTATATTAAGCTTTTGGAAAATCATCCGTGGTTTGAAGTTACTTATGTTGCTGCAAGTCCTCGTTCGGCTGGGCAGCTTTATAAGGATGCTGTGAAAAATCGCTGGCTTATTGGCGAGAATATTCCTGCAGGTGTTGCTGATTTAATGGTAGAAGATGCAAATCTTGCAGAAAAAGCATTGGGAAAATGTCAGTTTGTTTTTAGTGCTTTGGAATTGCCTAAAAAAGAAGATATTAAAAATCTTGAATCAGCGTATGCAGCGGAAGGAATTCCTGTTGTTTCGAATGCGTCTGCTAACCGCTGGACTGAAGATGTTCCTATGCTTGTGCCTGAAATTAACTTTGCACATCTTGACGTGATTGCCGAGCAGAAAAAACATCATGGTTGGGATAAAGGTTTTATTGCTGTTAAACCTAACTGTTCGCTTCAGACTTATATGATGCCACTTCACGCTTTAATTCAGGCTGGTTATCCTGTAAAACGTATGATTGTTACTACTTTGCAGGCAACTAGTGGCGCTGGATATCCTGGTGTTCCTTCTTTTGATATGATTGATAACATTGTGCCTTTTATTGGTGGCGAAGAAGAAAAAACTGAAAAAGAATGTCTAAAAATTCTTGGAACTGTAAAAGATGGCAAGATTGAAAATGCTGCAGGTCCTGTTGTTTCTTCTACTTGTACTCGCGTGCCTGTTGTTGACGGTCACACTGCTTGTGTTTCTCTGGAATTTGATTTGCCTGATGACAAAAAACCTAGCCTTGAAGAAATTGAACGGGTTTGGACTTCATATACATCTGTTCCTCAGGAACTTAATCTTCCTAGTGCACCTGAACATCCTATTGTTGTGCGTCACGAAGATAATCGTCCTCAACCTCGCCGCGACCGTGAAACTGAAAAAGGTATGGCTTGCGTGATTGGTCGTCTTCGCCCATGTAATGTTTTTGACGTAAAATTTGTTGCTTTAAGTCATAACACAAAACGTGGTGCAGCCCTTGGCGGCATTTTGAATGCTGAACTTTTGAAAGCTAAAGGTTTTTTTGATAATCTTTAATCTGATGATGATTGTGGCGGCTTTTGCTTCGCTACGCTTCGCAAAAACAGGCTTTTCGCACTTCGCCGACTAACCGCGGCTCATCCGTCGTAAAAACTTCGTTTTTACTTCCCAAGTTTTGCTTGCAAAACTTGCTACGCTTACGCTTCGGGACTGCCTTCGGCAGGTGCTACAATCCTTGCCGCGTGTTTTTACTTTTTAGCCACAATCACCATTGTTCTTGCGTTTTCGTTGTATGGAGAAAAATCAAAGTCGCCGTATACATTTGCCTGTGAAAATCCACATTCAATTATTTTTTTGCACAATTCTGGAGCAGAATATAATCGCTGAACAAATACATGGTCATATACTGGAGTTGCATTTCCGCTTTTTATTTGTTCTTCTGATGTTTCAAGAGGATAAAGTGTCCATTGGGAGCGCAATCCTTCCCATGCTCCTTCTACACTAAAATGTGTGGCAACTTTATATTCTGCCCTTTCAAAGATTTCACCTGATGTAAAATAAAGTGCTGAAGTTTCGCGGCTCACACATTCTAAAATAAAAATTCCGCCTTCTTTTAGCGAACAGGCAATATTTTTTATTATTTTCATATCCTCAGTTTCTGTATCACAATAGCCAAATGAGGTGTAAAGATTTACTGCACAGTCAAACTTTTTTTGTGAAACAAAGGTTCGCAAATCTGCGTTTATCAGTTTTAACGGAACATTTTCCGCTTCTGCACTTTCGCGTGCGGCATCAAGTTCACTTTGGATTATATCAACGCCAGTTACTTCCAGATTTAGTGCAGCTAGTTCCACTGAAATTCGCCCAAGTCCACAGCCTGCATCAAAAACGCTGTCGCCATCTTTTAGCTCTGCAATTTTTTTTACGTATTGTGCAACCGTTGGAGCTTCCTGCCAGTGTGCATCGTCAAACATAATCGGAGCAAAGTTTATCCAGAAATCTTCTTTTTCAAACCATTGTGACATTTTTTACCACCATTTTTGGGTTATCACCCTTTTAATGTTACGTAAGTTTTTCCAGCTCCACCATCTTCTGCTGGTGCAAATTCAAAAGAAGCTACAACTGAACTGTGAGAAAGATAATTCTGCACAACCTGTTGTAAAATACCGTCTCCTTTTCCATGGATTACGCTGAAATGCAGAAAATTATTCAGCAGGCACAAATCTATCTGGCGTTCCAAAGAACGCAATGCTTCTTCTGACCGCATTCCAAGTAAACGAAGTTCAAAAACTGGTCGAGGGATATCTTTTTCTACGATTATGTTTCCATTTACTTCTTTGGAATTTATATCTATGGAAACAGAAGGCGTTAATGTGCGTTCCTGATTATCTGAAAGTTTTAAATCCTTTTGTTTTACGGACATTTTTACACTACCAAACTGAACTTGCCAAACACCTTTGCGTGTTTCTTCTATTAAAATACCTTCGCTGTTGTTTGTTCCTGCAATGACATATGCACCTGGTTCAAAAACTGCATTTGTTTTTATAGCTACAGATTTTTTTGGAAAATCCGAATTTTCTATCTGAGTTACTAAAGGAGATGCGTACTTTAATGCTTCTGAATTGCTCATTTTGCGTTTTGTCTTTTTTGTACTTGTATGATGATTTTTTGACGCAATTTGTTTTGCAAAATCCTGTTCATCCTTTGCAAGTTTTTCTTCTTCTGCTTCAATCTTTTGTTCAAGATGTTCTGTATTCTTTGTTAAATCATTTATGAACTGTTTCACTGCAAGTGTTTTTTCACGCGTGATTTCGCCTTCTTTTAAAGTGCGCACAAGGTTTTCCAGCTGTCGTCTGCTGTGAATCAGAAAATCATTTAATTCCTGCTGTTTTCCTTTTTTCAGTTCATTTTCTTTACGGCGAAGTTCTAGTTCTTTTTTCTTCAGTTTTTCAAACTTTTCCTGGTTTTCTAATAAAAGTTTTTCATTTTGTTTTTGAATTTTGTTTAATTCGATATGCTTTTTGTTCAATCCGCGAATTAATGCTGAAACATCAGCCTGTTCTGTCAGTATGTAATCTTGTGCTGCTTTGCTGATTTCTGAAGGAAGACCACTTTTTCTTGCAATATCAAGTGCGTGACTTTCACCTGGCACTCCCATCAAAAGATGGTAATTTGGTGATAAAGTATTCTGATTGAACTCAACTGAAGCATTTATACAATATTCATTTGTGTATCCATAATTTTTCAAAATTCCCTGATGCGTTGTGACAAGAACAAAACTCTTTTTTTCGATAAGTTTATCCAGAACTGCCATGGCAATTGCAGTTCCTTCCTGAGGGTCAGTTCCACTTCCAAGCTCGTCCAATAAAATCAATGTTTTATCTGTAGCTGACTTTACTGCTTGTGCTATATTTTTCATGTGTCCACTGAATGTTGAAAGACTTTGGTCAAGTGACTGGTCATCACCGATATCAGCAAAAACATTTGAAAAAACAGGAAGGCGAGTTCCTTCATCAGCTGGAATTGGAAAACCACTTTGATTAAGCATGGAAAGAAGAGCAAAAGTCTTTAATGAAACAGTTTTTCCACCTGTATTTGGACCTGTAATTATCAAAACTTTTTTTTCGCTCATAAATTTTATATCGATGGGAACTGCTTTTTCTCCTAAAAGAGGATGACGTGCTTTTATTAACATTGGTGGCTCATTTATAGCATTTTGAGCATAACAACAATTATGTTCGTTCCCCCATCTTTGAGCTGCCTGTGTTGTATCCAAAAGACACATAACAGGAAGTGCATCTCTAAATAAAGGAATTGAAGGCTGTAGACTTTGAGTTAATTCTGTTAGTATTTTTTTGATAACTGCTTGCAATTCAAATTCCTTTTGCAAAAGTTCATTTGAACACAAAACAGCTTCTTGAGGCTCTACAAAAACTGTTTGAGCTGTTTGACTCACTTCATGAATAATTCCTGGAACTCGATTTTGAAGACTTGCCTTCACAGCAAGGACTTGTCTTCCGTTTCTGAGAACTGGAACTTGACTTTCAAGTACGCCGTGAAATTTAGAATTGGAAGTAAAACCTTGCATAATTGTTTTGATTTTTGAATTCAAACTTGCAATTTGCTTTCTGATATCGACGATTTCTGGAAGTTCTTTCATCTGTCCGTCTGTAGAAATAACACGAAAAATCTTTTTTTCTGCATCCTGCAAATTTGGAATCTGATAAATCTGCTCTGGTAAAAGAGTAAGTTCAAGTTCGATTTTATGATTTTCAATTGCTTTTTTTACATTGTTTACGCTTAAAATAAAATGTCCAAGATTATTTACCTGTTCAAGAGTAAGAGATGATCCATTCATTTTGATTATAGGGAGAAGATTTTTGATATTTTCCCAACCAAAAAGAGGGTTAGAATAATTTTTTGAAAAATATTTTTCCCATTCACGACTTAAATTCTTATTTTTTTCAATCTCTTCAATATCTTTAAAAGGTTCACGTTCCAGAATATTTTTTTTACCTTCTTGAGAAACACAATATTCTGCAATTTCATCACGAATTCTATAATAATCAATTTGAGTTAATGTTTTTTTGTTCATAATTTTCCTAAAAAATAGTATACTTTTAAAAATTCAATTCTAGTAAATTAAAGTACAAATTCAAGTTATCTGATTTTTAAGTGTCTTTTGCTTAGCAGAGACTCAAATTCTTGATACAGTTAATACAACACTTGTTTGTTATGAATAATAAGCACAATCAATCACACCAAGAACCTGTTCTAATCTCATTTGAAATTCTTTTCCAGCTGTCATATCTTTGTTCAGTAATTTTCTGCTCTTCCAAAGCCTGATGAATGGCACATCCTGGTTCACTGTCATGCTTGCAATTCATACCAAACTTACATTTTCCAATAAAAGGTTCAAATTCTCGAAAATATAGTGCAAGTTCATCAGCTGATATATCATCTAAAACAAAACGACGAATTCCTGGAGTGTCAATAATATTCGCTTTTAACCCCTGCACACCTTCTGTTAAAGTTTCATTTAAAGTAAGATGAATAAGAGTTCCTTTTGTTGTCGTGTGGCTTCCCTTTCCATATTTTTTGGAAAGACTTCCTGTTTTTAAAACACAGGAATTATCCATCACATTGATAAGGCTAGATTTTCCAACACCAGACTGTCCCACAAAAGCAGAAAGATGATTTTCAAGCAAAGAAGCAAACTCCTGCATTCCTTCTCCTGTCTTTGCAGAAATTCTCAAAACTTTATATCCCAAATCTTCCCAAATCTTAAGCCTTGATTCAATCTCTTCGTATTCTTGAGTAAGACCTTCATCTAAAAGACTTTGTGCCAAATCCCATTTATTACAGACAACAACAGGAGTAATTCCTTGATGTTCGGCCTGAGCCAATGCCCTGTCAATAAATCTTGGTCTGAACGGAGGTTCGCAAGGTGTCGTAACCAAAATTAAATAATCTAGATTACATGCAAGTAGTTGAGGACAGCGACCTTTTACGTTCCATCTCAAAAAGGTATTTTTTCGTTCCTGCAAAGTGATGATTTGTCCTTTCTCATCATTGAGAGAATCAATTTCAATTTCGACAAAATCACCAGGAGCAAGAGGATTGTAAAATTCTTTATCCGATTTCAAAACTTTACCTTTTATCGTGCAAAGTCGAGTTTTTTCGTCATCACATTCAACTGTAAAAAGATTATTTGTTCCTGCTATTATTAAACCTTTCATATTTTTAGTCAAAAAAATGCTTTATCCTCCAAAATAAAACCATTAGGACAAATGTCGAGTTTTGAATTTTTTTATTGAGGGGGTAGTACAACCCCCTCAAAACGGCGAAGTCAAGGCTTTAAGCGTTAGCGTGCCTTGACTCGACGTATTTTTAGGGTGGCTTTTTGCTTCGCAAAAAATGCGAGAAATGCTATGCATTTCTCGTCCCGAGTTTGCATTGCAAACTCGCGCTT
>JALFAW010000064.1 GCA_022773305.1 Spirochaetia bacterium
GCATTTCTCGTCCCGAGTTTGCATTGCAAACTCGCGCTTTTCAGGGTTCCGTACGCACTTCGTGCTACCTTCATTCCTTCGCTACGCTTCGGAACTGGCTACGCCAGCCCTTACAATCCTTGCCACTGTTTAAAATTAAAAAAAACTCGAAATTGAACCTTATAGTCGCCCCAATAAAACGGGGACAGACCTTAACATATCAACATATTAACATATTAACACATGATTACTTAATGTCTTTTCGTTTAATTTTACCAGAAATAGTCTTTGGCAAAGAATCCACAAAATCAACTATACGAGGATATTTGTAAGGCGCAGTTGTTTTTTTAACAAAATTCTGAATATCCTTCACAAGTTCATCGCTTGGCTCATATCCTTTTGCAAGAATGATTGTAGCTTTTACAACCTGTCCTCGAACTGGATCTGGAGCTCCTGTAACTGCACATTCAACAACAGCTGGATGCTGCATTAAAACTGATTCAACTTCAAAAGTTCCGATTCTATAACCAGAACATTTTATTACGTCATCATTTCGACCAGTAAACCAGAAATATCCGTCTTCATCACGCCATGCATTATCCCCAGTATGATAATAACCGTCATGCATTACAGATTTAGTTTTTTCAGGATCTCCAAAATAAGTTGTAAAAAGCCCCGGGAAAGTATGTCCGTCTTTTAATTCTACAACAATTTCACCAATTTCACCGTCCTGTACCTTATTTCCTTCTTCATCAAGTAAAGTAACATTATAATAAGGTGCAGATTTTCCAAGACTTCCAGGTTTAATCTTTTCATTTCCATAATTAAAAAGAGAAAGTGTTGTTTCTGTCTGACCAAAACCTTCGTGAATTTCTTTTCCTGTAATTTCTTTCCATTTATTGAAAACTTCGTCAGAAAGAGGTTCTCCGGCAGTAGACCAGTGTTCACATGAACTAAAATCATATTTAGTCAAATCTTCCTGAATTAAAAAGCGGTAAATAGTTGGAGGAGCGCAGAATGACGTAATGTGATGCTTTTGAATCTGATCCATCAAATCAACAGGTTTAAATTTTGCATGATAATCATAAATAAACACACAACATTCAGCAATCCACTGACCGTACAGTTTACCCCAAACAGCTTTTCCCCAACCAGTATCGGCAACAGTCAGATGAAGCCCGCCCTTTTTAACCTGCTGCCAGTAACTTGCAGTTACTATGTGACCAAGAGGATATAAAAAGTTATGCGAAACAAGTTTTGGATGGCTTGTAGTTCCCGAAGTAAAATAAGAAAGCATAATATCATCATTTTTACTTACATCTTCTCGTTTTAAACTATAAAATGCATCCAAATCAGCCTGTGAAACTTCATTCACACCTTTTGTAAAATCAGACCATTTTGGGTGAGCTGCCAGAAATTCCTCATCAAGACCTTCATCAATGCCAAAAGGAGCAACACCAATCAAAGTTTTCAGAGAAGGAGACTGCTTTTGAGCTTCTTCAATATAATCAAAAATCTGCCTGTCGTGAACGGCAAAAACAGTTTTTATGCCGGCAGCATTACATCGGTAAACAATATCTTCAGTTGTAAGCATGTGAGTTGCAGGAATTACAGAAGCACCAATCTTATGCAAAGCGACAATCGTAATCCAGAATTCATAGCGGCGCTGCAAAATCAACATAACAAAATCCCCGCGTTTAATTCCCTTTTTCATAAAAAAGGCAGCAGCACGGTCAGTTCTTTCCTTTACGTCTTTAAAAGTTAATGTAAGTTCCTCGCCATTATCATTACACCACACAATTGCCTTTGCATCTGGAGTTTTTTCAGCAAGATAATCAACAACATCGTAACCAAAATTAAAATTTTCTGGCACATTAATCTTAAAATTTTCAAAAAAATCATTATAATCAACAAATTCAGTTCTTTCTAGAAATTTTTCTAACATTTTTTTCCTCGTGTAATTTCACTTTTTTTTATTTCGGGTGGCTTTCGATTCGCAAGTGCTACTATTATTGCCATATTTTTTCATTTAAATTATTATTGCAAGAAATTTTGCATTTGAATTATTTAATGCCTGCATTCCGTGTTTTTTTGTTGCATCAAAATAAATACTATCCCCTTGTTCAAGCACAAGTTCCTTTCCGTCAATCACAATTTTCATAGAACCTTCAATCATATAATTAAATTCATGTCCAGGATGAGAATTATAATGAATCTCTTTTGTTTCTTCTGGCGTAATTTTTACAATAAACGGATCTGCTTTTCTATTTTGAAATCCTGTTGCCAATGCCTGATATTCATAATCACTTCTTCTGTCCACACTTAAACCTTTATCTTTTTTTGTCAGACAGTAAAAATGCATGTGAGGTTCTTTACCAGAAATTAAAGTACCTAAATCTATTCCGTATTCTTTTGACATTGACTGTAGAATGCCAACTGGAATATCAATATTTCCAGATTCATAAGTTTTATATTGTTCTTCAGATATTCCACAAACTTTTGCAGCCTGTTCTACACTTACATCCATAATTTCGCGTAAACCAATAAGTCTGTCTGCAACTGCTTTAATTTCTTCATTCATAAAAGCCTCCACTTAAATAATACTGTAATTTTATAGCATTTTTAAATATTGTTCAAGAATTATTTTTAATATTATTAAATATTATTAGTATAATTAAACTTTTTTTTTAACAGAACTGATAATAAACATCACTACTCTTTTTTTTCAAACAACATTTGTGCATCTGCAGCTCCTTGCCGGGATTCCAAATGGTTATAAGAATTCTGGAAGGAATTATTAATATCAGATTTTTTTCCTGCAGTCTGCTTTTTTTTTAGTTTCTGCTGAAGCTGCCACGAAGAAGGCCTATTCATCAAAGAATAATATTCGTTATCATTCATAATAAATTCCTTATTTTCTCTAATATATTTCTATAAAGAAAAAGTGATAAAAATTACAGGAATGTAACATTCATCACTTTTTATAAAATAAAAATTAAATTTTTTTATTTCGATTTTGAATTCATAAAATAAAATCCATTAAAAATCAAAAAAAACACTATAAAGTCTAATTCAAATCATAATCATAATTATATGCTGCTTCAATAGTTGCAATGTTGATTGGATTAAACTTTTTGTTTCTGGCACTTATAGCTTCATCAAGTGCAAATTCAAATGGTTTTATGCCACTAATCATTCCAGGTACAGCCTTTGCTAGGCATCCAAGAGCAACCATATTTGTTCCACGAGGATTGTTTGTTTTTTCACAAATTTCACTGCAAGGTAAGGAAATTACTTTTATGTCATTTCGAGAAGGTTTGACATCAATAAGCGAAGAATTGTAAATTAAAATACCATTTGGTTTGAGTTGTTGTTCAAATTTTATCATTGAAGGTTTATTTAATGCAACAACAACATCTGGTTTTTCAATTACAGGAGATGCAACTTCTTCATCACTTACAATTACAGAACAATTTGCTGTACCACCTCGCATTTCTGCACCATAAGAAGGAATATGCGAAACATATTTATCTTCACTCATTCCAGCCAAAGCCAAAATTTTTCCGGCAAGGATTACACCTTGTCCACCAAAGCCTGCAAAAATTATTTCTGTTGTCATTTTGTTACCACCCCTGCAACTGGTTTTGCTGCTTCTGGAATATTTCCAGCAGGAACATCTCTAAATACTCCTAACGGATAGTATGGTTCCATTTGTTCTTTTACCCAATCTGCCGCTACTGTTGCATTCACACCCCAGTTTGTTGGACACATTGATAAAACTTCCACAAAAGAATATCCTTTTCCTTCTTTTTGATAAGTCAAAGCTTTTTTGATTGCAGCTTTTGTTTTATTTATATGCTGAACATCATAAACTGCACAACGTTCAATATATTTTGGTTCAACAAGAGTATTCAAAAGTTCGCAGGCACGAATAGGATATCCAACTTCATCAGCATTTCTTCCGTTTGGAGTTGTTTTTGTAACCTGTCCTACAAGACTTGTCGGAGCCATCTGTCCGCCTGTCATTCCATAAATTGCATTGTTAATGAAAATAACAGTGATGTTTTCACCGCGGTTTGCAGCATGAATTGTTTCTGCCGTACCAATTGCAAGCAAATCACCATCTCCCTGATAAGAAATCACAAGTTTATCAGGATGAACACGTTTCATTCCAGTTGCTACAGCCGGAGCGCGTCCATGAGCTGCTTCACAAGTATCAACATCTATATAATTATATGCATAAACGGCGCAGCCAACTGGTGCTACAAGCAAAACATCCTGCTGAATGTTCATTTCGTCAATTATCTGACAAATCAGTTTATGAACAATTCCATGTCCACAGCCACCACAATAATGCGAACTTACATTATGCATCGATTTTGGAAATTCATATTTTTTAGACATAGCTTTTTACCTTCTCAATAATAACATCAACAGATGGAATAACACCGCCTGGTTCACCATAAAAATCAACATCACTTACTTTATGACCAGAATAAAGTTTGATATCCATAACCATCTGTCCCATAGACATTTCAACTGTAAGAATTTTTTTTGCATTTTTGCAAGCATTTTCAAGTTCATTTTGAGGGAATGGCCAGAGTGTAATTGGTCTGAAAAGTCCGGCTTTTATGCCCATTTCTCTGAGTATTTTCACAGCCTTTTTCCCAACTCTTGCACTTGTTCCATATCCGCAAATTACATATTCAGCATCATCACACATGAACACTTCAGCTGCTGTTTCAGATTGCTGAATCTGATCGTATTTAGCAAAAAGTTTTTTATTGTGTTCGTTCAGTTCACCATCGTGACTAGAACACTTAAGGGAATATATTTTATTCTGTTTTCTGTCAGGTGTTTTTCCAGTCAAAGCCCATGGTTTTTCAGGAAGATTTTTTGTAAAATCAGGAAGCACGCAAGGTTCTGACATCTGACCTAAATATCCGTCTCCAAGAATAAGACACATAACACGGTACTTATCAGCAATTTCAAAAGCTTTTACAGTCCAGTCTGCAAGTTCCTGAACAGTTCCAGGTGCAATTACAACAGTGTGATAATCCCCATTACCACCTCCTCTTGTAGCCTGAAAATAATCACCTTGTGCTCCGGAAATGTTACCAAGTCCAGGACCACCTCGCATCATATTCACAACAACAGCTGGAAGTTCAGAACCAGCTATATAAGAAAAACCTTCCTGTTTCAAAGAAATTCCAGGTGAAGATGATGATGTCATACATCTTGCTCCAGCAGCACTTGCTCCTAATACCATATTGATTGCAGCAAGTTCAGATTCAGCCTGCAAAAAAGTGCCTCCAACTTGAGGAAGGCGTTTTGCCATGTATGCAGGTATTTCGTTTTGTGGAGTGATTGGATATGCAAAATAATATCGGCACCCAGCTCGAATGGCAGCTTCTCCAATTGCCTCATTTCCTTTCATTAAAACTTTTTCGCTCATTTGTCATCCTCTATTTCAATACAACAATCAGGACACATAGTTGCACAAAAACAACATGCTATACAACTAGATTCATCGTTTACAACAGGATAATTTACACCCTGACTATTAGTTTCTTTAGACATTTCAAGAATTTTTTTTGGACAGACACGAATACATAATCCACAGCCTTTGCATCTTTCCAAATTGATTAAAGGTTTTCCTTTAGCCATTTTTTTACACTCCAATAAAAACTTCGCGTTAGCGACAGTGCATAATTTTTTCTCTTTTTTATAATTATATACTATTAGATTTTCTTTCTTTTGACAATAAGTAAGACTAAATATTTTTAATAATATTAAAGTTTTACAAACTCGATTTTAGAAATCATACCAGTTTGCAGCACTCTGATCTGCAAGTTGAAGTAGAATAACAAGTGGATTTTGCAGAAAATTTGAATAATTGTAAGTTTCACTTTCTGTTAAATCACAAAATCCCATATGACGACTTACCGCTTCTATTAAAGTTCTGTTTTTTATCATAGAAGGAAATATTTCCAGCATAATCAAAACAGATTCATTTCCATGCCCCAGATTTCTGTTATCATTTTTAGACTTATAAAAAGGTTGTCTTATCCAGTTTCCGTTTATGTCTTTTGCATTTCTGTATTCTACACCATAAAAATTCGTTTTGCAAAAATCATGACATAAAGAAGCAAGAAAAACATCTTTTGTTGTGACTTCGAATTTTGTTGCATTAGGACTTTGATAAAAATTTTCCAAAAGCGGGCGGGTAAAAATCAAAGACTGCTTAATAACCATAAGAGTATGAAGGGAAAGTCCGCCTTTGAAATTTCCGTGAAACTTTGTTGAGGCAGGAGCAACCCAAAAATCACTGTTGTCAAGCCATGTTTTCAAAGAATTATTTTCAGTTTCATCTGTAATAATGTAATCAATCATTTGAAGATAACAATTTTTTACTTTTTGAAAATCCACATTTGAGCCTGTCCCCAAAGACAATTCATCCGTAAAATTTTCACCGATTATATCCAAAAGTTCATAAACTTCTGAAAACATTACTTTTCTTTCATTTTCATTCATAAATTATTTCCTATATTTTTTATAAACCAATTTTATCGACACGGTATTTTTTATTCAAGAATTGTGATTTCAACACGACGGTTTTTTGCTTTACCTTGCGCTGTTTTATTATCAGAAACAGGTTTTGTTCCTCCAAATCCCCGGCAAATAAAGTTTTCAGAATTTATTCCAAGTTTTATCAAAGAAGATGCAATCGCATTAGCACGCTCAATAGAAAGATTCATTTCACCAACTGGATTTCCTGTATCTGCAGTGTGACCTTCCACAAGAAATTTTGCAGACGGAACAGTTTTTAGAATTTCTGCAATCTGAGCTAATCGTTCTTTTTCGCTATCCAGTAATTCTGCGCTATCGGGTTTAAACTGCAAATTCTGAATGGAAAGCTTTATACCAGCCGGTGTTTTTTCCACTTCTATATCAATCTGATTTTTTTTCTTTTGAATATGATTTTCACTTGCATTATTTTTCTGAGAAAATGTATTTGAATTCTCAGATTCTTTGTCAACAAAATTCTTATCATTCCCTGTAAGAAGTTTTTTATCATACTGATTTACGTCAGGTTCTTTTGTAATTTCTGAAAATTCTTCTGATAAATGCTCAGGAATATTTTGATTTGAAACTTCTTTTTTAGCAAGAAAATCAGCCTGTTCATCTGTCAAATCACAAATGCGTTTTAACACAGGAATTAAGTCTGAAGTATCAACAGAAGGAGGATATTCAGTAAATAAAGAAATTGTACCTTTAAACTGAATTGCATTTCCATCGGCATAAAAAAAAGTTTCATCAACAGTATCGCGAATTACAATAGCATTTCCCGTTTTTTTACTTACATAAAGTGTTGCTTTGTGAGAACCAGTTGCTTTTTGGAGTTCACTATCGCCGCCAAAATCTATATGATAATTTCCACTACCCATTCCATAACGTGTAGCCCATTGTGCTGTCAAAAGAAAAACAGGTTCTCCATTAAACTCAGCATCATCAATATACTGATACTGAACATAGATGGGCATTTTTGTAACAATACCTTTGTTTAAAGGGTCAATAACCCTTTGAGCCTGAGCATTCCAACTGTCTCCTTTTTTGATTTGTTTTTCAGGAAACGCAGGAAAACTTCTGAAGGAAGGAAATCCATAATCACTTATCATCTGAAGATTTCCTTTTTCATCTATTTTAAAAGAAGAATAAATATAATCGTTTATCGAATTTCCAACTTTTGAATAATTACGGTTAGTCTTTTCATTTACATAAAAATTTCCTTCATATTGATAACCATTTTCACAAAAAACAGGATTGATAAATGAAGTAACTTCCCTACTCACAAGTCCGACATATTTTCCATTATCATAACGGCGCAAATCAGTTCGTTCTCTCAAAGTGTAATTTCCACAACCATTATATTTTATCTTCTGCTGGGAAAACAGACAAAAAATGATTAAAAATGAGAAAAACATACTGAAAATCTTTTTTAGTTGCAAAATCACAAATAATTACAGACCTAAGTCTTCCCCCACAAGGATTACTTTAATTCTATTTTTAGGATGACTAAGCCTTGTCAAAACAAATTGATTACAAATAGAATCTTCTCGAACACAGTTTGCACATTGTCCTGTGGTTTCACATGGAGTTTGAATATTTTCAAAACGCTGTTTGTTTGCAGGTGCAGCAAAATTTCTGGCACGATTATATGCATCTTCCACAGTTTTTACAACTTTATTCATTCCAGCAATCACGAGAATATTTTTTGGACCATAACACAAAGCTGCAACACGGTTTCCATTACCATCAATATTAAAAAGTTGACCATCCGAAGTAATGGCATTTGCACTCATTATATAAGTACCGCAGGAAAGAGCTTTATGCATGAGTTCAACACGTTCTTCCGGTGATTTTGCAGTATCCCTGTCAATGATGATGTAATTATTATCGATTAAAGCCTGTTTTAAACCTATTTGTTCCATTGTGATTGTTCCACCCCAAGAAACAGAATCTTGTTTTGAAATTAATTCCAGAGATTTTTTTAAAGCATCTTCCTTAGTGTCAACATAATATGCATCAAAAAAATGTTTTTTAAGATTTTCACAAACTTTAATTCCTGATTTTTTATAAAATAATTCCTTAGGATTCATAAAAACCTCCACAAATAATATAATATAAGGTTCAATTCCGAATATTTGATTTTCAAATCGTGGCAAAGATTGGAAGGGCTGGCGAAGCAAAAAGCCACCTAAAAAATAAAAATACAAAACTCGACATTTGTCCTATAAAAAAATATATCTCAAATAAACAACAATTACAATAATTAAAACAGGGCTTCCGCATTATACATTTTTTACAACTTTTTCAAGGCATCCTTCGTGTTTATCGCAAAGCATTTGCTTTCCAGAAATAGACAGATTCTTTGCCTTTGTAAACTCAGAAAAATCAGTCTGTTTCAATATGTTTAT
>JALFAW010000301.1 GCA_022773305.1 Spirochaetia bacterium
GCCCTGTGTCTCACTCCCTCGCGCCAACTTTTATGAAAATATTTTTTATAATGCGTTTTCCCTGATCAAAGTCGTACCCCCATTTTACAAAATAAAATTTTTATTAAAATGGGGACAGACCTAGTTTTGTTAAAATAGGGACAGACCTAGTTTTTTTCGACCTTGTTTTATGAAGAAAAATATTGTCATAACTCGAATCTAGTGTAAACAAAATGAACGGTAGAGTGTATAGTGTACAACACTAGCTATTTCGCCAGTTGACTATTCTCTCTGCATGGTTTTAAGGTGAACAGCGCACCGAGGCTGGAGCTGCCGCCACAGGCGGGCCACTGGCTCATATGTTTATAAAATCGGACTCCTGTTAACAATTTTTTTTTTATTTTTGGATTTTCACATGAGCCAGGGCTGAGCGGATAGCGAACAGCGGAAGGCGACTGACTAACTGCACTTTGCTAAAATAAAAAAAAGGGACAGACCTTGTTTTATTCTTTTCTTATTTGATTTTCTCATTATTTTCTATTATATTAGTGTTATGAAAAAGACTGTTTATATTATCGGACATAAAAATCCTGACACAGATGCAATAGTTTCTGCTGTGGGATATGCAAGACTTAAAAATCTTTTAGGATACAAAGAATATCAAGCTGCTCGCGCAGGACACTTAAATCCACAAACTGCTTATATTTTTGAAAAATTTAATGTTCCACGCCCTGAATACATCCCAGATTTGCTTCCAAAAGTCAAATATTTTATGCAGGACAATGTTGAATCTGTAAATCAAGATGTTTCTGTATGGGAAGCTATCGGCCGCATGGAAAAAAATGAAAATCGCGTTATGCCAGTTGTAGATAATGATGGAAAATATCTTTCTCTCCTTCATTATTCTGGATTTGCAAAAGGCGTACTGACAATACTAAATCCTGAAAAAAATCATACTTTTACTACAAGTATTGATTTGATTTTAAAAACTCTTAATGCACAGCCTATCATTTTAAAAGATGAAAAAAAGACTTTCAAAGCTTCAATTCATGTAGGTTCTTCTGAACTTGAAAGTTTTGAAAAAAGGTTGAAGTCCCACGAAAGTGAAAACATAATTGTTATTGCCTCAGACAGAAAAGACATCCATCGTCTTTGCATTGAAAACAAAGTTAAACTTTTGATAACAACAAGCGGTTGTGTTATTGATAAAGAACTTCGTGAACTTGCAGAAAAAAATGGTGTTTCTGTTATAATAAGTCCATATTCAACATCTCCAACATCAATGCTCATTGCTTATTCTATGCCGGTAAGTGTGATGGGCGACAATGAAATAACAACTGTTTCTATAAATGATACTGTTTCCAAAATCAAGGAAATCCTTCGCGATGCGCATTGTAAATATCTTCCAGTTGTAGATGAAGATAATAAAATTATCGGAATGATTTCAGAACACGATTTATTAAAAGAACCAAACATTCAAGTAATTTTAGTTGATCACAACGAGATTTCTCAGGCTGTTGAGGGTGTTGAGCATTATGTTATTCAAGAAGTGATTGATCATCACAGAATTGGTGCAATTCCTACAAAAAACCCAATTACATTTATAAACAGACCTGTTGGTTCTACTTCTACTCAGATTGCAGGTCTTTACCGCGAAAACAAAGTTTCCATTCCAAAAGATATTGCTTCGCTTTTATTGTGCGGAATTTTATCTGACACTTTGATTTTACAGTCTTCCACAACGACAGATATTGATCGGGAAATGGCAGAATATCTTTCTAGCATTACTGATTTGGATATAAAACAGCTTGGAAATGAAATTCTAATCGCTGGAAGTAATGTAAAAGGACGCAGTTCGAGTGAACTTATCCATCAGGATATGAAAGAATACACTGAAGGAAAAGTTTCGTATACTGCCAGTCAGATTGAAGTTGGAAATCCAAAAGAAATTCTTGATAGAAAAGAGGATTTTATTTCTGAACTTGAGATTGAACGCAGAAGTCACAAAGCACTTTTTTCATGTTTGCTTGTTACAGACATTACAAAACTTTCAAGCGTTCTTTTGATGGTATGTGATCCAAAATTTGAGCAGTTCATCACCTTCCCAAAGATGGATGAAAATGTTTACTATCTGCAAGGTGTAGTTTCAAGAAAAAAGCAGCTCATTCCATTAATCACAGAAGCTGTGCTAAACTATCAAAAATAAGCAGCACGTGCCACCAATTGTAACCACAGTTTTCACGAGTTTTTGCAAAAAACTCGCAGCACGTGCCAGGCAATGCTGACGGCGGTGTTTAAATGAAACCGCACGTGCTACCAACCGTAAACCCAGTTTTCACGAGTTTTTGCAAAAAACTCGCAGCACGTGCCATGCAAAGCTGACGGTGGTGTTTAAATGAAACAGCACGTGCTACCAATTGTAACCACAGTTTTCACGAGTTTTTGCAAAAAACTCGCAGCACGTGCCAGGCAAAACTGACGGTGGTGTTTAAATCGAACGGCACGTGCTACTCCCAGCCAAACGTAGCTGGAGGTTTATTTGTTGCGTCAAAATAAAGAGCATCCACAAAGTCCAAAGCAGCAATTTCGTGAACAATTTTTGAAAGTAATTCAGCAGGAAGCATTGCAAAACGAGCTGTCATAACATCTTCTGAACAAACAGGACGTAAAACAAAAGTTGCATGTTCAGCACATGAAGCAAAAGGCAAATCAATAGTCAAATGCTGGAAAATCTTGTCATACCAGCCAGAATTGTGAAGATTTGTTAGAACAATGTTATCCACTTCGCGAAGCTGGTCAAGACGGCGTTTATCACAATAACCTTCCTGCAATTTTAAATCTTCATTCTTAAGGTTTGGATTTTGATACAGCTTAATACACGTTCTGTTAATAAATTTTGCAGCATTTGTAATCGTAGAAGAACACTGTTCAATTTTTTCATGTTTTTTTGGAAAGTGATAAAAACCATTCCCTTCATCTTTAAAAGTCAAAAGAGCCGGGAAACGGTAAGTTCTAAAATCACCTTGAACCCCAACCGAACGAACAGGAAGAACATCGCGCACAAGATTTGAAGTGCAGTTTTCGCAGAACATATTCAATTCAATATTATTCAATTCATCTTTTGCAGCATCAAATTCCTGTTTATCTTTTTGTGACCAGGATTTTCCATCATTACACAAAACATTAATTGAAAGACCAGGTCCTGGGAAAGGATGACGCATTACAAGTTCATCAGAAAGACCAAGTTTTTTTCCAATAGCACGCACTTCATCCTTATACAAATCACGAATAGGTTCAATAATCAATCCTTTCGAAATCAAATCTTGAATTCCCTGAACTCTGTTATGATGAGTTTTGATTGTATTAGAATTCTTTGTTCCACCTGATTCAATAATATCAGGATAAAGAGTTCCCTGAGCCAAAAGCCAGTTACTTTCATCAAGATGTTGAGCCGCAACAACTTCGTTCCTGACAGTAATGAAATTTTCACCAACAGCCATACGTTTTTTCTGCGGATCTGTAAGACCAGAAATAGCCTTTAAAAAAGATTCAGAAGCATCTTCCACAATAAAATTGTCAAACCCAAATTTGTGGTAAGCATCTTTTACATTTGCAGATTCATTTTTCCTCATAAAACCGTTATCAATATGAAGACCCAAAACTCTATTCTGTCCAAGAGCTTTGTTTAAAAGAGCAAACGTAATAGTCGAATCAACACCACCGCTCAAAAACAAAAGGACATTTTTATCACCAGCATCATTTTTTATTTGATTCAAAATAATCTGAAGAACAGTATCCTGATCCCAGTTTTTTTCCATTCCACAATATTTTGCAAAATTTTCAAAAAGCTGATTTCCACACGGAGTATCCTTTACTTCACAATGAAACTGAAGACTGAAACGTTTTTTCTCAAGATTTTGAGTTGCCGCAAAAGGACAATCTTTCGTAGAACCAATAACTTCAAACCCATCACCAGGCTTCAAAACACCATCCTGATGACTCATCCAAACCTGCTGTTCACATTCCAAACCTTCAAAAAGAGGAGATTTTACATTTTCCTTCAATTTTAACTGTGCAAAACCGAACTCACCAACATCAGCTTTGCCAACTTTTCCATTATAACCAAGATGAACAATATAATGCCCATAACAAAGTCCAAGAATCGGAATATCAAGATTTAAAATATCACTGTTAAACTCAGGAACTTTTTCATCATAAACAGAAGATGGACCACCACTAAAAACAATTCCCTTACAGTTTTCAAACACTTCCAAACTTGTAGAAGGAAGCGCAATTTCAGAATAATAACCTAACATGCGGAAGCGTTTTGCAATAAGATGCGCATACTGACTTCCAAAATCTAAAACAACAATTTTCGAACGTTCCATAGATA
>JALFAW010000128.1 GCA_022773305.1 Spirochaetia bacterium
AAAATCAGAATTTGTAGATGCACCTGTAATCAACGAACTTCCAATGTGTCTTGAATGTGAACTGGTAAGTTATGATCAAACAACAGGCTGTACCGTTGCAAACATCATAAATGTAAGTGCCGATGAAGAAGTCCTGACAGACGGAAAAATTGACCCTGCAAAATTACACCCAATCACATACGACAGCGTAAATCACAAATACATTGAATTGGGAAAAATTGTAGGAACAGCCTTCAGTGACGGAAAGAAAATCCAGTAAAAACGATGATTTCTAAATGATTTTTGCAAATATAACCTAAGCTTGAATCTGAAATAATTCGCCAGGCAATGATTTTGCACCGTTTACAATATAAGGAGTCTGCATTGCCTGACTTATTTGTTTCTGGTAATTTTTTATAAGAGCATCAGCTTGTTTATCAGAAATATCCTGCACAGATTTTTTAGGCTCATTTTTAATCGAAGCAAGCCTATCAATCAGCGAATTCAAAATCCTGATTTTACTGATAGAAACACCTTGTTGACCTGTTTTTACAGCAACTCCAGAAACATGATCAAAATTAGAATAGATAAGTGAAGAACGACTCACAGGAACATAAAGTTTACCAGAAGCACCACCATTTGAAATAGTGCTTGAATAAGAGAAAGCGTTGATGTAACTCGTTGATACAGCCATTTTATCCACTCCCAAAAAAGCGTAAAGAAAAACATTTCTTTCTTTTCTACATCTTAATTGTCGGAGTGAATAAAAAAAAGTTTAGAAAAAGCTGATAATAAAGTATAAAAAAATTATGCCCAAATCAGCCAAAGCACAAATGCAGCAGCCGAAGTCGTAATCACAGTAAAAGGAGCGCTAATCTTCAAGAAACCACTAAACTTAATAGGATAACCTTCTTTTTTCAAAATCCCCATCGAAACAATATTTGCAGAAGCACCGAACGGCGTCAAATTGCCACCAAGACAAGAACCTACAAGCAGTGCAAACATAAATAATTCCTTGGAAATTCCAATATTTTGAGCAAGCCCCCCAGCAACAGGCAGCATTACAATAATATAAGGAACATTATCAACAAAACCAGAAATAATAACAGAAAAAAGCAAAATCAAAACAAAACCAGCAAGTTTATTACCATTTGTAATGCGAGCAAGCCACGAAGAAAAATCAGTTAACAAACCAGTTTCGCTAATAGCACCAACCACTACAAAAATACCCATCAAAAAACCGATAGTTTCCCAGTCCAGTTCCTTTACAAGAGTCCAAACTTCTGCATTCGATTTTTTTTGAACAAACCGGTACCAAAGCAAACCAATCAAACCAAGCCCAAGAACAAAACAACCAGAACCATACCCAAGCTCAGTACTCAAAAAGGAAATCACGGCAAGCCCCAAAATCATAATAATCAAAAGCCAGAACGGTACCGACGAAATGACAGATTCCTTTTCAATCAAAGCCTTTTCCTTTACACGACCAAAAATAAAATAGAAGAAAATACAGCCCGCAATCATTCCAGCTTGAATAATAAAGAAAATAGAAATTTTTCCCTGATGCACAAAAAAATCATTAAAATTGTAGCCGGCATAACTTGCAAAAATCATACTTGGAGGATCACCCACAAGAGTTGCCGTACCTTCCAGATTCGACATAACAGCAAGCCCAATCATAAAAGGCACAGGATTCAGCTTAAGTTTTTTAGAAAGAGCAAGAGCAATCGGCGCCATCACAAGAACAGTCGCAACATTTTCAACAAAAATCGAGATGATTCCAGTCATCGCCAGAATCAAAATGACAGCAATACCAGTGTTTGGAGAATGTTGTACCAGAAAATCAGCAATGCGGGCCGGCACTTTCGAATAAATAAAAAGCGCCGCAATAATCATGCTGCCAACATAAATCATCAAAATATTCCAGTTAATCAACTCAAAAAAAATGTGATAAAAAAGATTTCCAGCCGATTGAGTTTGCAAAAACACCTTTCCACCAAACATAAAACCCAAAATCACAGTGATTGCAGCGGCAACAGTCGTCATAATCACCTTTTTTTCCTGAAATAAAATCACAAGAAGATACATCACAACCGCAATCGCAAGAATAATCCACTTCATTTTTACTTCTCCTAAAAATTCAAGTAAGTTTTCACATCCCAATACAATTTATGCAAAATTAATCTTCCTTAGAATTCGGGCGGCTTTTGTTTCGCTAGTCAAATCTCATAAATTTTTCAAAAATATACAAAAAATATGAGACTCAGCCACAAAAATTCCAGCTAAAAACACGCTTCACAAAAACAGGCTATCCAGAGTTCCGCTATCGCTTCAGCCGCTTCCCTCGCTTCGCTCAGTCCAGTGGCCGCCTTCGGCGCTCTTCCTATCCTTGCCGCAGTTTAAACCCGCAACCCAAAATAATTCTCTAAATTCTGTTATCCACAAACAGATTAAACATTAAACTTAAAGAAAAGAACATCGCCATCTTGCACAACATATTCTTTTCCTTCCTGACGATATTTTCCAGCCGCTTTAATTGCCGCTTCATCACCATACTGACGTAAATCTTCTATTGTATAAGCTTCAGCACGGATAAAACCTTTTTCAAAATCTGTGTGAATAACACCAGCAGCACGAGGAGCTTTGTCACCACTATGAATAGTCCAGGCACGACATTCATCAGGACCGCCAGTAAAGAAAGTGCGCAATCCCATCAGGTGATAAGCTTTGCGAGCCAAAACAGCAAGTCCACTTTCCTTCAAACCAACGCTTTCCATAAAATCTTTTTTATCCTGAGGGTCTTCAATTTCAGCCAAATCTGCTTCAAACTTACCGCAAATCACAACCACTTCAGATTTTTCTTCGTCCGCATATTTTTTTACGATTTCAACATATTTGTTTGTCCCTTCTGCAACAGAATCTTCATCAACATTTGCAACATACAAAGTCGGTTTCATAGTCAACAGAAACATATCATAAACTGCCGCTTTTTCATCATCAGTTAAATCAGCAGTGCGGGCACATTTACCATCTTGCAAAAGCGGTTTTATTTTATTTACAGCGCTCTGCCATGGAGCATATTTTTTTTCTTCTTCTTTTCCCAGAGAACGCACAGCACGAGTAACTTTATCTTGACGAGTTTCAATAGTGTTCAAATCAGCCTGACACAATTCCCAATTTATAGTAAGAATATCACTTTCCGGGTCAATCGGAGCAGCTTCGTTTGCATTGTCGCGAACATGCATGATATCAGGATTATCAAAACATCGCACAACATGAGCAATTACTGAGCATTCACGAATATTTGCAAGAAATTTATTACCAAGACCTTCGCCCTGACTTGCACCTTTTATAAGACCTGCAATATCTACAAACTTTACAGCAGCAGGAGTTTTTTTCTTGGGATTATGCTTGCTTGCCAGAAAATCAAGTCTTTCATCAGGCAAATCAACAATTCCAATATTAGGGTCAATCGTACAAAAAGGAAAATTCTCTGCACTGGCTGGAGCCGAAGTCAGAGCCGAAAAAATAGTAGACTTTCCAACATTTGGAAGTCCAACAATACCACATTCAAGTGCCATAAAAAATTACCTCAATTTATTGACTTAGTTTTCGCTGAGAGCTTTTGCAAACTGGTCTGCACAACTCGTAGATTTAAAACCACAGGTATTACCAGCAAGCTTTTTGATAATCTGGTCAGCCTGCATTCCATCACAAAGTTTTGCAATCGCTTTTAGATTTCCGTTGCAGCCACCATCAAAGCTGATATTAGTAATGGTGCCGTCATCGTTTTTTGTGAAATGAATCATTTGGGCACAAACGCCTTTTGTTTTAAAAGAAATATCCATACCTAAAGTATAGTGAAAATGACTATCGTTTACAAGAAAAAAAATTACAGGAACAACAATCGATTGACTTTTTACGCTGTTCCGTAATGTAATGAGGAACAGCAGTTCAATGTAAGATAAAGCCACGCTATTTTAGCGGTTTTATCTTACACTCTTTTATCTTTTTAGTGAATAAGTTCTGTTCTTGTTCTCTCCAGTCCCTACAATCAAACCTTCAGCTTCCAGCTTCTTAAAGATTTTACGGTTCTGTCCCTTATTGAAATACC
>JALFAW010000173.1 GCA_022773305.1 Spirochaetia bacterium
GAATTCATTTTTTTTATTGAGTTTTGGCAAAATTTTATTTTGAATATAAAAACATCAACCTAATTGCCAAAACTCGCAGCACGTGCAAACTAAAACGTACGTTGGAGTGCTAACTTTCAGCACGTGCAGGGACAGACCTCAATTTAAGCATCCTTTTTTTCTTGAGTTTTGGCAAAATTTTATTTTGAATATAAAAACATCAACCTAATTGCCAAAACTCGCAGCACGTGCAAACTAAAACGTACGTTGGAGTGCAAACTTTCAGCACGTGTAGGGACAGACCTCGCATACAATCAATTCCTTTCTAATCTTATTTCTTCCAAAAAAAACTACATTTCTCTACATTTATTTCAATATTTATAGTAACTTTTATCAACTTTTTTTTGTTTTTATATTATATTTAAATGTAAATTTTACAAAAAAAATTTATTAGGTTCAATTTCGAGTTTCTCTCGTGGCAAGGATAGTAGGGGCACCAAAGGTGGCCACTGGACTGAGCGAAGCGAGGGAAGCGGCTGGAGCGATAGCGGAACCCCGAATAACGCGAGTTTGCAATGCAAACTCGGGACGAGAAATGCTATGCATTTCTCGCTTTTTTTGCGAAGCAAAAAGCCACCCTAAAAATTTAAAACTCGACATTTGTCCTATTAAATAAATGATTTTTCATTTTTTTGTATTTTGGAGGTTATTATGATTGAAGTTTCCCACGTTTCCCGTAATTTCGGAGACTTTCGTGCGGTAAATGATGTCAGTTTTTCTATTCCAACTGGTCAGATTGTTGGACTTTTGGGACCTAATGGTGCTGGTAAAACTACTACGATGCGTATGATTACAGGTTTTCTTTCGCCTTCTGAAGGAAAAATTTTGATTGACGGTATTGACATTTGCGAAAATCCAGTTGCTGCCAAAAAGAAAATCGGTTACATGCCAGAATCTGCTCCTTTGTATGGAGATATGATTGTTGAAGATTATTTAAAATATGTGGCGCAGATGCATGGTCAAAATGCAGAATTAAAGGTTCCTGTTTTGTGTGAAGAATGTGGTCTTAAAGAAGTGATGAGTAAAAATATCTCTGAACTTTCACGCGGTAACAGACAGCGAGTTTCTTTGGCTCATGCTCTTATGAATGACCCTGAAATTTTAATTCTGGATGAACCTACTTCTGGTCTTGACCCGAATCAGGTGGAAGACGTCCGTGCAATTATCCGTGAAATTGGAAAAACGAGAACTGTAATTGTTTCAACTCACATTTTGTCAGAAGTTGAAATGCTTTGTGCACGTGCCATCATCATTTCTGGTGGTAAACTTGTTGCTGACAGTCCTATTGAAGAATTAAAAGAACGCTTTGGTCACGAAATTTCTGTAAAAATTTCTGTAGGCGGTGCGTCTTTTGATGAAATTTGTGATTGCATTAAAAAAATTGACGGTGTTGATTCTGTGAGTCAAACAGAAGCAGATTGTACTGTGAGCGGTGATGTTAATTTGACTGGAGTTCTTGTTTCTGTTAAAGGTAATGCTGAAATCCGTCCTGCCATTTCCAAAGTGCTTGCTCAGAATAATTTTGATTTATATGAAATGTCTGTTATGCGTAACAGCCTTGAAGAAGTTTTCCATGCAGTAACTTCTACTGATGCCGGAAACTTAAATAACTCTGAAACTTCAAATGTTTCGCCTGAAGAAAAATCAAAAAACGAGGTAAAAAATGACTAACTGTGCTAAATCTGAAAAAATCAAGAATCCTGCGTTTATTGTGATGAGGCGTGAATTAAAATCTTATTTTACAAGCCCCATTGCTTATATTGTTACTGGTCTGTTTTTAATTCTGAATGGAATCATTTTTTATTCAACTTTCTTCTTATTAGACAGAGCAGATTTGCGTCAACTTTTTGGCAATCTTCCTTTGCTTCTTTCTTTTTTTGTACCTGCCTTGACGATGCGAATTTTTGCTGAGGAAAAACGCTCAGGTTCTATTGAAACGCTTTTTACTTTGCCTGTAACTGAAACTCAGGTTGTTACTGGAAAATATCTTGCTTCATTTATAGCAACAATTGTGATGATTGCTCCAACTTTGTTCTATATTATCCCGGCTGAAGTTTTTGGCGCTCCTGATTATGGTCCGATTACTGGTGGTTTTTTGGGTGCCGTTCTACTTGCAGCCTGTTATACATCCATTGGGGTTTTTGCTTCGAGTGTTACTAAAAATCAGATTGTCGCTTTCTTTACAGGATTTATTATCTGTATTGTTTTGACGATGATTGATTCGTTTTTGATTTTTCTGCCGTCGGGCATTGTTACTTTTTTGAGTTTTATTTCTGCAAACTCGCATTTTACTTCGATTGCAAGAGGAATTATTGACACTCGTGACATTATTTATTTTGTTTCGATGACTTGTCTGTTTTTTGTAATCACTGTAAAAGTGCAGCAACAAGCGAAAAAATAGTTATCTGCAGAATGAATTCAGACAATTTGAATTAAAAAAAATGAATCTGCTGCAAAATAACTTTTTTTGATTTCTATAAAAATCTTTTGTGGCAATAATTGAGGATAATGATGAAAAAAATTATTAACTGGTTTAAAAGTTCCAAATCTGATTTTGCATTATTTATTATGTTCTTAATTTTAATCAATATTGTAAGTTATAACGCTTACATTCGTTTTGATTTAACTTCTGCAAAATCTTATTCGCTTTCGAAAGAAAGTAAAAATCTGGTAAAAAATCTTGAACAGCCGCTTTCTGTGAGAGTTTTTTTTGATGACAATCTTCCTTCACCTTACAATTCTGTTTCTCAATATGTAAAAGATATTCTTGTTGAATATAAAGGTGCCGGTAACAAAAACTTTTCTGTTTCATTTATGGATATGTCCAAATCTGAAAATATAGAACTTGCTCAAGATTTGGGATTACGTCAAGTTCAACTTCAGGAAGTTAAAAATAATGAGGTTGGTTTTAAACAGGCTTTCATGGGGCTTGCTATCACTTATGGCGATAATATAGAAGAAATTAATCCGATTACATCGACTGATGGATTTGAGTTTAATCTGACTTCCAAAATGTCTAAAATGATTTCTATGGCTGACACACTTGCAGGCTTGAAAAATGATGAAAAAATCACCTTGACTTTATATTTTAGTGATATTTTGAAATCTCTTGGAATTGGAGGAGCTGAACAGACTGTCGGTTACGTAAAAGATGCTTTCAATAAGGTGAACAAACAGAATCAGGACAGACTTGAAATTCAGGTTGTAAATCCTCTTTCTTCTTCTGATGCTGAAAATTATGCTAAAAAATATGGTATCCAGATTATTCAGTACAAGGATGCTTCTGGAAACTATGAAAAAGCGCTTATTGGTCTAGTTTTGGAAAAAGGTGATGATTTTTACGCTTTACCTTTGAAAATTCAGCAGTCTTTTTTCAGTTATCAGGTGACTGGACTTGAAAATCTGGAAGAATCAATTGTTGATGGTCTGGAAAGTCTTCTTTCAAATGTCACTCAAATCGGTTACATTACTGGTCACGAAGAATTGAGCCGCACTGATGAAAATGGTGCAAAAAACTTTAATCAGATTATCAGCGGAATGTATGAACTTGTTGATATTGACTTAAAAGAAAGTGAAATCCCTCTTGGCATGAATTCTATCATCATCAATGGTCCAAAAACTGATTTTGACGAAAACGAATTGTACAAAATTGACCAGTTTATTATGCGTGGCGGAAATGTTCTGTTCTTCGTTGATTCTATGGTAGAAAATCAGATGGCTTCTTACACTGGTGGCGAACAGTTTACTCCAAATTCAATTAATCTTGATAAACTTTTGCAAAAATATGGAGTTTCCAGAGATTTGAATATGGTTTTTGATAAAAACTGTTATGTAAATCAAAGTTCTTCTTATGGAAAACTAAATCTTTACTGGGCTCCAGTTTTACAAAAAAATCAGCTTTTAAAACATCCTGTTACTCAAAATCTTGGCTATGTAATTATGCTTCAAAACGGTTCTTTAGACGTTTCAGCTGCAAATGAAAATCCTGATGTAAAAGTTTCTGTTCTTGCAAAATCTTCTGATGAATCATGGGCAAAAGAAAGCAACATTATGCTAAATCCTATGTATTTAAATCCTCCTTCTAACCCTTCTGCTTTGAAAGCTTACAATCTGGCTGTTCTTCTGGAAGGAAAATTTGAAAGTGCTTTTGACAAGGCTCCTGATATTATCCAAAAAGATGAAAATGGAAATGAAATTGTGATGCCTCAAGGTGATTTGTCTGCTTCAAACCATATTAATTCAAGTGTTCTTCCTGGAAAAATATTTGTAACTGGTTCTTCGGCTGTAACAACTCGTCAGGTAATTGATGAATCTGGCACAACTCCAATCGCTATGTTTATGATGAATGTTATTGATTATCTGAATGGAAACGAGGATTTATGTACGATGCGCACAAAAGGTCTTTCTGTTGATACGCTGACAATAAAATCTCAGGCTGCGGCTAATTTCTGGAAATTCTTCAATCAGTATGGTCTTGTTGTGATTTTGCTTTTGGCTGGACTTTTTGTATGGAAAGCACGTTCAAAACGCCGACGCGAAATCAATAAAAAATATAATCCAAATGATTCTAGAACTATTAACAAAAAATAAAGGCAGGATGAAAATATGAAAACACGAAAACTTATTTTGATTATTGCGGATATCATTCTTCTTTCTGTTGTGATTATTCAAGGAATTTTAAAAACTCGCGACGGAGCGAAATATTTTGAATTGAAACAGGAACCTGACTACATTACTATTCAAACTCCATCAGAAACTATTAGCCTTGTGCTTGAAAATGATAATTGGTTTATTGGTGACAAAAAATATCCGGCAGACAAAAATTCTGTGCAGAATCTTGTAGATGCCCTTAGCTACATCCGTGCGTTGGATAAAGTTGCTTCTGTAAATGAAAATTCTTCGATTAAATATGAATTTGTGGATGGAAAAAAGATTTCCGTAACTGCTTCAAAAGAAGGAAAAATTCTCCGTTCACTTGAAATCGGAAAAGAAGCAACTGCAAATTCTCATGCTTACATAACAGTGGACGGCGGAAAAGATATTTTTGTTGCTTCAGGCACTTTAAAAAGCATTTTTGACAAATCAACTGAAACTTTGCGTTCAAAATCTGTATGGAATTTTGAACAGTCTGACATTTCTTCTGCTGCAATAACATTTGCAGATGGAAAATCATGGACAGCTTCAAGAATTGGTTCTGGTGAAAACATTTCATGGAATATAACAGGAAGTGAAACTGAAAATGTTGAGATGGATTCTGAAAAGATTTCTCAAATGCTAAATTCTCTGGCAAATGTAAACGCTGTTTCCTGGTATGATGATAATGCTACTATCAGTTCTCTCGGCGGAGATTTACTTCTTTCTGCAAAAGTTGGTGCTTCTGACAAAAATGTTTCAATCGAAATCTACGAAATCAAGCCTTCACAGGAAGCTCTTGCAGAAAATTCAGACAGCGATGTGAAACCTGAATCTGTTTTCTATGCAAAATCAAGCGAAACTCCATATATTTTCCGTGTTGCTTCTTATGTTGTTGACAAATTCAATAAAAAACCGCAAGATATTGCAAAATGATTAGATTAGTAGCGTTTTTAGGAAATTTTGGCAGAGAATACGAAAAAACTCGTCATAATGTTGCCTGGTATTTTGAAGATTCTTTGCCTTTTGCACAAAAATTAACTTGGCAGTCGAAATTCAAAGGTGAGATTGCCAGTTTTTCTCCAGACGATTTAGCTCAATGGGCTTGTGATTCAAAAATCTGCTCAAAAAAGGACGGTTCTCCAGTTCTTGTGCCTGAAGAATCGCCTGCACACATTTATTTTCTTAAACCGCAGACATATATGAATCTGAGTGGTGAAAGTATCATTGAAGTGGCGAATTTTTACAAAATCAAGCCGGATGAAATTCTTGTTATTCACGATGAACTGGAACTGGAAACTGGGTTTGTCAGCTTTAAGTGGAGCGGCGGTTTAGGTGGTCACAACGGACTGCGTTCTACTAAACAGGTTTTAAACACTCCTGATTTCTGGCGTCTTCGTTTTGGAATTGGTCGTCCTCAGAATGATAAAATGAGCGTGGCTGATTGGGTTTTGAGCAAATTTTCAGATGAACAGCAAGAAATTTTGCAGAATGTTTTTAGTCAGACAAACTTTTTGCTTGTAAAAGTTCTTCTTTCAAAAAATCCAGCTGATTATCTTCAGAATTGGGGAAAAAAGAAACTTGTAGATTAAAAAAAATTGCCTTTACCACTCCAATTTATTAATATTATAGAATATGAATTTGAAAAAAATAACTGAAAATGCAACTGCAAAATCATCATCAAAATCAGCAAAATCTCTGGCAGTAAAAAAGGTTAAAAAAGTTTTGATTTTCTGTGCTGTTGCAGTTTTTTTCTTTATTTTGATTCTGCTTGTTACAAACAAAAAAACAGTTGAACAAAAGGTTGCAACTCTTCCTGTTGTTGTAATTCAAAAACCTGTCAGACAGAATCTTGTAGAATCTATCTCCATAAGCGGATATATAGAAGCAAAAAGCATGATTCCAGTTGTTCCTTTTGTTTCTGGCACTATTACTGAATATCCAGTAAGTGTCGGTGATTATGTAGAAAAAAATCAGCTTCTTGCAAAAATAGATGATAAACCTTTCCGTCAGCAGATGATTCAAGCCGAAGCTGCGTATTTTGCTGCAAAATCTACTTATGATAGAGTTGAAAGTTTGTATAAAGCAGGCGCAACGACTCAGCAGAATTATGATACAACACGTGCTCAATATGATGCAAATAAAGCACAATATGATTTGGCAAAACTTCAACTTGGATATACAGAAGTTTGTTCACCAATTTCTGGAACTGTTCTAGTTGCTGATCAAGCCGTTGGAGATATCGGAAATCAGCAGTCGCCAGTTGCAATTGTTGCAGATTTGAATAATCTTGTTGTGCGTCTGAAAGTTCCAGAAAAATATTTTGACCTTTTTGTGAGCGAAAAAGAAAATCTTTCTGTAAAAATTACACGTCCAGCAGAAAAAAATCTGTTCGAAGATGCAGTCTCACCTGCCATCATCGAAAATATTGCTCCATACGTATCTCCTCAAAACAAAACCTTTGAAGTTGTGTGTCGCCTTACTCAAAATAGCGAACGTTTTAAACCGGGAATGTTTGTAAAAGTTCAAATTGCATACAAAACTTATGAAAACGTTCCCGTAATTCCTTTGAATGCAAAAAAAATGGACGGAAGTTTTTATATTTATGATGAAGAGAGCCAGACAGTACATTTTCAAATGCCGGATGAAAAAACAAGCATTTCTTCTGTAAACGATGGCATAAACTTTATTGTTGATGAACAATTCGCTGATTCATATTTTGTCATTGACGGTCAAAATTTTGTTTTTGACGGTCAGAAAGTACGACTTTTCGATGAAGCACTAAAGGAACACAATTTAGAATGAAAGTTTCAGAATTCTCGGTAAAGCATCCGGTTGTAATCACAATTATTTTGATTGTTCTCGTTGTGTTCGGTTTTTATTCTGTTTCACTCATGCCAACTGAATTTATGGCAGACATAACCATGCCTCAGGCAATTGTCATGACAGTTTATCCTGGTGCAAGTGCAGAAGATGTTGAACAGGATGTCACAAAAATCCTGGAAGAAAATTTTGTTACGCTGCCACATTTTAAAAGTGTAGATAGCCAGTCTTACAATTCATTAAGCTGGATTACAGTGACTTATGCAGACGGTTACGACCCGAACGATCAGCTTGTAGAACTGCGCAATCGAATTTCTCAATTAAAAGAGGATTTACCCGAAGGAATTCAAGGCGAACCGACAGCACTTGTTGGTGGAGCTTCAATGCTTCCTGTCATTTCTTTTTCGATTTCCGCCGGACAGGATGCTGGAAAAATAACTGATTTTATCAAAAATGATTTAACTCCGCGACTTACTCAAATTGATGGAGTATCTCAAATTTCAATTGATGGAGAAAAGGAACTTCAAATTGAAATAAAACTGAATGTAGATGAACTTACTTCAAAAGGAATTTCCGTTGCTCAGGTTTATCAGGTGTTAAACTACGGAAATACAAATCTTCCACTTGGAAATGTAACTTATGAAAATCGTCAAATTCAAATGCGATATGCAGGCGGGTTTAATTCAATTGAAGACATAGAAAATCTTCCTGTTGGAATGGCAGACAATAACATTATTCGGGTGAGTGACGTCGCTTCCATCAATCTGACTTATCCTGAAGAGAAATATTATGTAACTGACGGAACAAATCCATTAATCATCGTAAATATTACAAAAAGGACAGACGGGGACAGTTCTGAGATTTGTAAAAAAGTCAAAAAAGTGCTGAAAAACGTGGAGATTGAAACAAACGGAGCTGTAAAATTCCATATTATTTCAGATGACAGCCGGCAGATAAAGGCTTCGCTTAAAACTGTAATAACTTCTGGTGTGATGGGAGTTATTTTTGCCGTTCTTGTAATTCTTTTGTTTTTGGCAGATTGGCGCGCTACACTGACAATCTCGCTTTCCATTCCTCTGTGTATTCTTTTTAGTTTAATAGGATTAAAAATTTTTGGAATTTCGCTGAATATGATGAGTCTTTCGGGACTTGTAATTTCACTTGGAATGGTTGTGGACGGTTCTTCGGTAATGCTTGACCAGATTTACCGTTATTACAAAATCAGAAATCCGAAAACTGGCGAAATGGAATACACTGTTAATCAGGCGATTTTTAAAGGCTGGGATGAAGTTTCCGCTTCGATTCTTGCCAGTGCCGCCACAACAATTGTGTGTTTTATTCCAATTGCAATGCTTTCAGGATTAATTGGAAAAATTTTACATGCTGCATCACTTACAATCATCATGGCAATTTTAGCCTCTTTTTTAGTTGCAGTAGTTATTGTTCCATATCTTTTAAAACTTTTGCTCAAAGATTCGGGACCAAAAATCCGCACAAAACCACGAAAATTTGACATCATAATGGAAAAAGTGGAAAAAGGATACAGAAAAATATTGCAAATAGCTTTAAATAATAGAGGATTTGTGATTTTTGCAGCAATTCTTCTGCTTATTTTTTCAGGTTTCATATCATTAAGACTTGGAGTTGCGTTTATTCCGTCTACTGATTCTGGTGATTTTTATATTTCAATGGATTTGCCAGTGGGGACAAACCTTGAACAGACAAATCAAAAAATGCAGATTGCACAAAAACTTCTATATAAATATGTGCCAGAAATAGACAATGTTGTTTTTTTTGTCGGACAAAGTAATTCCAAAGGAATTTCCACTCAAGCGATTGCAGAATGTGCATATGCTCATGTAATTTTAGTACCTGTTTCTGAACGAAAGCGTGGAGTTCACGAAATAATGCTTCAGATGCAGGAAATATGGAGTTCTGTGATTCCTGACAGCAAAATTTCAGTTGCAAATGGCGGTTTTGATAAACTTGTAAGTTATGTTTCAGGAGGTGGCGGTTATGGTTTAACGCTGATTTCTGAAGATATGGATTTGCTTTATCAAACGGCTTCTGATATTCGTGATTTTTTGGAAACAGATCCCGATGTCATAACTGCAAAACTTGATACCGACTTCGATACAAGCACAATGGTGATAGATATGAGCCAGGAATATTTAAGTTCACTTGGAATTACAAGTTATGAAGCTGGCATTACTTCGGCAATTCTTTTTCAGGGAATTGATGCAGGAAGATATAAAGATGATAAAACTGGCAACAGGTATAAAATCCACATTTCATCTGATGTTGCAGACCAGAATGTCAGCATAGATACAATTTCAAATATTCACATTGTCACTTCAAAAGGTCAGGATGTTTCTTTTGCAAACCTTTCTGATATTCGCGTAGAAAAATCCATTTCGCAAATAAATCACTCAGACCGTGCAAAAACAATTACTGTTTCGGCAACACTGGTTTCAGAAAATACATCTGGCGTTTCTCAGAGAGTAAATCAATATCTTGTAAAAAATCCATTGCCAAACGGAGTTTCAAGTAAAGCTGGTGGAATTATGGCTCTTATTGGCGATATGGTTGGACCAATGGCGACCGCTATGGTTATTGCAATTTTTCTGGTTTACATTGTCATGGCTCTTCAATTTGAAAAACTTAAACAACCGCTTTTGATTATGGTGACAATTCCATTTTGCTTTATTGGTGTAGTTCTGGGACTTTTAATATTTGGTTCTACACTTAATCTTCTTGCATTGCTTGGACTGATTTCGCTGGCAGGAATTGTTGTAAACAATGGAATTATCCTGGTAGATTACATAAATCAGCTTAGAAAAAACAGACGTCTTGAGATTGCAATGAAAAAAGGAAATCAGAATAAAGACGGTGAATGGAATGTTCAACTTTCCTGCGAAGAAGAAACACAACTTTTGTACGATTGTGTTGCAGATGGAGCTGCAAGCCGAATCAAACCGATTTTGATAACTACACTGACAACACTTTTAGGAGACATTCCTATGGCAATATCTTCTGGTGAAGGAGCCGAAATATATGCACCAATGGGACAAGCAATTGTTGGTGGATTAATAACATCAACATTGATTACATTGATAATTATTCCAACCTTATATTTTATTGCTGAAAAACCAAAAAAGAATAAATATCTCAAAACATATGAGGATAAAAATGAACAATAAAAAATATTTACGGATTTTACAGTTTTTTGCAGTTTTAATGAGTATAATTTTTACATTTTCAGGATGTTATTCTGTTTTTTCAGGCGGAACAGGCGGACTTGTTGTAGATAAAGAATCTACATCAACACCAAAACAAGGAATTGCAAATGTTGATGTGTATGCTTATTTATCAGGCTCTGAACGCGATAGTGATTTTGCATCATGGAAAGAAGGAACTGTTTTTTATCCAAAAGCAGAATACTATGGTCACACAACTACAAATAATGACGGGCATTTTTCTATCAGCAAACTGACTTGGAAAGAAAATTCTCCTGATTTTGGAAAAGATGCAGATTATACGAATGTTTACCTTATTTTTTATCACGAAAATTATGGAATCACAAAAGGTCAAACTGTTATTATTTCTGACAGTAATTCAGATACAGTTTATCAGGAACTTGAATCAATAAGAAAAACGACAGTTCTGACTTTGAATTTTGTAGATGTTTCAACAGGAACAAATACTTCGCAGAATATTTTTGTAAAAGTAGAAGTTCCACAAACCACGCAAAATCTTCCATCCGCATTGCCAAAAACTTATCAGACAACGCTTGCTGGCACTGGAAACATCACAATCAGTTATCCAAGATGGAAAAACAACGATGACAGACAAAACAGCATTGAAAACACTCCAGAGGTAAATATTTCGTATATTCAAAGTGCCGATGAAATCACATGGGCTGGCTGCTACAATGCTGATAATGATGAAAAAAATTATGCTTTCAGACCTGATGCATCAACTGGAATCAAAAAGACAATTATGAATTCAAATTATACTATGACTTTTTACGGAAAACCCCAGAAAATCATGATGCCGAATATTTCTGGTCAATATTTGTCAAATGATGCAAATGCGCCATCTGGAACAAAAGATGATGATGGAGTCTTACTTAAACTTTATCAGATTAATGCGGAAGGCGGATACACTATTGACTGTGGCCAAGTTTACACGCAATCACAAGTTTTAGGAACAAGTGGCAGTGAAAAACATGGAACTTTTAGCGGACTAGGAAACGGTGCATTCTGGTACGACACGGAATACACAGAAAAATTTGCAGCAACAACAGTAAAAATTCAAGCTCTGAATATTTCCGAAGAAACACCAGGAAAATCAAAAATCATAGAAATCTGGGGTGATAATACTTCTGTTACAGTGCAATTATAAAAAGACAAAAAAAATGAAAAAACGATTAATTCTTATATCATTACAGTTACTTTTTCTCGGAACAATTTCAGTAAGCAGAAATTCACTTTTTGCATACACTTTTCAAGAACTGAAAAATGCTATGTTTTCCAATAATCCAGAAATTCTCAAACTCGAACAGGAATATGTGCAAAGTAATCTGGATTATAAGGATGCAGTTGCCGGCTTTTTTCCTACGATAGACTTACAGGTTTCTGGAACCTACATGGTAAACCCTCCTGTTGATGCACTCTACTTGAATGTTGATGAAATTTTGAATTCTATCAGCTGGCCATCTGGAATCAAACCGCAGACAGGAAATCAATATGTAAAAGTTTTTGACGGTATGGAAAATACGCTTTATCAGTTTCAACTTTCAATTACTCAGCCAATTTTTACTTGGGGAAAAATCACAAATGCGACAAAACTTTACAAACAAATTTCACAAATTAAACAAACTCAGATTTATTCGAAACAAGAGGAACTTCAGATTGAACTTGAATCGCGCCTGACAGCTCTCTTTTATATAGAAAAAATTTTGCAGATTCTCGAAGAAGAAAAAGAATATACTGAAAGACTTGTTCAGGTTTGTGAAGATGCACAAAAATCGGGAATGCTTTTGGAACAGGATGTTTTGGAAGCAAAAATCAAGGCAAAACAACTAGATATTGCTCAGCAAGATTTAACAGAACAGATAAATCAACAGTTACTGGAACTTGAACGCTCAACTGGTTTAGAAAATTTAACACTCGAAAAGCTAGATTACACTTTTGACGAAGAAAAATATCTGCAAATCTTAGATGAAGAACGTACTGAAATGCAGAAAAAAGCAATTTCTCAAGATAAACTTTCCATAAAAATGCTAACTCAACTAAAGGAAGTAAATCAGACAGCAGAAAAAATTGCAAAAGCAAGCGTGAATTGGAAACCAGACCTTGCACTTCAAGTTAGTGCAGGTTATGGAGGCTCACGATTTCCTTTAGTTGAACCAAACTGGCTTAGAAAAGATGATTACAGTGCAAATATCTCTATCGGAATAAAAACAACAATATGGGACGGCGGGAAAAAAGTGCGTGATGTTTCAAGAAAAATCAGCGAAACAACAACTGCCGAAATTCAAAAACTTGACGCCTGTGCCACAATCAAAAAAACACTTAGCGAACAATTTAATGCAGCAGATGTATGTACAATGAAAATAGAATACCAGGAGTTAAAAATCCAAACAGCACTTTCCAAAATTTCACAAGCACAGACTATTTATGATACCGGTTATGGAAGCGAAACTGATGTTCTGAATGCCAAAATAGAATGTTGCAATGAACAGATTGAAAAAGAAAAACAGTGTTTGAATCGTGCTTCAGCTTGTATCAAAATTAATTATCTGTGTAATGGACAGATTGCTAATTAGAATTAATCAAAACGTTTGTCTTCAATTCGTTTAGTTTTTTTCTCGCTTCGTGGTAATTCTCCAATACCCACAACTTCAACTTTTGGCGTCAAATTGTATTTTTGTTTAAAGAAATATTGAATGCCAAGACTTACTTCCGTGCGGTCAGTTCCGCCTTCAACTTCCACAAAAAGCGTCATCTGATCTTTGCCGTCAACATGTTCGATTATCGCACGATATTCACTTGAATTTCCAGGCACAGATTTAATAACATCTTCGATTGTGCTTGGGAAGATGATATTTCCTTTTACTTTGACCATATCATCACTACGCCCCATAATCTGCGAAATGCGAGGATATTTTCTACCGCAAGGGCATTCTCCTGGGACAAACGAAGCCAAATCATGGGTTCGGAAACGAATTAACGGAGCTCCTTCTTTTACAAGAGTAGTCAGCGTAATCTCACCAATTTCACCGTCTTTTACAGGAATTCCAGTTTCTGGGTCGAGAATTTCAACGTAGACAAAATCATCAAAAATATGCATTCCTTCTGACTGGGCAGTACAGTTTATGCCAATTCCAGGCCCGTAACATTCTGTCAGACCATAAATATCATAAAGTTCAATTCCCAAAATATCCTGAATACGGCGGCGCATTTTTTCGCCCCAGCGTTCAGAACCAATTACACCTTTTTTTAGTTTGATGTTTTTTCCAATTCCACGAGATTCAACCTGTTCTGCCAAAAGCAAGGCATAAGATGAAGTTGCACAAATAACAGTAGAACCTAAATCCTGCATCATTTGAAGCTGTTTTTCAGTATTTCCAGGTCCCATAGGAATTGCCATAGCACCAAGTTTTTCACATCCTGCTTGAAAACCTATTCCTGCCGTCCAAAGACCATAACCTGGAGTAATTTGAATGCGGTCAGTTTTAGTAATTCCAGCAAGTTCATAACAACGTGCAAACATAGTTGCCCAGTCATCAACATCTTTTTGAGTGTAAGGAACGACAACCGGTGCTCCTGTTGTACCAGAAGATGAATGAATGCGCACAATTTTATCTTCGCTGACAGAGGAAAGTCCAAGCGGATAAGCCTCACGCAATTCCTGTTTTGTTACAAATGGAACAAGTTTTTCAAAATCCTCTTGCGTTTTAATATCCTGAGGATTTAAGTTTTTGAAACGTTCAACGTAAAAAGGATTTCCACAGGCCTTGAGTCTTGAAATCTGTTGCCTAATCTGCTCCAATTGCAATTCAATCATCTTCATAAAATGCTCCATAATAAAATATTTCTATAAATAGTAACACAGATAAATTATGAAGTCAAATGATTTTTTTTATCACCATGAATTATTATTTCGTTTTCATAAATTTTTTGACAACTTATTAATCTAAGAATCATTTTCAACAGCCAGAATATTTGTATCATTGTACTAAATCGGCTGAAATTCACATTTAGAATTTTGATTTTTAGGGTGGCTTTTTGCTTCGCAAAAATCAGGCTATCCGGGGTTCCGCTATCGCTCCAGCCGCTTCCCTCGCTTCGCTCAGTCCAGTGGCCACCTTTGGTGCCCCTACTATCCTTGCCACGGTTTGTAAATCAAATACTCGAAGTTGAACCTAATATATTAAGTCTAAAAAAGAGTTTTGTATATTTTAGTATCAAAATAAATGACACCAAAATTACAAATAAAATAATGTCTTATTTGTCATATTATAATTTATAGTAGAAAAAAACAATAAAAAAACTTGAATTGTCATAAAAAATGACATATCATAATAAATGACAGTTTGATTTTATTTTTATGCTTTTGAGAGGTTAGACATGGATTTTAACAGTAAATTAATTTTTTTGATGAATATTACACAGACTTCAAATAAAGAACTTG
>JALFAW010000174.1 GCA_022773305.1 Spirochaetia bacterium
TTCGCAGATGTCCAAGATGAAGAGGTTTGTTTGTATTTGGCGAAGAAAATTCCACCATTACACGACGTCCAGCTAAAGGTTTTGTTCCGTCCGACATAAAAGAACCATAATCATCCTGCTGTTCTTCAATAGCGTGCAAAACTGGTAATGCAGAACTAGATTTATCAAGCTTAATATTAACATAAGGTCCCACAGCCAGTACTTCACCTAGCGAACAATTTTTAATAAATCCTACAACTCCACTTGCTATTTGAACTGGTGGCATCTTGAAAACTTTAGAAAAAATAAACATTGGAGATCCTAAATCTCCCATTTCAGGATTTGGCGCATTTTGCACAACAATTTTTTCAAATAAAGATTCTATTTCATCAGTGATTTCTATATTTTTATCTTTACAGAATTCTTTTACACCATCACAAACGATATTTTTAAACTCCACTTTTGCATCAGACATACTATATCTCCAGATTGCTGTTTTTAGTATCTAAGTAATTAAAATCAAAAAAAAAGATTTTAAGCATTCTTCACTCAAATGAGTGATTTTATTTATGTATTCAATTTTAACAGTTTTTTTAATATAAAACAAGATATTGAGTTTAATTGGGGACAAACCTTAATAATTGGGGACAAACCTAAATAATTGGGGACAGACCTTAATAATTAGGGACAGACCTTAATTATTAGGGACAATCCTTAATAATCGGGGACAGACCTATTTTTTTAATATTAAGGTCTGTCCCTTTTTTCAAACCTAGGTCTGTCCCTGCACGTGCCTGTAATTCTCACTCCACCGTTCATTATGTTTGCACGTGCTGTGAGTTTTTTTTTAACGCTTCGCTAAAAAAAATCAGGGAAAGCGTGGTTTTTCATTTTTTTTCAGGGGTTTTAGGGGGCAAAATTAATTTGGTTTTGAAAGTTTAAAAATAATTTTTTTTTATAAACTTTTTTGCCCCCTAGGAGAAGGGGTTGTGGCGAAGACGCTGGCGGCTGAGCCCAAGGGGAAGGCTTTCCCCTTTTCTATTTTTTTACACATTTCTTTTATAAAACTAGGAAAAATCACTTGCTTGACAGCCTTTTTCATAATAAAATAATTAAATGCTTGTATAACAAGTCTATTTTTTTTATTAAGGATGTAAAAATGAATAATTTTATTTTTTTGGGCGCACCTGGAGCTGGAAAAGGTTCGCTTGCCGTAAAAGTTGCTGAAGAATACAAAATTCCACACATTTCTACTGGAGATATTTTCCGTGCAAATATTAAAGCTCAAACTCAGCTTGGAGTAAAAGTTAAAGCTATTATCGATTCTGGTTCTCTTGTTTCTGATGATTTAACTTTTGAACTTGTAAAAGACAGACTTGCTCAGGATGACTGCAAAAACGGTTTTATTCTTGACGGTTTTCCACGCACTATTCCTCAGGCAGAAATGCTCGATACACTTGGACTTGAACTTAGCTGTGTAAATTTTGAAATTGCTGAAGAAATTGTAATCAAACGTTTAAGCACTCGCCGTGTTTGCAAAGCTTGCGGTGCAAATTATAATGTTCTGACACTTCCTCCAAAAGTTGAAGGAGTTTGCGACAAATGTGGCGGAGAAATCTACCAGCGCGATGATGACAAACAAGAATCTATCTTGCACAGAATGGAAGTTTACAAAGAACAGACACAGCCTTTAATTGACTATTACAACAAAAAAGGAAACATGACAAATCTTGACGCTTCTATTGAAACTCCAATTCTTTTGGAAGAGTTTAAAAAGATTTTCTAATTTTTTATCATGACCGAAAATTCTAATTTCAATTCAGGTTCTGATTTAGTTCTTTACAACCTGTTTATTTTAGTTTTTCGGTCTTTTTTATGCTGATTTGAATTCTGTTGAGGCACATTTTGAAATCAAAAAAATTAAATCTTCTTTTATTATTGTTTTTTTCCTTCCTATTTTTTTCCTGCAAAGCTAGAAAAACTGACTCCCAGAATAAAATCAATATTGTGTGTTCTTTTTTTCCCATCTACGACTGGACAAATTCCATAATCGGCGGTCTTGAAAATGAAACTTCCCTCACAATGCTTGAAAAAAGTGGCATTGATTATCATAAATATGTTCCTTCGCAAATTGACTTTCAAATCATCACTCAAAGTGATTTAATTATCTTGAATGGTGGTTCAAGTGAAAATTGGATTTTTGAAATCTTAAAAAATCATGAAAATCATGCAAAAGTGTTAAACTTAAGCGAAGTTTTGAAAAATCAGAACAGACTTATTCAAAATAATGATTCTTTTGATGAACACACCTGGCTTTCTATAAAAAATGCTATTATCTGTTCTAATTCAATTTATGAAATTTTGTGTGAAATAGTTCCTTCGAACCACCAAAAGTATTCTGATAATTTTTCTCTTTATCGGGAGCAGCTTGAAAATCTGGATTCCACATTTTCTTCTTTAGTTTCCTCTTCAGATTCAAAAGTTCTTCTTTTTGCCGACAGATTTCCTTTTGCATATTTTGCAAAAGATTACTCGCTTGAATGTTACAGTTTATCTGATAACTGTTCAGAAAACTTTTATGTAACTCAAAAACAGATTGATTTTCTTGCGCAAAAATTGAATAAAACAAACCTCAATGCTTTGATAATATTAGACCAAAGTACAAAAGACTACGCTAGAAAAGTAATTTTGCAGGCTGAAAAACCTCGCTGCGATATTTTTGAGATGGATTCACTTCAAACTTCATCACTAAGAAATGCTTTCAATGACAAAACATATATTTATGCAATGCAAAAAAATCTTGAAACCATTACTAAATGTTTAATTTCAAAATAAATTTTCTTTTTGAAATAATTTAATCAGGTAGTTTCCATTTTTATATTCATTTTTTAATTGATTTTCATTGCAATTTTTATTATTAGGACAAATGTCGAGTTTTAAATTTTTATTGAGGGGGTAGTACAACCCCCTCAAAACGGCGAAGTCAAGGCTTTAAGCGTTAGCGTGCCTTGACTCGACGTATTCTTTGGGTGGCTTT
>JALFAW010000252.1 GCA_022773305.1 Spirochaetia bacterium
TGGGTGGCTTTTTGCTTCGCAAAAAACAGGCTATTCGGGGTTCCGCTATCGCTCCAGCCGCTTCCCTCGCTTCGCTCAGTCCAGTGGCCACCTTTGGTGCCCCTACTATCCTTGCCACGGTTTGTAAATCAAATACTCGAAATTGAACCTAACAGAATAGACAAAAAATCCCTAATTGACGCAATTTTTATGATGTAGTAAAATGTATTACTTATATTTTTAACAAAAAGTCATCAAGAATTGGGGATTTACTTGACTTTATATGAGCGTAAGATAAAACCGCTAAAATAGTGCAGCTTTATCTTACATTGAACTGATGTTCCTCATTACATTACGGAACAGCGTAAAAAGTCAATCGATTGTTGAAACAATATTCTTGACTTTTTATAGGAGTGTAAGATAAAACCGCTAAAATAGCGCGGCTTTATCTTACTCAAAGTTTGCGTTGCAAACTTATTATTGAACTGCTGTTCCTCATTACATTATGGAACAGCGTAAAAAGTCAATCGATTGTTGAAACAATCTTCTTGACTTTTTATAGGAGTGTCCGATGTTTAAAATTTTGGAGAAAAAACAACTCTCTGCCGGTGTTTTTTATATGAAAGTAGAAGCGCCGGAAATTGCTCGAAATAGAAAAGCCGGTCAGTTTGTTATTATTCAAGTTGAGTCTGAATTTGGGGAAAGAGTTCCTCTTACTATTGCAGATGCAAATGCAGAAGAAGGCTGGATTGCACTTGTTTTCCAGGCTGTTGGTGCAACAACTTTTAAGCTTTCTCAAAAAGAAGCAGGTGAGTGTTTGCCTACAGTTTTGGGACCTTTGGGTAAACCTTCAAAAATCGAAAAATATGACAGACCTGTTCTTGTGGTTGGCGGCGGTTTTGGAGTTGCTCCATGTTATCCGATTGTGCAAGCTCATAAAGCTATTGGCAATAAAGTCATCATGGTGATTTGTGCAAGAAACAAAGATTTGCTTATTTACGTTGATGAAATGAAAGCCATTTGTGATGAAGTTATTATTATGACTGACGACGGTTCTGCTGGACGCCAGGGTGTTTCAACTGTTCCTGTAAAAGAAATGTGTGAAAGTCAGTGTCCTCCTGCTGAAGTAATTGCAATTGGTCCTCCAATCATGATGAAATTCTGTGCTTTGACGACTAAGGAATATGGCGTTAAAACTACCGTTTCTTTAAATACTATTATGATTGATGGAACTGGAATGTGCGGTGGATGTCGTGTTTCAGTTGGCGGTAAAACGAAATTTGTTTGTGTTGATGGTCCTGAATTCGATGCTCATCAGGTTGATTGGGATAATATGATGATGAGAATGAAATCTTTCAAATCTCGTGAACAGGCTGATGACCATAAGTGCCGAATGTTGGCTCAGGCAGATGCTTTGAAAAAATAATTTTTTTGATGTTATTGCGGCAATTTTTCATTAAAAAGTCTTATGTCGCAATTAACGAAAATGGAAAATGGGAAAAATGATTAACGTAACTGAAGAATTAAATAAAATTAATGAATTGATTAAAACAAACGGAAAACTTTCTGCAAAAGATAGAAATGCTATTCCTCAGATGGAAATGCCAACTCGCGATGCAAAAAAACGTGCTCGTGAGATGGACGAAGTTGCTCTTGGTTATTCTGCTGAACAGGCAATTGTTGAAGCAAACCGATGTTTGCAATGTGCTAAACCTTTTTGTATGGATGGATGTCCTGTAAATATCAACATTCCAAAATTTATTGCAGAAATTGCAAAAGGTGAATTTAAAGCAGCTGTCGATACTATCAAGGAAACATCGTTGCTTCCTGCTATTTGTGGTCGTGTTTGTCCTCAGGAAAAACAGTGTCAGGGAAAATGTACTGTTGGAAAAGTGTATAAAAATCCTGAAAAAGCTGTTTCAATCGGTCGATTGGAACGTTTCGTCGCTGATTGGGAACGTGAAAATGGTCAGGTAACTCTGCCAAAGATTGCCGCAAAAACTGGTAAAAAAGTTGCCGTAATTGGTGCCGGACCTGCGGGGCTTACAGTTGCCGCTGATTGTGCACGAGCTGGTCATGAAGTTACTGTTTTTGAAGCTTTCCACAAAGCTGGCGGTGTAATGATGTATGGAATTCCTGAATTCCGTCTGCCTAAAAAAATTGTTGAAGAAGAAATTTCGAATCTTGAAAAAATTGGTGTTAAATTTGAATTGAACTTTCTTGTTGGCCGCACTAATACTTTGGAGCAGATTCTTTCGGAAAAAGGTTTTGATGCCGCTTTTGTTGGAACTGGAGCAGGTCTTCCAAAATTCCTGAATATTCCTGGTGAAAACTTGATTGGTGTTTTCTCTGCAAACGAATATTTGACTCGTGCAAACCTTATGAAAGGTTATGATAAAGAACACGCTGCAACTCCTATTTACGAGGCAAAACATGTTGTTGTGTGCGGAGCTGGTAACGTTGCTATGGATGCTGCCCGAATGGCTTTCCGTCTTGGTGCCGAATCTGTTGATATTGTTTACAGACGAACTCGTGCAGAAATGCCTGCCCGTCTCGAAGAAATTGCTCATGCCGAAGAAGAAGGTGTAAATTTCCGATTCCTTGAAAATCCGGTGGAAGTGTTGGGAAATGAAGAAGGAAAAGTTGTCGGTGTGCGCTGTTTGAGTTATGAACTTGGAGAACCTGATGCTTCTGGCCGACGTTCGCCTGTTGCAATTCCTGGTTCTGAACATGATGTTCCTTGTGATGCAATGATTGTGGCACTTGGAAACGGTTCAAATCCACTTTTGGTAAGCACAACTCCAGGTCTTGATGCAGATGATCGTGGTCATATTTTAGTAGATGAAAACCAGGCAACTCATCATACAAAAGTATGGGCTGGCGGAGACATAGTTCTAGGCGCCGCAACAGTAATTCTAGCGATGGGAGAGGGACGAAAAGCCGCAGCTGCAATAAATGAATATTTAAAGAAATAAGAAAACAAAAAAAGTTTAAACAAAGTCCATCAGCGAGTTTTGATATAAACTCGCTGATTTTTTTTCTAAACAGTCCTTTTTTTTTTCCGATAATTTGAATATGAAAAAGAATGATTCGAAAAATACTGGAACAAAGAAAAAATCAAAAAAAAATAATAACGTTATG
>JALFAW010000312.1 GCA_022773305.1 Spirochaetia bacterium
ATTTCGAGTTTCTCTCGTGGCAAGGATAGTAGGGGCACCAAAGGTGGCCACTGGACTGAGCGAAGCGAGGGAAGCGGCTGGAGCGATAGCGGAACCCCGGATAGCCTGTTTTTTGCGAAGCAAAAAGCCACCCAAAGAATAAAAATTTAAAATTCGACATTTTGTGTGTATCTAAGGTATCCTTTTGTAATAAGCTATAATCCTCAATTCTAAACTAGTTACTCATTAAGCATTATGAATCATCAATTATAAATTCTCTACACTTTCAGGCAATTCTTCACTATATTTAAATTATGGCAGCGAAGGATATAACAGAAAAAAATCTTGAAGCTCTTAATGATGTATTTGCTGACATTGTAAATGTATTGTTATTTAAGGGTGAACAAGTCATCAATGAAAAAGACCTTGAAGCTGATACGACAAAAAGCATGTTTAAGGCTGATGGCAAAATCCATGAACAGGAACGTGATGTTTCAAAGTTCTGGAAAAATGGAGAAATCCGCATTTCCATTTTAGGAATCGAGAATCAGACAGCACAGGATTCGGATATGCCTCTTCGTGTAATCAGTTATGACGGAGCAAGCTATAAGCAGCAGCTTCTAGATAAAAAGCAGAAGAAGCGATATCCGGTTGCAACTCTGGTTTTATATTTTGGAACTGAAGAAAAATGGTCCAAAGCAAAACATCTTTACGACTGTTTTCAAATCCCGGAAAAATTAAAGCCTTTTGTAAATGACTATAAAATCAATGTATTCAACATTGCATTTTTAAGTCCAAAGACTATTGCAATGTTCAAAAGTGATTTTAAGATTATTGCAGAATATTTCAGAGCAAAACGCTTGAATCAAAAATATAAAGGTTCAAAAGAAAAGCTTAAACATGCGAATGAAACCTTAAAAATGTTTTCTGCATTAACAGGTGACGATTCTTTTGAAAAGGTGTATAATAAAGGTAACTTTAAGAAAGGAGGTATTACCATGTGTGATGTTGTTGAAAGAATCAGAAATGATGGTAGAACAGAAGAAAAAGAAAGAATTATTATGAATCTTATTGAATCAAATGCTGGAACAATTGAACAGATTGCAGCATGGGTAAAACTTCCTGTAAAAGAAGTTCAAAAGATTGCCCGGAAAGTTCCTGTAAACTCTTAAGTTAATTCATAATGCTTAATTGATTACTCATTGAGCATTATGCTTATGCCATATTAACCCAAATCTCCGAACTAAACGCCTCTTTTTTCAACCTTTCAGGTGATGCAGGTAAAATTGTTTCACAACAGACACCCAAAATGTGCTACAATAAAAAGGTATGATAGCAAATTTCATCACAGGCAGTCGGATTTTTTTAGTCTTGCAATGTTAACTTTCCCGGTATTTTCTACAGGTTTTTACTTCTACTATATGCTGGCTGGATTTACAGATATGATTGATGGGACAATAGCTCGTAAACTTGGAACAGAAAGTAAATTCGGAAGAAACTTTGATACCATTGCAGATATTGTTTTTGTCGCATCGTCAGCCTATAAACTTTTTCCTGAATTTAAAATATCTCGGGTAATCTGGCTTTGGATAAGTATAATCGCAGTGATTAAAATCATAAACATAATTTCGGGTTTTGTGAGAAAGAAAAAATTTACAGCGGTTCATTCCCTGGCAAACAAAGTTACTGGTGCAGTTCTGTTCCTGTTGCCGCTAACATTGACCGTTCTGGATATAAGATATTCTTCAATTCCTGTGTGTATGATTGCAAGTTTTGCTGCAATACAGGAAGGATTTTTCATTTTTCGTTGCAGTTCTGCCGGCAGGAATGAAGAAAATTTTTAAAATTCTGCCTAAATAAGGTACATTGCAAGAAGATGCGCTAGGGATAGTAGTGGCGCCCTAGCGTTGCCGAAGACAATGAAGCGACAGCGGAACCACGAATAGCCCGACCCTATTAAAATCGAAAATGCGTTAAGAAAAATTGCGAAAACTTGGAGCAATTTTTTAGCATTTACAATTTTAATGGGGAGCGCCCAAGTTGAATTAATCTGTGGAACGATTTTAGTTGTTTCAACTATATGAGTAATTTTCTCCAGTTGCATCCCATCTGCACGCACAAAAAGGAATCGATATTCCTTACCTTGCTGTTTTGCCATCCTGTCATATTTTAATTCTGCCAGTGAAAACAAAATCTGTTTGAATAGTGAAAAAGCATTTTTTTCGCATACGACTTGTTTGATGCAGTGCGCAGACTGAGAAGAATTCCTCCCTCTTTCAGGATAGACAATTCGTGGGCAAATTACTTTTCTCCCAATGTGTCGATGATATAATCAACGCCGGAAAGACGTTCCCAGTAATTTTCTTCTGTGTACACGATACGGCATGTGGGGAGTAACAAAATCTTGCAAACGAGTAGAAATAGAACTATTTGACGATGATGAATGTAATCCTAATATGCCACAAGTCTGGAAAGATCTAATCAACAAATACTTCTTCGAAGATGCCAAAGAAAAATATCGAGCACCTTACAAAGAAGCAATTTAAAGTAAAAATAACAAACATAAAGAATTTACAAAAAATGGGGGGATGATGATGACAAGGAAAGAAATTATTGTATTGTAAAAATTTATAGAAAATATTAAAATAAACTATTATGGAAAATTCAAAGCGAACAGTTACTTGCGGCGAGCTTACAAAAGCTGATGTTGGCAAGAAAGTTGTATTAAATGGTTGGGTTAGCCGTACCCGTGATTTGGGTGGACTTATTTTTATTCGTTTGCGCGACCGTTACGGAATTACTCAGGTTATGGTTGGTGACAATGCAAGTGATGAAGTTAAAAAAATTGCATCCGGCCTAAAAAGTGAATATTGTATTGCGGTGGAAGGCGTTGTTGCTGCCCGAGCCGAAAAAGATATCAATCCTGATATGAAAACTGGCGAAATTGAAGTTGAAGCTTCTGATATCGAGATTTTTACGACAAGTCAGGAACTTCCTTTCAGCATTGAAGAAGTGCGCCAGAAAGATGGAACTTTAGTAATTCCAAACGAAGATTTGCGTTTAAAATACCGCTATCTTGATTTGCGCCGTGAACCTATGCAGCAGAATATTATTTTGCGTTCACAAGTTACATTTGCGACACGAGAATATTTGACAGAAAAAGGTTTTTTGGAGATTGAAACTCCAACTTTCATAAAATCAACGCCAGAAGGAGCGCGGGACTACCTTGTTCCAAGCCGTGTTCATCCTGGAAAATTTTATTCTCTTCCACAATCGCCACAGCTTTACAAACAGCTTTTGATGGTTTCTGGTTTTGACAAATATTTCCAGATTGCTCGCTGTTATCGCGATGAAGATGCCCGCGGAGATCGTCAGCCTGAATTTACTCAGATTGATATGGAAATGAGTTTTACAAACCGAGAAGAAGTTCTTTCTACAACAGAAGGAATGATGCAGCACATTTTCAAAAAAACTTTGAATTACGATTTGCCAGCTCATTTTGACCGCATTGCATGGGAAGATGCTTTTGACTTTTATGGAAGCGACAAACCAGACTTGCGTTTTGATTTGAAGATGCAGGATGCAGCATTTATGGCGGATTTGGCAGATTTTAATGCGTTTAAAGCAGGAGCTGCAAATTCCGGACGTGAGATCCAGCGCCATAAACGAAGCGGACTTAAAGCACTTGTTGTAAAAAATGTTGCTGACAAATATAGCCGCAAGAGTATTGAAGCCCTTGAAGCTGTTGCAAAAACATACAAGGCAAAAGGTCTTGCATGGATGAAAGTTGATGCAGAAGGAAAATTTGAAGGCGGAATCAGCAAATTCTATACAGGTCAGGAAAAAGTGATTTGCGAAAAACTTGGTGCCCAAAAGAACGATTTACTTTTGTTTGTAAGCGATGAAGACTGGCAGACAGCATGTACAGCTCTAGGTGCTGTGCGCAAGCAGCTTGGAAAAGATTTGAATCTTTATAATCCAGATGACGAATTCCATTTTGCATGGATTATCGATTTTCCATATTTTGCATGGAACGAAGAAGAAAATCACTGGGAGACAGAACACCACATGTTCACCCTTCCTCAGAAAAAATACTGGGACACTCTGGAAAGCAACCCTGGCGAAGTAAAAGGCGATTTGTACGACCTTGTTTTGAACGGTTACGAACTTGCTTCTGGTTCTATGCGTATTAATGACCCTGTTTTGCAGGAACGCATTTTTGAAATTGTTGGATACAGTCGTGAACGTGCTGAAAAGGCATTTGGATTTCTTGTTCAGGCGTTTAAATTTGGAGCACCGCCACACGGAGGAATCGCACCAGGACTTGACCGCCTGATTATGCTGATGCGTCACGAAGAATCAATCCACGAAGTTATTGCATTCCCTAAGAACAATCTTGCAATGTCGCCAATGGATGAATGTCCAAGTTATGTTGATGACAGCCAGCTTGATGAGTTACACATAAAATGTACTGAAAAAGAATAATAGGACAAATGTCGAGTTTTGAATTTTTCTTTTTAGGGTGGCTTTTTGCTTCGCAAAAAACAGGCTTTTCAGGGTTCCGCTATCGCTTCATTCCTTCGCTCCGCTTCGGAACTGGCTTCGCCAGCCCTTACAATCCTTGCCACGGTTTGTAAAT
>JALFAW010000008.1 GCA_022773305.1 Spirochaetia bacterium
ACGACAGAAGTGATTGCGGAAGTCTGGGCTGGAATCGTCAACGCAAATCAAGATTACATGCGCTATGTTTCCTATCTTAACCCGGTGATAGAAACAAATGTTACAGTAGAACGCCTTGCAATTTTCAAAAGAAAATATTACGACCTGGCAAACGCCTTTCGGGACAGGCTTGCAAAAATGCTGAATACCACAGAAGATAAGGCCTACAAAATCCAGCTGGATGTACTTTTTTATGCGTCGGCAAATGCAGTCTGCTGCTACAAAAATCCTCTGGTTCAAAAAGCCCTTAAGCAAATCGACATTACGCCACCGCCAATGGACTTTTACAAGGACATGAAGGATTTTCTTAAAATGCAATTGGCGTGGAAAGAATAGACAAAGGATAAACTAAAAATCCTTCCAAAATAGAAATTGATTTTCAATTAATAAGTGTAAAAACAACTATTATAATATTTCTCAAAAAATAATCACTTAAGGCTGTCTTTTACAGGCAGTCTTCTTTTTTTTGCAAAAAAATGGAGCTTCCGTTCAAACCAGTATCCGTGTAAAAATCTGTATACATTCGTGAAAGTGTTGTATACTAAGGAATAAGTAAAATGATGCAAGAATTTTTACTGACACTTTTTGCAGTGTAAACTTCTTACAACTGATACGGAGAAATTATGTTATGTGGACGCCCGCACTGGGGCGCTTATTTGTCAAGTAATAGTCAAAAAAGCAAAATTTAGGTATAATTTTGTATATGAAACCTTTGATAAAATATCGTGGTGGGAAATCGAAGGAGATTCCTAACATTGAAAAGCAAATACCTCAGTTTACAGGACGCTATATAGGGCCATTTTTCGGAGGCGGAGCTTTATATTTCCATCTTGAACCGCAAAAAGCAATTATAAACGATATTAATTCTAAACTTATTGGTTTCTATAATGGTGTTAAGAATGATTATTCTAATCTTCGCAGAGAATTAGATGAAGTAGAAAAAATATATGAAGAAAATCGACATGACTTCGATGAACTTAAAAAACTTCATCCTACAGAACATGTCGAAGATAAGAATAGGGTTGCCGTATGACAAAAGTTGAAGCTATCAAAAAAGTTCTTGAAGATAATAATGGAACTGCAACGCTGGCAGAAATATATAATAACATCGAAAAATATTATCCTGAGGCAAAATCTTCTGAACAATGGGAAGCAGGAATTCGTGGTGTACTATACCGTGAGATTCGAGAAAAAAAAGGATTCAAGAAAATCGGCTTGAGCATTTATGCACTTAACGATTACAAAGCAGAGAAGAAACCGCAAGAAAAAGATAAAATCAGAATGCACTCTTTCATCGAGGGAATTTGCTTAGAACTTGGCAATTTCAAAGACTTTCAGACATATACCGCAGATTCATCCGTTTTATATCGCGATAATATTCACCTAAATCAGATTGCCACGATGAAAGAACTTCCACTTTTTTCCTATCCAGAAATTATACAGGAGGCAAAACGGATAGATGTAATTTGGTTCAATGCAAAAGGCTACAAGTTTCCACAAAAAGTATTTGAGGTTGTCGATTCTATTGGAACGCTAAACGGTGCGTTCAATCGCAGTTTGCAATTGCAGGATTTTAGAACAGAGTTTTTTATCGTGGCACCCGAAAAGCATCGAGCAAAATATAATCAGACAATTGACCTTGCTCCGTACAATATCAACAAAGAGCGTTTTACATTCATAAACTATGAAGAAATAACTGAATTATATGAGAATACAGCAAAAGTTAACAAACTGGAGAGTAAACTGTTCAAATGAATCCAGATGAATTTATAGAATATTGGGAAGGTACTTATTCTCCATCATGTCTTTTTGAAAAAGAAGATGATGAATACTATGCGTTAAGAAGAAAATTACAAGAGGTTCCCATTGCTTTAGGCTTTATAACAAAAGAACCAGAAATCATAGTCACCGCTGTGGGAAAAGCTTTAATTTCTGCAAAACGTAAAGAAGAAGTATTTTTACGCCAGCTTCTTAAATTTCAAATTCCTTCACCATATCATACACCGAGTGAAAAAGCGGCTGATTTCTATGTAAAGCCATATCTTGAAATTCTGAGATTAATATATACGCTTGGAACACTTAAATTTGATGAACTTATGATTTTTGGCTTGCAACTTACAGATTATCGCGAGTTTAATAATATTGTAAAGAAAATAGAAAAATTTCGAATTGACAGAGAAAAGACCTCAAAGAAATATCGCGAATTCAAATATTATGCCCAGATGAACGAGTTGCAGGAAATTTATAGTTCTGAACTTGCGAAAGGTGAAACTTCTACAAGAGAAAGTAATATTGCAACTGCTAAGAAATTTTTGCAAACAAAAGCAAGTAATATGCATGACTATGCAGATGCTTGTATCAGATATTTACGGGCGACAGGACTTGTTTCAATTTCTCACATTGGACGTTCTCTTTCAATTCTTCCAGAAAAGAAAAAAGATGTGGAGTTTATTTTAAATAATATTTCTCGGGAACCTGTTTTTATTGATGACAAAGCAAAATATTTAGACTATTTAGGCAATTCCGAACTTCCTAAACTTCTTACAGATAACAAAGACTCTTTGCTTCAAAAAATTAAAGAAGAAAATCCGACAGAACAGATACAAGAATCCGTTACAATCCACGAACTTAAAGAAAAACTTGATGATTTAATAATAACCAAAAGAGAGAAGCTTATTCAATCACAAATTGCTGAAATTAAAGACTACAAAAAATATGATGACATTCAGACAACATTTACGCAAATTGAAGAGAATGATATTTATGACCCGTCTTTGATTCTAGAATGGAATGTGTGGCGTGGAATGACAATGCTGGATGGTGGAAATATCAAAGCAAATTTAAAGTTCGATGATTTTGGCAATCCAATGTCTACTGCACAAGGAAATATGGCTGATATTGTCTGCGATTATGAAACTTTTGGTTTAACAGTAGAAGTTACTATGGCAAGCGGTCAAAAACAATACGAAATGGAAGGAGAACCTGTTTCAAGACATTTGGCAAAATTCAAAAAAGAAACAGGTAAAGAAGCGTATTGTTTATTTGTTGCTCCGACTATAAACGAAGCCTGCATTGCTCATTTTTATGGTCTGCATAATTTGAATATTTCTTATTACGGTGGAAAGTCAGTCATTGTACCGCTACCGCTCAATGTGTTTAAGAAAATGCTTGAAGATTCTTTTAAAGCTTCCTATACACCTAACCCACACCAAGTAAAATCATTCTTTGAATATTCAAAATCAATTGCTTCTGAAAGCCATAGCGAACAAGAATGGTATAACAAAATTGTAGAAAAGGCATTGAATTGGCTAGAATAAAAATCACATAACACATATAAGGCCCCAGCTTGTCAATAAGAAGAGAAATTGTCAATTGTTGTGGATTGAAGTTTGAATCGGCATAAGTTTTAAGCAGCTTCTTTCAACTCACCATTTTCAAATTTTATATCTTTGACGACAAGTTCAAGCTTTTCAAAGCCCTTCAATCGCCGCCAGCCTT
>JALFAW010000032.1 GCA_022773305.1 Spirochaetia bacterium
AAATCTTTAAAAGGTCCTGTAGGAGAATCTGAAACTCCTACTGCAATAGCCATTCCTCCATTTTTTTTATGAACTGGACAATAAAGATAAAATTTTCCGTTTCTCGCAATTGCTTGAGGAGCCCAAGCTCTGTCTTCTGCCCAAAAGATTTCTTTTAACGAAAAAACAGTTCCATGATCAGTCCAATGAACCATATCTTTTGTAGAAAAACATCGCCAGTCATTCATTGTGTAAAAATTGTTTACAAGATTATCTTCATCATGTGTAGTATATAGGTATAAAGTATCGCCAAAAACCATTGGAGCCGGATCTGCTGTGTAGATTGATGTGATAATCGGATTTTTTTTAATCTCGTTTGAATATTCTGCTTTTTTTTGATTTTCCATTTTTATTTCCTTTTGATTTTTGTTTCCCGAACATGAAATAAGCGCAAAAATAACAGCAACATAAACGGGAAACATAATTTTTTCTAATTTATTCATAGTATAATTCCATGTTTTTTTTATTTATTTGGGTGGCTTTTTGCTTCGCAAAAAAAGCGAGAAATGCTATGCATTTCTCGTCCCGAGTTTGCAATGCAAACTCGCGCTTTTTAGGGTTCCGGCGTCAAAGCGCCTTCATTCCTTCGCTACGCTTCGGAACTGGCTTCGCCAGCCCTTACAATCCTTGCCACGGTTTAAACTGAATGTAATCATACCAAAACAAATTTTGTTCGCACGATTTCACGAGCCAACACCTTTACATTTTCAATTATATCACATCAATATACAAAAAAAAATCAATTTTTTTTAAAATTTTTTCATTTTTTTTGAAAATTTTCGTATAAAATCGTCAGGTTTAATACATATTATAGTTAACGTATATTTTTCGGAGGATTGAATAATGCAGATTTTTTCTTTTTCGCCTTTTGGCTTTGAAGGTGCTTTAGTGACTATTGAGGTTGATTTGAGACGTGGGATACCGGCAGTGGACATTGTAGGGCTTGCTGACGGAGCTGTGAAGGAGTCTAGGGAAAGGATGCAGGCTGCTATTCGGAATACTCAGTTTGAGTTTCCAAAAGAACGAGTTTTGATAAGTTTGTCTCCAGCTGACTTGAAAAAAGAAGGTGCTGGTTTTGATTTGCCAATTGCACTTTGTGTACTTTTTGCGCAAGGAAAAGCCGATGGAATGACTGATTTTATTGATGAACAAGTTTTGATTATGGGTGAACTTGAATTGTCTGGGAAAATTAGAGCTGTAAAAGGAATAAATGCTGCTGTTTCGACAGCTGTTTCTAATGGAATCAAATATTGTATTGTTCCTGGTTTAAACTTTGATGAAGCGGTTGAAGTACGAGGAGCAAAAATCTATGGTGCTGATTCTCTGGAAAATGCATTTTACGCTTTGAAAGACAGGTCTGTTTTTACGGATGGTAAATCTGATGAAAAAAAAGACGTTATTCCTGCGAATTGTGTGGACGTGGAAGGAGTTTATTTTTCTGCAATGTCGCCAGGTTTTGAATTTGCCGAAATAAAAGGTCAGTCAAAACTTGTGCGCGCACTACAGATTGCAGCAGCTGGAGGTCACAATCTTGTGGCGGTAGGAGCTCCTGGATGTGGTAAAACAATGGCAATTCAAAAGTTTCCTGCTATTAATCCTACGTTATCATTGGAAGAAGCTCATGCAGTCACAAGAATCTGGTCGCTGGCAGGATTGATTAAACCGTCTGAACCTCTTGTAAGAACTCCGCCATTCAGAATTCCACATCAAACCGCATCAATAGAAGGAATTTGTGGAGGAGGTTCAAACTGCCGTCCCGGAGAGATTTCACTTGCTCACAATGGAGTTTTGTTTCTTGATGAAGCAGCAGAATTTCGAAGTTCAGTTTTGCAGATGCTCAGAGTTCCACTTGAAAATGGAGCTATTACTTTGAGCCGAGCAGGAAGAAGTACAATTTATCCTGCAAATTTTCAGCTTTTAATGGCGACAAATCCATGTCCATGTGGAAATTATGGTTCAAAAACGAAATTATGCCTTTGCAGTGCAAGAGCAATTGAACAATATTGGAAAAAATTTTCAGCGCCACTGCTTGACCGAATAGATTTACGAGTGCCAGTAGAAAACAAGAGTGAAAACTGTGATGAAGGAAATTCAGAAAATGATGAAAGAAAAGGTTTTAATTCAACTGAGGAAATCAGAAAAAAAATTGCAAAAGCTGTCAAAATGCAGAAAAAAAGACAAAATGTAAAAAATGCGAAACTATCACCTCAAAATATAGAAGATTTCTGTAAATTGAATGAAGATGGCAGAGAATTGTTACAAAAATCTGTTGAACGATATGGATTTTCACCCAGAGCCATAGCATCGTGCCTGAAAGTTGCAAGAACCATTGCTGATATGGAAGAAAAAGAATTTATTTTACCAGTTCATTTGGCAGAAGCAATTGATTTCAGAAAACTATGCAGCAATCTTGTACCTGAAATTTAATAGGTTCAATTTCGAGTTTTTTAATTTTAAACCGTGGCAAGGATTGTAAGGGCTGGCGAAGCCAGTTCCGAAGCGTAGCGAAGGAATGAAGCGATAGCGTAACCCTGAAAAGCCTGATTTTTGCGAAGCAAAAAGCCACCCAAAGAATAAAAATTTAAAACTCGACATTTGTCCTAATAAAAAAAGACTTCCTGTTCTGGAAGTCTTGATTTAATACCGGAGAAGAGACTTGAACTCTTACACGATTGCTCGCAACAGATTTTGAGTCTGTCGTGTCTACCATTCCACCACTCCGGCGAATGAATTAAATATATCATACTTTATAGGATTAATCAAGTGTGTTATAATAATTATGTGAAAATAAATTCTAAAACTTTTGAAAACTGTGAACCAGAATTCGTTTTAAAAACAGTATTCGGATATGATGATTTTCGAGAACCTCAAAAACAAGTGATTTCAAGTGTTCTGAATAAGAATGATACGCTTGCTATCATGCCAACAGGAGGAGGAAAATCTCTTTGCTATCAGATTCCAGCTTTGATTTTTGAAGGAATAACGGTTGTTATATCTCCACTGATTTCTTTGATGCAAGACCAAGTAACTGGTCTTTTGACATCTGGCATTCAGTCAGCTTTTTTAAACAGTTCTTTATCATGGGAAGATTATCTTAAAACTGTAGAAAAAATCAAATCTGGTGAAGTAAAAATTGTGTATGTTTCGCCAGAAGGAATTGCAACTTCAAAAATCAGGGAAGTTTTAAGTTCTCCAGTGAAAGTTAGTTGTATTACAATTGACGAAGCACACTGCATCTCTCAATGGGGACACGATTTTCGTCCTGATTATCTTGAAATATGCACGCTTAGAAATTATTTTCCAGATGCTGTCATGCTTGCATTAACAGCGACGGCAACACAGCAAGTTCGTTCTGACATAATCATGAATCTGAAAATGAAAAATCCCAGAATATTCATTTCCAGTTTTAATCGCGAAAATATATATCTTGAAGTGCAGTTAAAACGAAAAGGTATTACTCAAATTGTTGATTATCTAAAAAAACATAATGGGGAAAGCGGAATTATTTATTGTTTTTCACGAAAGCAGGTAGATGAGCTTACAAAAGATTTAGACAACATGGGATTCTCAGTCTTAAATTATCACGCGGGATTAAGTGATGAGATTCGGGCGAAAAATCAAGATCTTTTTATCAAAGATAAAGTTCAGATAATGGTTGCAACAGTTGCATTTGGAATGGGAATAAACAAACCTAATGTTCGTTTTGTCATCAACAATGATTTGCCTAAATCTATAGAAGAATATTATCAGCAGATTGGACGTGCTGGTCGCGATGGACTCCCTTCAAGTTCACTTTTATTATACAGTTCAAACGACATTCATAAAATCCGCTATTTTTTTGATGAAACCTGCGATGTTCAAAAAGCAGAATTACTTTTGCAAGGAATGGTAAATTTTGCCACAACTAAAAACTGCAGAAGGAAAGCTCTTCTTTCATATTTTGGGGAAATTTATAATCCTGAGCAAAACGAAAATATTGCAAAAGATTGCTGTTGTGACATTTGCAGTCGTGGGCAACCAGAACTTCATGATGTCACAATTCCTATGCAAAAATTAATGTCATGCATTATCAGAACAAATCAGCGTTTTGGTGCTATGTATGTGATTGAAGTGTTACTTGGTTCAAAAGCAAAAAGAATCATTGAAAACAAGCATGATAAACTTTCAACATGGGGAATCGGAAAGGATTTTTCAAAGGAAGAATGGCTTGAACTTGTTGATTTACTTATCAGCGAAAATTATCTTAGAAAAAGTGGCGAATTTAATATTTTGGAAATAACAGAAACTGGAAAAAAAGTTCTTGCCTCAAGGGCAGAAATAAAGCTTCCGTTCACAAAAAATGCAATTCGTGGATTTCAAAAAAAATCTGCAACCTATGGAAATAATTTTCAAGATGGAATTTTTGTTGCTGCAAAACGAATTGTTCCTGAAAAACCAGCAATAAACGATGAAAAAGCTGAAAAAATCGTAGAAAGTTTAAAAACCTGGCGAAAAAGAAAAGCTGATGATTTGAATATTCCACCATTTATGATTTTTGGAGATAAAACGCTTCTTGATTTAGCTGCAAAAAAACCGATGAACAAAAATGAGCTTTTGAACGTTTATGGAATTGGAAAAGCAAAATCAGAAGAATTTGGAAGAGCTATTTTGCAGATTATTTCAGATATAGTAACAAGTTGAAATAAAGATATTTCTCTAGAATATTAAAAAAAATTTTGCAATTATGGCGACTTGGAATTATAATAAAACAAAAAAGTTATTGGTAAAGTTAAAATTCCACAAGTTTTCCCTCGCTCATCCAATAATGTTTTTTTTGGAGGGAATTATGAAATCCAAAGTCATAAGAGCATTTCTGAAAGATAATTTTATTGTATTTACCTGCACAATAGCTTTCATTGAAAGTCTTTTATATTGTTACAAAGGGATACAAAAAGAATTTGATGTGGGAACGATTATTTACATCATTGTGAATACCGTTTATATCCCCTTCGGTTTTATTTTTCGAAAAAAATGTTTTGCCCATTTTTACCTTTTTTACGCAGTCATTCTTGTTTTTGTAATTGCTTTTGAAAAAACCCTGCTTTTTAATAATTATACAGCACTTTTTATCATCTGCCTTGTAATTATGATTCAACCTAAAATTACCAAGCCAGCTATCGTAGTCTATTTTGTTAGTGTGATTTTTGCGTTTTTGATTAATGAAGAACCATTGTATTTGTTTTTTATTCATTTTTTTCGCTCCATTTGGTTTCTTGGAATTGTAATCTACGTTCTTGATAATAAATTTGAACGTAAAAAACTGATTTTATATGATGATGAAGCAGAAATCCTATCTCAAATTTGTGATGGTAAAACTTATCAAAAAGAAGTTAGAGGTTATAGTGAAAATACCGTATACAGAAAACTAAAAGCCGCACGTGAACGTAACGGAAATATTTCTAAAGAACAACTTATTGAATTATACAAACAAGAGTTTCAGAATAATGAAAAATCTGCTTCAACTCTTTCACCTGACATAACTGCGAAATCTAATTCGTTGGAAAAATCTTGAGGTGTAGTTATTTGAGAAAAAGCTGGATTTTTCAGTCTGTCATTTAAAATACCAGACTGTATTAAAACCCAGTCAAGTTGTTTTGATGATGAGATTTGTTTTGATTTTGAAAGTTTACTTCCAAGTGTAACGGAAATCATTTTTCCTTTTACGCTTATGATTGGGACATTGTGTTTTACAGTTTTATTAAACTTTGTAAAACTGTTCTCTAGTAGATTTTGCGAAGTGTTAACATGAAGTTGTGTCATTGGATGCTGACAACAAATCGTTTGGGTACAAGAATCTTTGACAATGGCAATAATTTTTCCGCAATTTTGACAATAAAATAAATTTAGATTCATAAAAACCTCCAAAGTTTTTTAAATTTTTTTTAACCTTTTTTTTACATTTAAGTTTCTTAATCTCAAGTCGTGTTTTAATAATAAACCACAAATTCTTTCAATGAAAGAAAAAATACCCGCAAATTATCACCAATTCTCGCAGAAAATCACCACAAAATCACCAAATACGTAAAATTCAAACAAAATTTTTCACGAGTTTTGACTTGCTAAAAAAATTTTGATAAGAAACTGCATTTTCAAAGATTTGATTTTATCTTTGTCAAAACTCGAGGCTCGTGCTAACTATTTTTGCGGTGAAGTCTTATTTTTTGCACGAGCCAGGGACAGACCATGTTTTCAAACAAAACTTTTCACGAGTTTTGACTTGTTAAAAAGTTTTGATAAGAAACTGCATTTTCAAAGATTTTATTTTAACTTTGTCAACACTCGAGGCTCGTGCTAACTATTTTTACGGTGGAGTTTTATTTTTTTGCACGAGACAGGGACAGACCTTGGTTTTTCTATGATAGTTGGAATTCTGAAATATGCGTGAGGGCATGGAAGAGCGCGAAGCGGCCACTGGACTGAGCGAAGCGAGGGAAGCGGCTGAAGCGATAGCGGAACTCTGGAACGCCCGACCCGAAGCGATAGCGAAGGGGCACGCCCTAAAAATTATATTAATTAATTTTGTATTGATAGTTTTTTTTCATGAGAAACAAAAATAACTTGGTTTGTTAGTTCAACTAGTAGTTCTATACTCTTTTTATCTCTTCAAACATTTTGTCAATCTCTTTCCAGTTATTGCATCTTTTAAACCTAGAATCTGGTAGTTCTGAATTTTTATTCCAGGGACGATTATATACAGCAACCTTGCAATGATTAAACTTTGCTACGTGCTGAAAAGCGGATGGTGAATCTTCCACTGCAAAATCAAAATCCATTTTATATAGTTCAGCCAAAGTCATGTTATATGAACAATTTTGATTAATAATCTCTCTACCATACTTGTCAACACAATACAAAGGAATTTTTTCTAATTTATGGGTATCAAGCCATTTTCTCGAAGGTTCATAGGAATCAAAAGGTCTTCCTGTAATAATATAAACATCGTGACCTTCTCTTTTCCATTTATTTACTGTCTTAGAAGCACCAAAAGTTTCTTCATAAGCAAGAAGTTTTTGTGGAAGATGCCCTGCTTTCATCAATTCATCATATTGCACATCATTTAGATTAAAGGATTTCTGCAAATTGAAAGAGTGTACCTGCTCATAAGGAACATTTATTGCAAAAAGTTCCTTTACAAGCACTGTAAAATATTTTGCTGTTTCACATAGTACATCATCAAAATCAATATAAATTTTCAATTAATTTCCTCCATAAAAAAACTCTGTATTTATGAAAAAATTGTGGAATTGTGGAAAATAAAAATTCTTGATTTATCAAAATAATCATTAAACAAAATTATTTTTTTTGTCTATCACTTCACTTTCCACCCAACCATTCCCTTTCCTTCACTTGAGAACACCACACCCACTTTAAACATCTTCTTTCCGCTCACAGCAAAGCGCTCGCTGTAACCGTTGGCGTCAATCTGTGTCAGGGCATCTTCTGCCACTTCTTCAAAAGGGCGGCCTTTGTCCATTTTCAGTTCAAAAATAAAGACGCTGTCTTTTGTGGTGACTACGGTGTCGCTTCTGCCAGCTATGGACTGGAATTCTGAGATTACGGTAAATCCTGTCTGCCTGAAAATCACATGGGTTACGGTTTCGTAGTAATTTTCGCACTGATTTTTTTTGAGTATTGTCGGAATGTCTGCCAGGGCGGCTTTTAGTAATGTCATCAGTTTTTCGATGTCGGCGTGAATAAATGATTGTCTGAAATTTTCAATCGATAGTCCAAGTTCGTCTGTCGTGATTGTCGTAAACTTTGGAATGATGATTTCAAAAAGACCTTTTTCAACTTCGCGGTTTGGAATTCCAAGGGTGTACAGTTCAGAATCGTTGTCGTAATCTTTTATCGTAAGATATCCGCTTTGATACAAAACAGGAAGAAGATTTTCGCTTTCCGGGTCGTAATTTTTGAATGCCGATTCCTGAATGATGATGGGTTTTGTGTAGCGCAGCAAGTCGGAAGGCTTTTTTTCAAGAGTTTTGATGAGCATAGTCGGAGTTGCAGTGTCAAACCAGTAGGAATCAAAACGCCTTTGCTTAAAACATTTTAAAAGACTAAAAGGATTATAAACTCCTCCAACATCGTAAGTAAAATGATAGCCGTCGTACATTTTTGCAAGCATTTCTTTTGCCCTGTCAACAGAAACTTTCTGCTTTTCGGCAAGGGCATTGATTTCCGGCTCAAAATACTGTTCCAGTTCATCCTGTGAAATTCCGCACAAATCAGAATAATCTTCATACATGCTGATGTCATCAAGCTGATTCAATCCGCTGAAAATGTTCACGTGGCTGACTTTTGTAATTCCTGTGATGAACAAAAAACGGATATATTTGTCGCTGTCTTTTAGTGGGCTGTAAAAACTCCGCAGTTCCTGGCGGTTTTGTTCTTCAAATTCTGTGTAAAGGGCATCAAGAATCGGTTTGTCGTATTCGTCGATGAGGATGACGACTTGCTTACCAGTTTGATTACTTACTGTTTTAATCAAATTTGAAAAACGTACAGCAGGATTATCAGATGTTTTTTCAATTCCAAACTGATTTTCATTTTCGTTCAGAATCGCATCAATTATAGATAAAAGCTTGTCTCTAGTTTCATAAGTGCCTCGTCCAAAACTAATCTTTAAAACAGGATATTCAATCCACTCTTTTTCAAGCGTTTCGATTGCAAGACCCTTGAAAAGCTCCTTTTTTCCAAGAAAATATGCTTCCATCGTAGAAAGAAGAAGGCTTTTTCCAAAACGGCGGGGACGGCTCAAAAAATAAGGCTTTCCTTCCGTTGCAAGTTTGTAGATTAAATCAGTTTTATCTACATAAATGCAGCCACGAGTGCGTAAATCTTCAAAATCCTGAATGCCGATGGGCAAAAATCTTTCGTTCATATTTAGATTATAGCATAAAAAGCGTTTTTTTTCTATTGTGCGAATTGAATCACGTTAAATCTTACCGAAAAAAAAGCTGTGAATCATATGAAAATCTTACCCAAAATAAAACCAGTAAAATAAGAGTCACTGGGGATAAAAATGGGATTAACGATGAAAGAACGGAATTCGGTAACAAAAG
>JALFAW010000079.1 GCA_022773305.1 Spirochaetia bacterium
TGCTTCGCAAAAATCAGGCTTTTCAGGGTTACGTACGCACTTCGTGCTACCTTCATTCCTTCGCTCCGCTTCGGAACTGGCTTCGCCAGCCCTTACAATCCTTGCCACGGTTTGTAAATCAAATACTCGAAATTGAACCTAATAAAAAACATCTGTAAATCCTTTTTTATGAATCTACAGATGATTTTTAGAATAACAAAGAATAACATTGATGTCAAAGGCAGTCTGGGCCGGAAAACATTTAAAACACTATTTTACAGCCTCGATTACAGCATCAAATGAAGGTGTTGTAACATATTTTCCATTATTCTTGCTGAAAAGTAATGGATTTTTTGTATCTCCTTTGTAAATCCAGGAATTTTCGTTGTTAATCCCCCAGACAGTTACATTTCGCACTTTTTTAGGATAAGAAGATTTTTTTCCGTATTTTTTTAACATTTTAAAATATTCAGAATATGCTTTTGCAGCTTCATCTTCATTTTTTGCACCAAAATCAAGTTCTGTAACATGAACATCGTATCCTGCAGTTAAATATTTTTGCAAAGCAGTTTCAAAACCTTTTACTCCTGGCCATGAAATTCCAACGTGAGCCTGCATTCCCATAACATCGATGCGTGGTTTTACAGATTTTCCATTTACGACTTTTGCTTCAGCATTTCGCACATTGTCCATCAGTTTTAAAATTGCGCTTGTTTTCCAAGCTCCGTGATCTCCACCCCATTCCATATATTCATTATAATCATTGTAGCAAAGAACAACATCTTCAGGAGCGTAAGCAGTGGCAAATCTAAAAGCGTTTATAATAAATTCATCATCACCATAAACCTGGAACCAACGTGAACCGCCACCATTCTGCGGACTTTTATTTTTTGTATCTTTTGTAGAACCTCTGAGCCAATTTTGATTTTCACCAGAATAAGTTTTTCCAGCATCATCTGCACAGGCTTCATTCACAACGTCCCAAGCCCAAAGAACATGTTCACCAGTTTTACGACCAGCATAACCATTTTTTTCTTCCCAATCAGCTACGTAATCCATCATAGTTTTGATGTACCATTCGTGACGGGCAGTCATTTCTTCTTTTGAAACAAGATTTGTAATCATGTCGCCGTCATATTTTGCTTTGTAGTTTTCGGCAAAAAAATCATCAGAAGTTTGAGAATGCCAGGTTAATACGTGACCTCGAAGTTTTAAATTGTTTTTACTACAAACTTCAAGGATTTTTTCCAAACGTTCTTTTCCAGACAATTTTGCAGGAACTTTGATAGTAAGTCCATTTGACGCAGTAAAATCAACTTTGCTGAAAGAACTTGGAGCTTTTCCGCTGTACCATTCAGTCATAAACTGAGGTTTGAAATCATTTCCCATTGTTATAGAATTTGCATGTTTAGCTAACCCTTTTTGAACTGATGAATCTGAAAGTTCTGGGCCATATTCACAGGCAATTCCAAAAGAATCAAAAATGTCCTCATAAGTTTCTTTTATAGAAGGAACACTTTTATCCAACCAATTTTTTGAGTTATTATCCTTTTTTGTAGCTGCAAAACTGGAAGAAAGAATTAAACTCAAAATAGCAAATAAAATAAAAATATGTTTTCTTGTATTTTTCATGACATTAATTATAAATAGAAAAAAGTACTTTTGAAATGGGGAAAATGTCTTATTTTTACTTGTCATTAAAAGTTTTTTTTTGTAAATTTATTTTCATGCGAATAATTAAGTTATACAAAAATAAACTTTTACTTATAATTTTTATTCTATTAATAGGTCTTTGTGCGTATTATTTTCTTTTTTCTGAAAAATCAGCTTATAAAAAAGTAAGTTACAGCGAATTTTATGAAAGTGTAAATCAAAATGAAGTAATAAAAGCAGAACTTTCGGAAAACAAAATCATTTATGAACTTAAGGACGGAACAAAACTGGAAACTCAAAATCCGTCTTCGCCTTCATTGAAAGAGTTTATGCTATTACACGATGTGGAAATTCAACAGCAGGCAGATTCTTCGGAAATTATTTCAACTGTTTTTGATGTGATTTTTTATTTGTTTTTTTTCGGAATCATCATAATTGCATTTCGAAAGTTTATCAGTCCAAATACTTTTAAAGTCGTGCATAAAACAGGTGTAAAGTTTGAAAATATTGTGGGTATGGAAAATATCAAAAAAGACATGACGCAGATTGTCAAAATGATGCAAAATCCAGCTGAATATGCAAAAAAAGGAATGCGATTGCCTAAGGGGCTTCTTTTGGAGGGGGCTCCGGGAAATGGAAAAACACTTTTTGCAAAAGCTCTTGCAGGAGAATCAAAAGTAAATTTTATTCCGGCAAAAGCTACCGATTTTGAAAGCATGTTTATGGCAATCGGTCCAATGAAAGTAAAACTTTTGTTCAAAAAAGCACGCAAAAAGGCTCCTTGTATAGTTTTTATAGATGAATTTGACGGAATTGGTACAGTTAGAAATTACAGTGGTTCGGCAATTGAAACAGAAAATACAAGAATCGTGACAGCACTTTTAAACGAACTTGACGGCTTTGAAAAAACAGATGGAGTTCTGGTGATTGCGGCTACAAACAGTATCAAAGCACTGGACCCGGCACTAATTCGTCCTGGCCGTTTTGATGCAAAGTTAACTGTTCCATATCCTGATTTTGAAGCTAGAAAGCAACTTGTTCAGATGTACTGCAAAGGAAAAAATCCTGCTTCAGAATGTTCTCCTGAAAAACTTGCCAAAATGTTCGAAAATTTCAGCTGCGCAAAAATTGAAACTGTGCTGAACCGAGCCAGTTTGATTGCAAATCAGCAGGAAAAAAACGAGTTTACCCTTTCCGACATTACAAAAGCAATGTTGGAAGTTTGAGTATTTCAACAGAATGGGAGGGGGCAAAAAGTTTTCCTTTCGTCATACAAACACTCCCCCTTTCTCATCTGCATCAAAATTTCAAAAACTTAAAAAAACTTCTAAAGGATTTTTCTAGCATTCCGATACATTTAATAAGGTGGCCGTTAAGACTTTCTTAAACTTGCGGTGAAAAGAGGAATGTTTATGGAACAGAAAAAAACTTTATGGATTATTGCTGCAGCTGGTGTTTTTTTGCTGGTAGTTTTGGCAACAGCTGGAATCATGTACTCTCCTGCTAAAAATCAGGAACAGGCAATTAGAACGACCGTATCATACTCAAAGAATAATGAAAACTCAAATGATACAGGCTGGATTAATAATCAGGAAAATTCTTCCACTGAGAAAAAAGATTTTATAGTTTTTTCTGAAAATACAACTGTTTATGAGCTTGCTGGAAAAAATCAGAAAAATAATGATTTTGTAAATGAATCTCCAAAATCGGTGTCAGAAGTTCAGCAGCCAGTATCAGACTCAAACACAATCGATTTGAATCTTTTGAAAAATGATTTGCTTGCACAAAATCAACCGCGCGAACCTCAGCAGAATATTAACATAACTGTAAATGTTCCTGCAAATAAATCTGAAAACAGTGAAAATAAATCTGTAAATCAACTGCAGACACCTGAACAGGTTTCAAAAGCAGATAAAACAGTTCTTGAAAATGATTATTATGTTGGAGCTTCTTCTGTCAAAAAAGATTCAAAACCTGCTCCTCAAAAGCAAGTTCAGCCGCAGCCTGTAAAAGTTGCAAAAACTGAACCTGCAAAAGCAAAACCTGTTTCAAAACCAGTGGCTAAATCAACTTCAAAAACGGTTTCTACAACACAGGAAAATCTTGTTACTCAGTATTGGGTTCAGGTTGCATCTTATAGTAACAAAAAAGGCGCTGAAAGTGCGCGAAGTGTTCTGGATTCAAATAAAATCCCTGCTGATGTTTTCACTTATGTTGACAATAAGGAAAATATGTTTTTCCGTGTTCGCGTTGGACCATATACTACAAAAAGCGAAGCAGAATACTGGCGCTCAAAAATCAACAACATAAATGAGTTTGCAAAAGCTGAAAGTTATGTAACAAGCACAAAAAGTTAAAAAAAAAATAAAAAAAATCGGATTTTCATTTCCTTTTTTTGCATAGTTTGGACAAATATTATAGTATGAAAAAAAAATATTTTTATACTGTGATGTTTGTCCTGTTTTGTTTAACTACACAAAACATGTTTTCTGAGGATTCTGGTTCGAAAAAAAATCATTTTGATTCTAAGTTTATCGAAATCAAACCTGTTGATTTTAAAAAAGACAGTTCCTTTTCCTTGTATGCTGATGAAAAACTGACGTTTGCAACAGATTTGAATTTTCCCTTCGTTCAGCTTAAAGGTGCGTATCGTCAAAATCAGAATATTTATAATTTTGGTGCTTCTGGATTCACCGAAAAATTTCTGCCGATGTTTCCGTGTTCTGTCCAGGTTGGAAATTTATCAGAGTCAGGTTCGCTTTCCAAACTAAAATCTCCTCTTCTTTCTGGTGGAAATTCGCCTTTTTCCGTAGATTTTGCAAGTGCTTCATCTATTTATTCTAGTTTACCTTCATCCTCTTCTTTTTCAAAACCTTTAAGCACTTTTGTTCAAGCCGGATACAAATCAAAAGCGTCAAAAAGAAAATCTGCTGGTTTTTCATTGAATGAAATCAGAATAAACGGATTTTACACTCCGCAATCAAAAAATATTGCAGCGTCAACTTATGCCAGTTCTTCATTTTTTCAGAATAAAATAAAAATTTATGCATCGTTTACAGCCGGTGATTTTTTTTATCAGGAAAATGAAAGTTCTTCCTGGTTTTTGTCTGATTTTTATTTTCCAGATGGCAGACATTTTTGTTCACTATCGCAAATAACAGCTGAAATTTCACATTATAAGATTTCGTTTTCTCAAGGAATTTATGAAAACGCTTTTGGAAATTATTCCAGTGTTTTCCGTCTTGATAATCTGTTTTCTGTTAAAAACTCCAGTTTAACTTTTTCGTGCTATTTAAATCCAAATTCAAAATTTCAAAAAGTTCTTTCAAGTTCGCAAACTCTTTTGCAGGATGTGATACAATTAAAATCCACTTTCACCCGCAAATTCATTGCGAAAAAAAGTTTTATTAAAATCGGAATTCTTGCTTACACAAAAATGGGACTTTCTGATAACTTTGCATTGGGAAAATTGTCTTTTGGTGCACAGATTACAAATCCTCTTTTTTCAGTGAATTTTTATTTTTATGGAAACTCGAACTTTTTGCGCAATTTTGATTCTGTAACGGCAGAACTTGAAGATATAGGTTTTAATTTTTCAAATAAATGGTATTTTTCTGTTTTGTCACCCGCCTTTTCTGCAAGCTCCACTTTTTCTTTTTCTGATAATTATAACAAAGTCAATTCGTCTTCAAAATTTTCTTTAAAGCTTGCATTTCTCAAAAATCCAAAAGTTTATTCCGATGCAAGTTATGCTTTTTCAACTAAAAACGGTAATCTTTCTTCGCAAAATATGCAGTTTTCCATTTCTTCTACATTTATAATAAAAAATGTGAAGATTTCAGGCAGTTTGGGGTGGAAAGTTGATTTATAAAATTGTAAACTTTTGTAAACTTCATTTTTAAACCTGAGGAAAAAAATGTCAGAAATTCTTGTTGCTGCTGTGAATGCATCTTTTAGTCATACAAATATTGCTGTCCGCTCCATTTCTTTTTACTGCCAAAAAAAGCTGAATGTTCAGAATGATTTTATTAATTTTGATGAATGGACGATTAATCAGCAACCTTTGGAAATTCTTCGTGGAATTTTGACGCATAAACCTAAAATCATAATGTTTTCAACTTACATCTGGAATATTCAGATGATAGAGATTCTTGTACGCAATCTGCGTGCTTTCGACAGAAATCTGATAATTGGTCTTGGTGGCCCCGAAGTGAGTTTTAATCCTCAGCAAATTTTTTCAAAACTAAGTGAAGCGAATTTTATCTGTCAGGGAGAAGGTGAAGAAACTGTGTTTGAGGTTGCTCAGTGTTTTCAAAATCACCTGAATCATCAAAAACAATTTACAAATGATGAAAGCAAAGCAGAATCGACTTGTAAATATGATTTTTTAAAATCACTGCAAAAAGTGAAAGGTCTTTATCTGAATTTTTCAGAATTGCAAAACATTTCAAATCCTGTTTTTTTTACTGGAACAAGAGAATTAATCTGTGATTTGCAAAATCTGGTTTTTCCTTATCCCAAAATCACAGAACCAGACAGTAAGATTTATTATTATGAATCGAGTCGAGGCTGTCCGTTTTCCTGTGCTTATTGCATGTCTTCTTTGGACAGGCGGGTTAGGTTTATGCCACTTGAGCGTGTTTATAAAGATTTGCAGTTTTTTCTTGATAATAACGTAAAACTTGTAAAATTTGTTGATAGAACTTACAATCTTGATGATGAGCGTTATATTGCAATCTGGGATTATATTTTAAATCATCATAATGGAAAAACAATGTTTCATTTCGAAATTGAAGCAGAATATCTTTCGCAAAATGCTCTTGATTTTTTACAAAAAGTTCCTTCTGGTGTGATGCAGTTTGAAATTGGTGTGCAGTCTTCAAATCCAAAAACCCTTGAATCAGTTTCTCGTTCACCTGAAATAAAAAAACTTGCTCAAAATGTTAAACAGATTCCAAAAACAATTCATTGTCATCTTGATTTAATTGCTGGTTTACCTTACGAAGATTTGCAGAGTTTCGGTAAATCATTTGATTTTGTGATGTCGCTTCACCCTGACGAAATGCAGCTTGGTTTTTTGAAAGTTTTGTACGGCACAAAAATGAAGGAAATTGCCTTGCAAAATGATTATCGCTGGATGAAAACCGCTCCTTACGAGATTTTAAGCACACCAGAGCTTTCTTTTGGCGACGTTTGTTTTCTCAAAGATTTGGAAGTAGTTTTGGATGCATTTTATAACAGTAAAAATTTTGAAAAATGTATGTTTTATATAGAAGAAAAATATGGATTTTGGAATTTTTTTTGCGAAATCACTGAAATTTCTCAAAAAAAGAATCTTTTTTCTTCTGCAAAATCACCAAAATTCTGGTACGAATTTCTGGCTGACTATTCAAATCAAAAGAATGATGAAATTCTTTATGAACTTTTGCGCTTTGATTTTGTAAAAACTGGTAAAAAAGGTGGATTTCCAGACTGGTATATCCATCATTATGATAAAAATAAGCACAGACTTGCCCTTGAACAAAACGGTGGCGTTTCAAATTCCCGCATTGATTTTGCATATTCTGAATATGAAGAATTTGAAATAAATCCCCTTTTACCGATTAAAAATAATATTGATAAAATTGATGGTCAGGAACCCGGTTTCATTTTCCAAAAGACAAAAATTCTTTTTTTCTACGAAAACAAATTCAATGATAAAAAGTCTCAGCAAATCATCATTGAATAAAATAAAATATCAGAATGTTTTGTTCCGTTGTGATTAAAATCTTGTCGCAACCTAAACTCCAAAAATGCCGTAAACAAGACACGAAGCTAAACCAAAAAACGAAGCCGTAAGAAGATTAAATTCTGGTTTTATCATCCACAAAAAGCCGCCAAGAATTACACCAAAAGTAACAATAACATCTCTATAAAAATAAAATGCTCCAAAATAAAGTGATTTTTTTCCTTCGGGTGCAAAATCCATAATCTGAGCTTTGCGTGCAGGTTCTCCAAACTCTTTAAATCCACGAATAATAAACGCTGGAATAAGAAGTGCAAAATTTTTTGAAATCATAAGTGTGAGCGGGAAAAGTGCGTACAAAATAAAAGTTGACATTACAAAATTTTTCTTTTTAAATCTGTCGCCAAGAAAACCAATCAATACATAAGAAAAAATTGCACAGCACATTTCAATCGTAGTCAAAATCCCAAAACGTGTCGCATTGATTTGAGAACCGCCTTCATATTCCATCGCCCAGATTGCAATATAACCGTAAGGAATTTGTGAACAGAATTTAGCCAGAATATCAGAAATCAAAATGATTTTCATATCATAAGGAAACTTCCATGGCAAAATATTTAAAATAGATTCATTTTTACCAGCTTTTTTTTCAATCTCATTTTCATTCTTTAAAACAAATTGCTGCACGAATATCCCCAACATACTGCAGATTGTCGCAATTATAAAGGCAATCTGAATTCCTTTTTCAATGCCAAATTTGTCCACAAGAAATCCACCAAGAAGCGGTCCTAATGCCATAGGAATTCGTTTTATGAGTGAATGAACAGAAATTCCAAACACCTGTTTATTTTTTGGAATTTCATTTCTAATCAAATCCATATAAGCTGGCATGGAAAGACTCGACCAGGAAAGAAAGAAAACTGAACCTGCAAGAACAGAAATCCATCCTGGAAAAAATATTACGATTAAATATCCGATGATTGCAAAAATATTGAAAAATAAAAGTGCTTTTTTATATCCGAATCGTGTTGAAATCCATCCTCCTGGAAATGAATAAACTGCCGACAAAAAATTATCAAGTCCATTCAATATGGAAGGTGCAATCAAAGATGCTCCAGTTGCCACAAGATAAACTGGCAGAAAGCGTTCACCAATTCGTTCACCAAGTCCCACTAAAATAACTGTAAAAATCAGTGCAGAAACACCTGATATTCCCGAACTGACAGCAGCACAGGAAGCAGCCCTTACAGAAATTTTTCCTTCGGCTTCATTTTTTTTCTGAGTTTTATTTTCTTTACCATGTTCGATTCGAATCATAAGAAAAATATATAACTTTGAGAACAAAATCGCAATCAAATTCTTAGAAATAATATAATCACTTGTTGAAATTCAATTAAGTTTTTTATATAATGACAAAATACAATTCTTATAATTAAGCGATTATTTTATTTAAAAGAGGTAACAATATGGCTTTTGATATTTCAAAGATGAGAAATATCGGTATCAGTGCTCACATTGACTCAGGAAAAACAACAACTTCTGAACGTATTTTGTTTTATTGTAACAAAATTCATGCAATTCACGAAGTTAGAGGTAAAGACGGTGTTGGTGCTGTAATGGATAACATGGAACTGGAACGTGAACGTGGTATCACAATTCAGTCAGCAGCTACACAGGTTCAGTGGAAAGACTACACAATCAACCTTATCGACACTCCAGGTCACGTAGACTTTACAGTAGAAGTTGAACGCTCTCTCCGCGTTCTCGACGGTGCTATCATGATTCTTTGTGCCGTTGCAGGTGTTCAGTCACAGTCTATCACAGTTGACCGCCAGCTTAAACGCTATCATGTACCTCGTGTTGCATTTGTTAATAAATGTGACCGTCAGGGTGCTAATCCTCTTCGTGTTCGCATGCAGTTACGCGAAAAACTTGGATTGAATGCTTATATGATGGAACTTCCAATCGGCCTGGAAGATAAACTTGAAGGTGTTGTTGACTTAGTTGCAATGAAAGCAATTTATTTCGATGGACCAAATGGTGAAGATCTCCGCATTGCAGAAATTCCTGAAGCTTTAAAATCAGATGCAGAAAAATATCGTGAAGAACTTCTTGATGCTGCTTCTATGTTCGATGATTCTTTGATGGAAGAAATCATGGAAAATGGATATGAAGGCGTTTCAGAAGAAAAACTTATTGCTGCAATCCGTAAAGGAACAATTTCTGAACAGTTTGTTGGTGTATTCTGTGGTTCTGCTCACGTAAATAAAGGTATTCAGCCATTACTTGATGCAGTTGCACGTTACCTTCCAGCTCCAAACGAAGTTGAAAACGTTGCTTTGGATTTGGATAACAATGAAAAAGAAGTTAAACTTGAATCTCTTGATAACAAACCTTGTGTTGCACTTGCATTCAAACTTGATGATGGACAGTACGGACAGTTGACATATACTCGTGTTTATCAGGGAAAAATCAAAAAAGGTGAAGAACTTTTCAATACTCGTACAAAGAAAAAGTTCAAGGTTGGACGTCTTGTTCGCATGAACTCAGCTCAGATGGAAGATATTTCTGAAGGATGTGCTGGTGATATCGTAGCTTTGTTTGGTGTTGACTGTGCTTCTGGTGATACATTTGTAAACGGCGGAGTTAACTATTCTATGGCTTCTATGTACGTGCCAGAACCTGTAATTTCTCTTTCTATCAAACCAAAAGATAAGAATTCAGAAATGCAGATGTCAAAAGCTCTCAACCGCTTCGTAAAAGAAGACCCTACATTCCGTGTTTATACAGATCCAGAATCTGGTGAAACAATCATCAAAGGTATGGGAGAGTTGCATCTTGAAGTTTACGTTGAACGAATGAAACGTGAATATAACTGTGAAGTTGTTACTGGTGCTCCTCAGGTTGCTTACCGTGAATCTATTACAACTCAGGGTGATTTCAACTATACACACAAAAAACAGTCTGGTGGTTCTGGTCAGTATGGTCGTGTTGCAGGTTTCATGGAACCAATTTCAGAAAAAGATTACGAATTTGTTGATGCAATCAAAGGTGGTGCAATTCCTAACGAATTTATCCCTTCTTGTGATAAAGGTTTCCAGAAAGCTATGAAAGAAGGTTCGTTGATTGGAGCTCCAATTGTTGGTGTTAAGATGACAATCAATGATGGTCAGTCTCACCCAGTAGACTCTAACGATAACGCATTTCAGATTGCTGCAATCGGTGCTTTCCGTGAAGGTTATTTGAAAGCAAAACCAGTTATTCTTGAACCAGTTATGAAAGTTCAGATGACAGCTCCAACAGAATTCCAGGGTAACTTGTTTGGTCTTATTAATCAGCGCCGTGGTGTAATTGTTGATTCAACAGATGAAAACAACACTTCTACAGTTAATGCTGAAGTTCCACTTTCTGAAATGTTCGGATTCTCTACAATCTTGCGTTCTTCAACTCAGGGAAAAGGTGAATTCACAATGGAATTCGAAAAATATGGTAAAGTTCCAAATGCTATTGCTGATGAACTTATTGCTAAACACAAAGCTGAAAAAGAAGCTGGAAAGAAATAATTTCAAATTGGAGGCAAAAAATTATGGATAAAAAAGATTTAATAGCACACAGCCCAGTTCGCTATTTTGATGCAACAAATGCGGCATTAAAAGCTGGAGAAATGGGTCTTATTACTGCAAAGAAAGGACTCGGAAAAACTTCTGTTCTCGTTCAATTTGGAATTGATTCACTTTTGAATGATAAAGCACTTGTTCATGTTTCTTTCGATCAGCAGTCTTCTAACGTAATTGCATGGTATTCAAGCATTATGGCAGAAATTGCAAAGAAAAAGAGTTTCAATCTTGATGATGTAAACGAAGAAATCGTTCGCAATCGTACAATTTTGAACTTCAATCAGGAAACATTTACTTTGCCAAAAGTTGTAAACACTCTTAAGGCTCTTAAAGAGGGTGGAATAAACATTGCTACAATCGTTGTAGATGGGCTTGATTTGGCAAAAGTTGCAAAAGCTGATTTGGATTGTTTTGCACAGTTTATCAAAGCTGAAAATATGACAGCCTGGTTTAGTTTCACAAATGAAGCAAATGATTTGGCTGGCACTTTGGATGCAGATAAACTTGAAGATTTCGCAACTGTAGCACATCTTGCTTCAGAAAACAGAAATCTTGCTCTTACTGTTCTCAAAAACGGTAATGGTCAGGTTAATCTTGATACAAAAACATTGCTTATGTCAAAATAATGTTGCTTAAAAAATATTAGTTAAGCAGAGTTTTATAAACCGTACAGAATGAAATTATCATTTTGTACGGTTTTTTTTATATTATAGAGACAAAAATAGACAAGGTAAGTGTTTAAATAATATACGCAAAAAAAATTATAATATGAGAGGATTATATGAAAAAAAATATTTTGTTAAGTGTTCTTACCTGCATTTTTGTTATGTCTTTTACTGGTTGTCTTTTTGTCGGTGTAGATTTAAATGAAGGACATACAATGACTTTTAGTAATGAATCAAAATATTATGTTACTGATTGGTATGTTAAGAATTCAGATGGGACTAATTATGTAAAAAGTCGTGAATATTTTTATCCTGTAGCACAAAACAGTGCAAATTCAATTCACAATATTCCGACAGGCAGCTATACAGTGTATTTTTCATTTGAAGAAAATCCTGGAAAAAGAGATTACTGGAAATCAAGCAGTGAAGTATATTTATACAAAGATAGAACTTATTATTTATATAATTATTGTTATAATAGTGTATCAGATGAATTTTCAAGAAAAGTAGATAATCAAATGAAAGAAGCTGATTTGAAAATGAATGATGGAAATAACAAAGTCATAACATTAATCGATAGCGAAGGAAATATAATAGAGTTTACAAAAATCGATGAAAATTTTGAGAAATAAAAAAGATAATAGGTTCAATTTCGAGTATTTGATTTACAAACCGTGGCAAGGATTGTAAGGGCTGGCGAAGCCAGTTCCGAAGCGGAGCGAAGGAATGAAGCGAT
>JALFAW010000084.1 GCA_022773305.1 Spirochaetia bacterium
AGGCTATCCGGGGTTCCGCTATCGCTCCAGCCGCTTCCCTCGCTTCGCTCAGTCCAGTGGCCACCTTTGGTGCCCCTACTATCCTTGCCACGAGAGAAACTCGAAATTGAACCTATTAACTTGTAGTTCATATTTTCCAAAAGGAATTAATATGTAAGTTTATTATTATCATTTTTTTTATTTAATGTTTTTTTATCATAAAAATTATGATTAATATTGATACTTAGAAAGATGGCTCATTTCTTTATTACAAATGAGCTATTTTTTTTAAATATTAAACTAGACATTTGTCTTACTATTAAATATAATTAAAAAATACTAAAGGATAGATGGAGGAAATATGAAAATTGCTTTAGTTGGATATGGAAAAATGGGACATATGATTGAGCAGTGTGCATTACGTGCAGGGCATGAAGTTGTTGTTACAATCGACAGTTTTGCAAAAGATGCGTCTTGTTTGATTCCACAAAATGATTCATCGGCTTTGTGTCGTGCAGTAAAGTCAAGTGGAGCAGAAGGCATAATTGAATTTACACATCCATCTTCTGTAGTTGAAAATATTAAAGCACTTCTACCATTAGGTCTTCCGCTTGTTGTAGGAACAACCGGGTGGAATGATAAGCACACAGAAATTGCAGAATTTGCAAAACAAGTGGGCGGAACAATTATGACGGCTGGAAATTTTTCTATCGGCGTTAATATGTTTTATAAAATCGTTGAAGAAGCTGCAAAAATAATGTCAGAATACAAAGATTATGATGTAGCCGTTTGGGAAGCTCATCATAATCAAAAAGCAGATAGTCCAAGTGGAACAGCTCTTGAAATTGCTCGCAGAGTTATGAATGGTTATTCATCAAAAACTCAGATAGTGACAGATGCTTTTCATGAACGTCCTCAATCAAATCAACTTCACGTAAGTTCAACTCGTTGTGGTAACATTCCCGGTACACATAAAGTTTTCTTCGATGGAACTGCTGATACAATAGAAATTACACATACAGCAAGAAGTCGCGAAGGGTTTGCAGTTGGTGCAGTAGAATGTCTTTCAAAACTTGATAATTGCCTTAAAACTGGAAAACTACAGAAGGGAAATCTTTATGATTGGAAAGATGTAATGGAAAAATAATAAAATTATAAAAATGTCCAAACCAAAGATTGGGCAATTCAATAATAACATTATTAGGAATAATATGACATTAATAAATTGGATTTTGTTAGCTGGAATAATAGTATTCACAGGAATTTACATTTTTTCTTCTATATTAAAGATAAAAATACTTCGCCGCATTTCAAGTTGTTTTCCTCTTCCTTTAGCTGGAATCTTAAATATCCAGTTGTTATTGAATCAACTACCTGATTCAAAACATATCATTTTCTTTACAATTGCCTCAGTCTTGTTTATCATACTATCACATCTTTTTTATCTTTTTAAAGAAAAAAATTGGGGACGTAAACTCTGCAAATTTAGTTTTTTTATACTAACATTCTGTTGGATACAGTTATACAAATCAGTTTTATTTATAATCGATGTACCTTTGTGGTTTATTATTCTTTTTTCTTCTATATACTTTGTTTTATTAGTGACTACTTTAATTTTTGGTGGAACAAAAAGTTTTTCATCATACATTAGTTGCTCAGTTTTATTTCTTGCATCATCTTTATTAAATTTTTTCTCGATGGTTTATCTTTGTTTTATTTCAGGACTCCAAGCATTCTTCCTTTTTACAGGAACATTGATTTCACTTTTAGTTGTTGCATTTTACATTATTTTTGATTCAAGAAAATTTAATTTTAAAAATCGATTAATCTTTATATTATTTGTGTTATCAGAAAGTTTGATAATGTATTCAAATCTACTTATATAGTTAGATGTCTAATAGGTTCAATTTTGAGTATTTGATTTACAAACCGTGGCAAGGATTGTAAGGGCTGGCGAAGCCAGTTCCGAAGCGGAGCGAAGGAATGAAGGCGCTTTGACGCCGGAACCCTGAAAAGCGCGAGTTTGCATTGCAAACTCGGGACGAGAAATGCATAGCATTTCTCGCATTTTTTGCGAAGCAAAAAGCCACCCTAAAAAAAATCAAAACCCGACATTTGTCCTAGTATTTAATTTTTATATTCTGTGTGGCTTTTTTAATACTTTGCTTTTTTGGTAACACCAAACTTTGCGTGCTACCAACACTTAGCAAATAAAATAAACAAAAAACAGGCTTTTCACCTTCGTAACACAGTTGTTTGGAGACTCACTATAAACAGTCCTCAGGATTTTTTTGGATATACGGTATCGTTGCTTAGTGACTGTTATTGCTTTGGTTGCTTCACTTACTTCGTTCAGTCAGATGCTACCTTCGTCCTTGTCACAGCTTAATTCGAAGTTCAGGCTATATTTTTTTTGTGAATTTTGAATTTATGCAAACTGTCTAGAAATGTTTAATTGTTCCATTTGATTCCGCTATCACTTCGTTTATTACGTTGCTTAGTTTAGTGGGTACTTTTGTTTTTCTACTATTCTGGAAATTTTTCAATCTAATACATTTTACTTATCCTTTTTTGAAATACGTATTGTATCACGTAAAAAGCTTACCGAAATAGTTCTGTGTATCATGTAAAAAATCTTACCGAAAAGCATGATTCACAGGCTGTTTTTTAACTCCATTTTTTTGAAAGCTGGAGTACAATATCAAGACATTCTTCAACTTCTTTTTTCAGCTGGACAACATTCAGACTCGATTTATTGTTCTGAAGTATTGATTTTACATCATCAGAAATAAACTCACTTTCCAGACATCTTTTATACGGAGTTTTTGCTGAATCGTATTTCTTGTAAGTATGGGCATCCTTCCTTTCTTTTTCAAGTATCTTTACAGATGGATAGAAA
>JALFAW010000126.1 GCA_022773305.1 Spirochaetia bacterium
ACTCAGGAAAAAGCGAGATTTACAATTATAGTTTCTATACCCCAAAAAACGTCTAGCGCATTATTGCGCGTTTTTGACCTGTGAATCACGACCGGGAGCCAGATATTACAACTAATCATTTTATAATGCGTTTGCCCTATTCTATAGACTAATAAAACAGATTTTACAGGGAAAAATAGTTTTAATTTAAAATTTTAAAAAAGCAATAATAAAATTCTTGTAAAAAATATAGTCACAGGTAAGATTACTTATGTTTGGGAAGTTTGTCTGCACTACCCTTTGAACGACCAAGTCTTTGGTACTTCTGATTCTGTTTCTAAATTCTTTTCATATGGAGACTTTTTTGTGAGTTTTATATTGGGGGCGTTGCGGGGGTTTCCCCCGCTTGAAGGGGTAGCGTAAGACCGCAAAGCGGGCTGGAGCGAGGGGGAGACTTCCCCCTCTTTATTTTTTTTATGTCGTTTACGCTTGATTTTTTTTCGTTTTTTTGAGAAAATTCTTTTATATTGAAAATATAAGCGTGTGGTTGTGAGCTTTAACATCGAACCAAAAACTCCGACGGCGCGCATAATCTGTCGACCGCAAAAAGTGCCTCTCGCTGGAGTTTTTTTATACTTTTTCAGGAGCTGCACTCTTTTATGGAACAGTCTGTAGAATCTCAAAATCAAAACAATTTTCTTTTAACTCAAAGCATCGGGCTTCTTATGCGAAAATATGCGCTTCCATGTATCATTTCGCTTCTTGTTGCTGCGCTTTACAACATCGTTGACCAGATTTTTATTGCAAATGCAAGTTATCTTGGTTCTTATGGAAATGCGGCAAACACTGTTGTTTTTCCACTCACAGTCGTGGCACTTGCTGTTGCCGTTATGATTGGCGACGGAACTTGTGCCTTTGTGAGCATAAGTCTTGGCGCAAACGAAAGCGAAAAAGCTCATCGTGCTGTAGGTAACGCTGTGGTACTGTGCATTGCAGCAAGTTTTGTACTTACATCGGTCTATCTTATCTTTCAGGACGGAATAATTACTTTTTTTGGAGGAAGGGTAAACGCAGAAACATTCCGTCATTCAAAAGAATATTTTTTCTGGATAACAGCAGGTCTTCCGTTTTATATGTTCGGTCAGGCAGTAAATCCAATTATCCGTTCAGACGGAAGTCCGAAATTTGCGATGTTTAGCACAGTTTCTGGCGCTGTCGTGAACATAATTCTTGATCCGATTTTTATTTTTGTTTTTCGCTGGGGAATGATGGGAGCTGCCATTGCAACTGTTCTTGGACAGGTTCTGACTGCGGTTCTTTCTGTGTTGTATTTATGCAGGATGAAAACTGTCCGTCTTTGTAGGAAAAGTTTTTGCATAAAATTCAGTATTATCAAAAAATTTCTTGCGCTGGGAATTACGAGTTTTCTTTCTCAAATTTCGCTTGTTGCGGCGATGGCTGCCATTCAAAATATGTGTACGAAGTACGGTGCACAAGATGAAATATTTTCTCAGAAACAATATGCACAGATTCCACTTGCCGTCCTTGGAATCGTAATGAAGTTTTTCCAAATTGTGATTTCAATTGCGGTTGGTTGTGCCGCTGGATGTATTCCTATTGCAGGCTACAATATCGGAGCTGGGCGAAAGGACAGAGCAAAAAAACTTTTTACATACTTGCTTTTGACGGAAGCATCGGTCGGTGCAATTGCCCTCATTATCGTAGAAGTTTTTCCTCACGCACTCATCGGAATTTTTGGTGCGGCGAATGAAAGCTCATATTATACGAACTTTGCTGTAAAAAGTTTCCGCGTCTATTTGTGTATGATGATTTTTGCAACGGTAAATAAGGGAACGTTCATCTACCTTCAGGCATTGGGAAAAGCTGCTGAATCAACGCTGATTTCTCTTACGCGTGAACTTATATTTGGTGTAGGATTTGCAATTTTGCTTCCTACATTTTGGGGGTTAAACGGACTTCTTGTTTCATTCCCGATTTCAGATACGCTCACATTCATCATAGCTTCATTTATAATACGAAAAACTTATAAGGAATTGGAATAGTATATGAATACAAAAAACAAATTTAAAATTATCGCAATAAGTCGTCAGTTTGGAAGTGGCGGACGAACAATTGGAAAACTTCTTGCAGAACAGTTGAACATTCCCTTGTATGACCGGGAAATAATTTCTCAGGTTGCTAAAGAAAGTGGATTTGCAGAATCTTACATTGAAGAAAAAGGTGAATATGGTTCATCGGATAAAGCTGCCGGAATGTTCATTAACAGAAGTTGCTACTCTTCTGCTTCAAACGAAGACACAATTTGGAATTTTCAAACAAAATTCATCAAAGAACACGCCGAAAAAGAACCGTGCATTATCATTGGTCGATGCGCAGATTACATTTTACGTAATCGATTAGATGTTCTTCGTATATTTATTCACGCTGATATGAAAGAACGTATAAAACGCATTTCTGAAGTCTACAAAATTAATGATTCTGATCCAGAAAAACTTTTGCACCAGAAAGATAAGCGTCGCGCTGCCTACTATCAGTTCTATACAGACATAAAGTGGGGCGACACTAAAAACTTCCACATTACGCTTGACTCAAGTGCTTTTGGTATCGAAAAATGCGTTCAAATTTTAAAGACTTTGTATCTTGATGAACAATAGCTTGACAAGGAAAAAAAACTTCGAGTGTAATTCCATGTTTGCTCGGAAATAATCCAGGTAGCTTTTGTTTCTCAAAAAACAGGTTTTCCAGAGTTCAGTGAGTCTCCGTCAATTCAGAAGATGATTTTTGGAAAAAACTGAAGATAAGTAACTTGCTGTGATACACATATAGTGGATCACAGCAAGTCTAAAAAACAAGATTTATAATATTACAATATTAATACCATCCATCTGGACCAAAAAATCTAAGAGGCTGTGTTGGTTTTATTGCAGAACGTCCAGGGTCCGTTACATCATCATGATGATCTTCATTAACACCAGTTAAACCTATTAAGAAATATTTATAATTTTCTGCATAAGGATTTTTTTCTGTATATGAATCACTATAACTAGCTACTGGATCATCCCAAGTAACATCAACAAGTTTCCATCCATTGTTATAATAACATTGTACCCAAGCATGATTCATGCTATTCGATGCTTGGAATTTTGTTTTTACTCCTATTGCTCTTGCAAAACATGCATACAAGTTTGCATAACCTTCACAAACAGCCATTGCATTTTTTAAAACAGAAACTGCATCTTGAAGTTTTCTTCGATTATTATGATTTAATGTCACATTGTCATAGTGAAGAGCGTGAATTTGCCAATCATGTAATGCTTGTAATTTTTGACCTACTGTAGCATCTTGTGGTAATTCTGCAAGAATAGCATTAATCGTATTGCTTACAATAAAATTATCTCCCTGACAGAAATATGAAGGTAATAAATATTCTGCATCTTGCACAGAACTTGTATTTGTTACAGTCCACGTTTTTGAGGAAGAATAACTACCTCCCATATAACATTCCCCAGAGAAATTTATAGAAACCATATCACCTACAATAACAGTGTACTCATTTGTATTTCCAAAACGTAACCAAATTCTTTCATAGAATTCATCTTTTAGTAAATAATAAGTTTCATAATCACCAGATTTTATTAAAATGATTGCATGATTTTGTGTTTCAGAATTGGTTACTTTTCCTTTTAATACAAAAAATCCATCTGCTTCAAAAGATGAATCACTTGGGGCTATTTCAAAAGAAATTGTTCTTGTATTACAAGATGTTGTTGAACCTCTATACCCTGTAAATGTAGTTCCATTTATTGTTACACTATCTTCTAAATAGTTTTCACCATGTACAATCACTGTTGAATTACTAGCTTGTTTTCCATCAACAGAGGCAGTAACTGTGTAAGTTCCTGATGTAGAACCAGGTGTAAACAAACCATCTTGTGTAATTGTTCCACCTGTACATGACCAAGAAACATCTCTGTCTGAACGAATTGAATTATCAGAACGCAATGCATTTGCTGTAAATTGAATAGTGTTTCCATTTACAAAAGTTTCCTGGTTTCCTTTTGGATAAATTCCCACAGATTCTGTTGTATCTGGAACTAAACTTATGTTGTCTAAATAAACTGAATTAGTCATACCAGGAGAATAATAACCATCCGTTTTTGCTTTAAATTCAACAACATGATTTCCTGCAGAAAGATTGATAGAACCTTTTCTCCAGCCTTCACCATAACCTGTTGTTGAAAATTTTACTTCATCATCAACATAAACCGTAAATGAATTTGAATCACATAAATCTAATCTATAATCAAAAGAGATTGCTGAATCAACCGAATTTGAGATATTAGAAATTTTTAATAATGAATCACCTGTTCTAGAACCGTCATAAGTTGAAAGTTTAAATACTTTTCCATGAGAATCTTCTAACGCATCTCCATACTGTGCCCATTCAGCAAAAATAGGATCATTTTCAATAACAGAAGCTGAAAGTCCATTAACACTCCAGTTTCCATCTAACTCTTCATCAAAATTTTGTGAAAAAGAAGAAAGGGATTCTGGTGCTTTTGAAAGTCTTAAATTATCAAGCAAGACTGAATTAGTTATACCACCTGTACAACCTATTTCAACACCTTCTGCACGCCATTCTAATTCATGACGTCCTTTAGAAATAACACAATTTATATCTATCCAAGAACCATTCATTCCTACAAACGACTCTTTTTCTTCCCCATCTACGTAAAATTTGAAAACTCCATCGTATCCTTCATAAATATCTGTTTTTACGGAGAAAGAAAGTAATGATTTTTCATTCAATAAAATGGTACGTTTTAATGAAGATTCACCGTCATCCAAATATTTGAAATCAAAATATACTGCATATCCATCTTCATCAGAATCTTTTACATTTGATTTCATAACTGGACTTGGAGACCCACTTTTTGCAAAAGAACTATCTATTTTGCCATCTTTTCCAAATCCAACTTTATTAAATGATTCAAAATTTTCTGCTTGATTTAGACCAGTATCGTCTATTCCTTGTTTACAAGAAAAAAATAATAATAACGACATTAAGATTAAACAAATCTTTTTTCTAAACATTCTTATCCTCCCATAAAAAGTCAAGAAGATTGTTTCAACAATCGATTGACTTTTTACGATGTTCCGTAATGTAATGAGGAACAGCAGTTCAATGTAAGATAAAGCCGCGTTATTTTAGCGGTTTTATCTTACCTCCTTTAAAAACTCCGCGTTAGCGGCGAGCCAGGATGGCGAGTATCCAAGTTTATGAAGTGCAGAGCACGAAATAAACTTGGTGATAAAAATTACACGGACGTAATTTTTATCACACCTCCTTTGTGTTTTTACAATTATTAAATGAAACTTCAATTATATTCATTTTATTAGAAAAAACAACTTTTGTAGAGTTAATTTGTTAATCATTTTTTGATGTTTTTTTTCATCAATTCTAAACAAAAACTCATGGCTCGTGCAGTCAAAATGTTCAATGGTATTCAAGTTTAGTACACGAGCCAGGGACAGACCTGGATTTGTTCATAAAATGCTCAAGATGCATTTGAATTATACCGATAATGTTATAGGTTCAATTTCGAGTTTTTTAATTTTAAACAGTGGCAAGGATTGTAAGGGCTGGCGAAGCCAGTTCCGAAGCGTAGCGAAGGAATGAAGCGATAGCGCAACCCTGAAAAGCCTGATTTTTGCGAAGCAAAAAGCCACCCTAAAAATAAAAATTCAAAACTCGACATTT
>JALFAW010000144.1 GCA_022773305.1 Spirochaetia bacterium
TTCTGCTTCCTTTGAATATAAATTTTTCTGATTTTCTTCCCATCTATTCTGAAATGTTGCCCCCATTTTTCCACCTAAGGAATTTTACTTTATTTTGAAATTATTAAATAGTGGGCTTAAGTTGATGATGTTAGGCGGTGCTCCCAGCGCTAACGCATTTTCTACAAACACAAATATTTTCGTCGCTTAATTAAGCCTTTTTATTTTTTCTCACACCTGCCCTTTAAACTTCCTTTTGAACTTTACAAATCTTTCAAATAATTCACAAAAAAAAACTAATTCTGTGGTATAATATAAATATCTTCATAAATGGAGGTGGAACCATGCTTTCAGTAAACGGTTATTATGACGGTAATGTTTGTCTGGTCGAAGAAAGAGTTTCCAAAAAACCTCAGAAAGTTATAATCACATTTTTAGATGATTTTGTACAAAAAAAAGAAAACTCTTTAACAAGGGAAGAAAAACTTCAGGCGTTAAAAGATGTTCAAAGTTCTTATGATTCTGCCGTTAACGAAGCTTTTGGCCTTTGGAAAAATCATGACAATTCAATTTCTGTTGATGATTATGTCCGCAATATGAGAAAGGGGCGTCAGTTTGATATTCGATAGCGATGTTCTTATCTGGTTTTTCAGAGGAAATGAAAGTGCAAAAAAGATAGTACGCGGGAACATACCCTTTTCAATTTCTGCTGTGTCTTATATGGAATTGATTCAAGGTGTATTAAATAAGCAGGAACTTTTGGGTATAAAGAAATTCCTGGAAAAATCAGAAACAACAATAATCCCTATGAACGAAGAAATTACACATCGTGCAATGGAATATGTAGAAAGTTATGCCCTTAGTGATTCTATGGAACTAGCGGATGCCCTCATTGCCGCCACTGCCATTGAAAATGATGAAACTCTTTGTACTGCAAACGGCAAACATTATAAGTGCATTCCAGATTTGAAGATGGATTTATTTAAGGTGGAATAAGACACATAAAAAATGAGAATTCTAAACGAAGACATACTGGAAGAAAATGGTCTCAGAATAGAATTTGCCGGGTGGAAGAATTCAAAAAACACAAATTACAGGGAACTTGCTGACGAAATTCATGATAATCAGATTGAAAAGAAAGATGAGATAATTCCGATTTTTGTTCCTAAACAAGGGAAAGAAGAATACATCAAAATATTAAGGCGAACAAATCTTCTGGTAAGCTTGTGATTGCGAACCGACTTTTTGTAAAGGGAATAAAATTTGATGGCAGTTATCATCAGGAAGGAAAATATGGATGCCCCCTTTTTAAGGTGAATGACCTCGGTGTTTTAAAATGGTCCTGTTCATCAAGATACTGGGGAGAGATAATGTCCAGTTCTGGATACGGCTATGCCTATGATGAATGGGCATGGCAGAGTCCAGAAGAGCCTGTTACACCAGATATGGTGGAAGAGGAAGGTCTGCTGATAGAGTGATAAAAAAAATGACGGTGCTTTATATTCCGAAGTTGAATAAAATCGATTGAAGATTTTTATTCCGCATATTTTTCAAGGACATAAGCTCTGCCTTTTGCATTATACATTGAAGCGATTTTAAACAACAGTTCTAAATCCTCGCAGTCATATTCAATATGAATATATTTTTCCCCGTTTTCAAATTGCTTCACACTGTAGTTTTCTAGTTCACAACAAGGTGCTATATCACAAATGTCTTTCATATCTGCAAGATAAATCAAATTCATGCTGACATCAAAAAACTCTTTGCAGGCATCGACCGTTTTTGAATACTCTTTCGAATTTGTGATGTATTTTGAAAAAATATAGTAAGCGGTTGGCAATTCAGAATCATAAAATGTTACGCCTGATTTGTTACTGTTTTTGTTGTCTGTCATAAAAAGGCATAAAATGCAGCCTTCGTCATCGCTGAGTTCTATTAATTCAAAAGTCTGACCATATACTCCTGTGCGATATAATGTTTTTGCAGTGAAATTCTGTGCAAAATTATGGAAGAATTTGCAATGGGGAAAAATTTGAGCAGTTAATTCAGTTGCTTGAAGAAGGAATAATAACCGAAGACGGACTTTCATATTATTCTGATGTTACTCTGGAACAGATTAAAAAAAATTATAAAAATTCTTCATCAGAAGGTTGCCGTTCATGCATAAAAAAAGGCAATAGGCATATTATATACTCACCTGCCGATTGCCTGATAAAAAATATAAATTGCGTCCAAAATCGTTTCATCTATCTATGTATATTAGATTTTGAACGCGTATGTTACTCAAACGACTAGGCTTGTTTGAGTTTTTTATTCAAAGAGTTCATTCAGAAGTTTTCCGAACCCCTCTCTTCCACCTGAACCACGCTTTGCATCATATTTGGGAAGTTTTTTATATGGATTATCTTTTCCCGCAGCTTTGGTCCAAGCCTTATTTAATTCACCTAACGTCGGCTTATGTTTTCCATTATCCCAAGCCTTTTCGTATGCTCGGTTTATAATATCTTGACCGAACATGTCATTAATTTTGTGAAATCCTGAAAATTTCATAGTAAAGCCTCCTTGCTTTAGTTTGGTTAGATTTATGTAGCCTTTTGCCGCCACAACAGCTTACAATAATTAAAATACTCGTTAATCCAACAAAAAGCAACATAATCCGATTGGACATTTTGAGTTTTTTTAGAAAGCTCACGAATGAAAAAAGTCTAATTGAATTTTAGGATTTTTCGATATAAACTATATATAGTAGCCTTAGAGGTTAAAATATGAAAATTAAACAGATTAAGATTGAAAAACTTTTTGGACTCGAGAAAAATGATTTTGATATTGAATGTTTTCCGAACGAAAACATCACTATTTTGTACGCCTTTAACGGAACTGGAAAGACTACGCTGTTACGATTGATTGATGCGGTATGTACAAATAATGCCGTTGCATTAAAAGTTTTGTTGTTTTCCAAAATTGAATTGATTTTTGATAATGGAAAAACTGTCGCTGTAGAAAAAGAAAAATCATATGGCAAAGACTATAAGTATCTTATTGATGGAAAAGAAGCCGATAAAGTAGAAATCAATGAAATAAAAAAAGAATTTACAGTAACACCTGTTTTTGCAAATAAAGATTATAATCGTGGTGTTTCTACTCCTATACAAAACAATCTAAAAAATGGTAAACAAGAGGCAAATCCTAAAGGTTCTATGTTTAATTGCGATGTTGGAGCTATAAACCCAATTAGAAGAATTGAACAATTAATATCTGAAAAACTACAGAATCCAGATGAAAGAGTAAAAGTTGAAGAATTTGCAAATATCATAAATGAAAATTTTCCAATGACATTCAAGCATCTTGAAATTCAAGATAACAAATTACTGGCTGTTCCAGACACAGAGTATCCAAATGACCCAGTTCTAGAATTAAATATGTTATCTTCTGGTGAAATAAAATTAATTTTGATGTTCTATGATTTACTGTTTGAAGCAAAAACGGATTCTATAGTGCTTTTGGATGAACCAGAGTCTTCGTTTCATTTGGATTGGCAACGAAATTGTTTAAGCACTGTCATGAAAATTTGTGAAGATAAGGATTTACAAGTTATAGTTGCAACCCATTCACCAGCCATCGTAGAAGAATATTTTTGTCTGCAAGTTCCAATGATTAGTGCCAGGTACAAAAAATGAAAGATGAATCTCCAGAAAAGAAGAAAGTAGTCCTTGTAAAAAAGAAGGACGCAAGTGTAACAATGAAAAATAATAACAAGACAGATGAGGCTCAAAAAAAGTATTCAGACTCAAAGGGTTTATGTTTTAACGAAAGAGACGAAATTTCAGATGTAATTATACGTTCCCTTTATAAAAAAAATCAGAAAGCATTAAATAATACAAATTCAAGCTGCCCTAATTATCTTTATGTTGAATCGACTACAGATAAAGATTTTTACAACAGGTTTATTAATAAAAACATAACTTATATAAAGGATATAAAATCAAATAAAGATTTAGATACTGATGATTATAACAAAGTAGTCGGAAATGTTGGAAAAAAGTGTTCCAATAAAGATGCAATTATCTGTCTTGTTTCTAGAAATGCAGATCTAAGAGGTTATGTAAAAGAAGATAGCCCATGGTATCCTCCAAAAAAAATTTACGGTATTGTTGATATGGATTATGACAAAGATGATAGAGAAATAAAAATAGTCTGTAATAAAATAAATGAGAAGTATGATATTTGTAAAACGCAATTATCTACAACAAACCCTGCGAACGATGTTGAAACTCTGCTATTTAACTTTAAAGAGCATGAAATTCTATCTATATGTTCAAATGCTTATGTTCCGTATCAATATAAAGATGAAATCTTAGAATATTGGAAAACGCTAATTGAAATGGCCAAAAAAAAAGCCAGTAAATTGGGAGCGATGCGAAAAAAATCTGTAAATGATGCCAGAAAAAACGATTTAAATGAAAATTACAAAAAAAATCGCTATTCATTGAACTTTAGTAACTTTTTCCATCATAAGCACCCTGAAGATTATTCAAAATATACAAATTGTAATGACGATGAAGTTTTTTTATTAGATCTTATTGAAAAAGATATTAAAAATGGCGGAAAAAAGGCAAAACTAAAATATATCAAAAATGTTTACAAGAGAGAAATAAACAACCGAACAGGCAATCCTTTGAATTTTTGTAGGGGACATGACTTAACAGGAATTTTATCTTGTCTGATAAAACAGAAAATGCTTCCTGATAAATCTGAAAATGAAATTGAAAATCAACTTCTGAAAGATATCATGTCACTTGTGCAACTAGAAGATTTTGATGATTCAGACTTTAAAAAATTTATAACCAATAACAATCTTTAATTTCAAATTGTCCAGAGGAATAGACATTTTTTACTTTTCTCGTGATTTTAATTGACAATTATCAACAACAGAGTTATATTATAATAATCAGTCTTGCTGATTGCAAATCTTTCTGATTTGTAGATGATGACCAGTTCGAGTAATCCTAGTTTAGGAATCTTGAACGGAACTACATTCCAATTTTTCTCACCAAATCTTTCACAGAGTGTTCTGTGTATAAGGATTTATAGTAAGGATTGGAATAAAAAGGTGGTCATTGTCTATGAATGCTCCTAAAACAAATCCCCAAAAATCAAAACTTTCCTCAAAGGAAAACAATCCTTTTTGTAACAAAAGTACGTTGTCCTATTATCTCCATGATTTTGTAAATCGTAAAGGCTTTAAGGAATCTTCAGTCTATAAAGCTGCGGGTATCGGAAAAAACACTTGGAGTAATATTTACTCTGGACTTACATGCCCTGACCAGCTTACTGCAAGAAAACTTGTAATCGGTCTCAAGGCAACTTATGATGAGGCTTGCCAAATCCTTCAAAAATGCGGTTACACTTGGAGCGAAACAAGTTTTGACGAATGTATTATCAATTGTTTGAAAGCTCACATTTACATTTGGAATGATGTTCTCAGTTACATTCAGCTCAAGGCACCTGAATGGCTTGATGGTCGTTTCAAAAAACTTGCTGCTTAGTAACACAAGTTTTCATTATCGCTGGATTCTTACAGGCTGCACTTCAGTCTGTAAGAGAATCGTAAAAATCAAACACTAAAGAGGTAAATTTTATGTATCAAACACAGAAAGACAATTTTTATGGAAAAAGAAACTGGGGATATAAAGCATTTGCAAAAAATCCAAACGATATTTTCAGTGATTTGTGCGAGGAAGCCAAGCAGACAGCAAAGAAAAAAGGCTCAAAATCAACTAAAGACTGGCTTACTAAAGCTGAAAGACAGGGAGTTATTTCTACTTCCGAAAGAATCCGGTACTCTAAATTGATTGAAACGCGTAACTTAGATGGTCACGGTGGTTCGCAGTATATTACTGTGACTTCAAAGGCGATTCATGATATCAAAACGGTTATCCACAAAATGAATAGTTCTGTTAATTCACAGACTTACAATAAACGGACTTCAACAGCTTTTACCCAGCAGCAGAACTATTCGACAAATATGACAAGAATTATTGCTCGGAAAAGCCAGGTTAATGGAAAAATCTATTATTTCAACCTGTCAATCGTTAGAACACGTAATTATGGTTTTGTTATAAACATCGATGGTGCTCCAGAATGGAATAAAGTAAAACTAAATTTTCGTGATTTTCAAATTGTCAGCTCTGAAAAGGGATGCCACATTTATACCCCGGCAGTTCTTTCAACTTTAGACGAAGCAGATAAATTGATTAACGTTTGGGTGAATCGTTATGTACAAAAGCTTGATAATCTAAAACGCTATCAAAACTAGGAGGTTCTTATGAGCACGGAAAAATTTGAAATCGGCCAGGTCGACAAAAAATTGGGCTATTTGCTATATATTGCTCCTGCATTAGTGAGAGACTATTCTTGTGTTTGCTTCTGGTCTCATGGCACTATAATGTGGTAAATGTCCAATCTGATTGTATTGCCTTTTTGCGGGCGGTGCCGTATATTTTTAGTATAAGCAATCTGCTTTATTTTGTCGGTTCTAAATCATAACTCTGATTTAGAAATCGTTTCAGAAAGTGGGAGACTTCTCACAAGGAGAAAATCATGGGTGCACGAGACTGTATTTATGGTTCATGCAGCGGATGTGAATATGAGGATAGCATTAACGATGAGGGAATTTGTACGATGTATGACCCTGAGTGTAACTATCCAGACGATGATGAGGATGATGACGACGAATAAATAACATCATCTGAATATAGAAAAGCCCGAAGATGTGCACTAAGTCGGGCAGATAATTTGAAATACTGATATACGAGAGCTGAACTTGACTATAGATATGCGTAATGCGGTTTAGCTTTCATTGTTTTCCATAATAAATCAATTTTCAAGGAGTTTAGAATGAGTTTTAACGAACTAAAAATCAGCAATCTATTTTCTGAGGACTATGATGATAATGCTGATTTCTCGCGGACAGAACTTGAAGTAGAGGATGAATTTACCGTGTGTGGCTCAAATCTTCACATTAACGATGTATCTGACCCGGAGCAAGGAATTTTTCTGACTGGTGCTCAAGGTACATTGAGAATTCAAGATGTATCGGAAAACAAAAATGATAAATTTACAGCTGTAATCCCGGACTATGTACAAAGTGGCGATTACACCTTGGAACTCATCAAAAAGGATGAAGATGGTTGTCCACTGTCTGCAATTTACTCAAAAAAAATCCATATAAAAGGTTATGTGGAAACATATGGTATGTCAAAAGAAGATTATTGGTACAACCAAGGAATAAAGGCCGGTAAAACAGAATTCGGGAAAAAACTTGTCGAATGGCTGGAAGAAAATGGCTATAAAAAAACTGAAATTATTAAAAAAGTTGTTGTAAAGAAATAGTTAAGCTTGGTCTGACGATGGGATTTTGAGTAGTGAATAACTATTCTTGGGGTGGAGTCAGACCTTTTTTAAGGAGAAATGTTTTATGAAACTAAGACCTATGACAGCTATGGAAGTTTTTGAAGAAGTTCATGCCGACTGTGATAATTTCTGTACGAAAGGACCTTGCTCGGATTGTCCCTACAAGAGTTCAATAAATTTGGACGAGGACACTTGCGACGCATACTTTAGTGTATTTTATTTTGATAAAACAAGAGAAGAAAAGAATGTCAAAACTAATACTGAAGTAATAACAGATATTCTTCGTGGCTGGAAGGCTTTTCTGCCAGAAGATATTATCGAGTATGTCGCAAGAACAGTTGAATTTTCTAATCTTTCAGAAGCAGTGAATCTCCTAGTGACATATCAAGAATTTTTTCATAAAAAACTTTCAAGTAGTGATATAAATCGAGTAAAAAGGATAGTAACAGGTTTGAATAACAAAAGACAGGGAAAATGAATTTCAATGATGAATATTAGTAAGAAATTTTCAGAAATTTATAACAGTGATTTCCTTGTGTCTGATGACAAACTCATGTATCGACTTGTCGGTCTCAAGTGGATTCGCGGAATAGACATCTGCCCTGTTGTAAGTTTTATTTCTAGTCCTTATAAGCAGAAATTTTACTTAGAAAAACAAATGATTTTTAAAATGGGTAAGAGGATATATTATAATGATAAATTTTCTGCAAGGCTTGCGCATAGGTATTCAGTAGGAGAGTACATAGACAGTTACGAAGATTTGGAAGAAGCAGCAATCCTTTACGCCAGATTTTTATAATCCCACTTGCCCGAAAATCTGATTTCTGATATAGTAGTTTTCCAGTATGAAAACTGAACAAAGCGATTACATGATGATTCTCAAAAATTGCGTTTGCGGTTTTCATTTTTATTTGTGATTTCTAAGGCGAATTCTTTTTGGAGTTCGCCTTTTTTACACACCTTTACTCCCCTTTACAATCCCATTGCCCAGTCTTTTATTTTCTGCTCGAATTTTGCGGTATCGCTGCGGCTGAGAACCAGCATGTTCCTGCTGACGGTGGCCTTTGGCTCTGCGGCGGCGATTTTGGAGGTGCGTTGATAAGTTCAAAGGGGAAGTTTGATATAGAATTCTTCTTGCATATTAATTTACCTGCTTGGAAAAAACTTGCTACCGAAGGTTTCCTTGCTGCAAAAAGTGGGCTACGTAAAATGTGTACAAATCCAGCAAGGATTGAACAAGAAATTCAGCAAATGATAGAAAAGAATCATGATTTTTTATCATAAATTGGATATTATATTCTGCGTACTTCTGAAACGTCTACAAGATTCGTATCTCCCCAATAAAGAGTTTTTCCTTCAAGTTTCCGGAGTACTAAATCTGCCATAAGACGGGAAACACGCCCATTGCCATTTGGGAAAGGATGGATTTGAACAAGCTTATGATGGAGTCTGACTGCAATTTCGTGATTTGAATATGTTTTGTTGTCAATCCAAAAATTTAAATCATCAAAAAGCTGCATAATTCCGAACGCAGTGTTATCCACTTCAGTTTGAGACCATTTTTCTCTTCTGCCGTAAGAGGTGTTGAATTATCGTCTGCTTCAAAAATGCCCATGTATCATTAATCCCAAATCTGTTTGATTTTTGTATTTATTAAATCACAGGCAAAATCTTTTACTACTTCATCTTCTGCAATTTCCTGATTTTCAAGAGCCATATTCACATTTACGGTTTTCAGAACTTCTGCAGCCTTTTTTTGAGCCTGTTCATCAACAAGATTCTGGAAAGTTGTTCTAGGCTTAAAGTAATACACAAATTCACAATTCATAGCTTCAGCGGCTTTCTTCATAGTTGAGAGTTTTAGATTGTCTTCATTAGATTCCATTTTTGTAATTCGCGGCTGAGTAACTCCAAGACGAGTGGCGAGCTGGCTTACAGTCATTCCAATTGCTTCACGCACTGTTTTTATCCAGCCGGAAGGTTGAGGAACTATATTTTTTGCACTCTTTAAGTCAGAAGTTTTCTTATCCAAAGCTCTGATTTGTAAAACCCTTGTATTCATAATATAACCTATATATTATAATCTTGTGTTAATTATAGAATATTTAGATTATATTTTCAACTTAGAATATTACTTTTCTATTATATAAAATTCAATATTTTATAACCTTTATGTTATTTTTTTGTGATACTCCGCATTTTTTAAGCCATTTTTCTACATCTTTTGGAAGAGAAGCTCCGCCGGAATAATGGATTGAAAGACCTTCTGTTAGTGTTGCTTTTGGTGCAAGTTTTGAAATTGCGGTAAGGCTTTGACCAAATCTTCCGCCTCCGTGTGAGCAGAATGGCATAATTGTTTTTCCTGAAAAATCGTAGCTTTCCAAAAGGGTTGCAATGGGCATTGGAATGCTTCCCCACCAGTTTGGATAACCTAAAAGTATTGTATCATACTCTGCCCATTTTTTTGAGTCGATTTTTGTTTTGAGAGCAGGGCGAATCTGTTTGTGCTGGTCGTTTTGGGCCTGATTCAAAACGGTGTTGTAGTCTGTGGAATATGGTTTTACAAGCTCAAGTTCGATGCTGTCAAAGCCTGTCTGGCGGGCAATTTCGCGGGCTGCTGCGCGAGTATTTCCACTCCAAGAATAAAAGATGATAAGACCTTTTCCGCTGGAAGTTGACTTTTTTGAGCCTACCTTTGTCGCTTCTCTGGTTGTGACGCTTCCTTTTACACTGTCGTCCGCATTGCAGACAAGGCGAAGACCTACATTGTAAGCACAGTTGTTTTGTGGCATGGCAGCACGGTAAGCAGAACGAAGATTTTTACCAAAATCATTCCAGCCACCACCACGATAAATACGGCGAGTTCCTTCAGTGGCGCCGGCTGGGGTTATCTGCACATCTTTACCGTAGTCCACATAATAATCAAAACACCATTCACCAACATTTCCGTATATGTCATAAAGTCCGTTGGGGTTAGGTTTGAAGCTGCCAACATCCAGAGTTTTTGCGCGGTAAATGCCAGGACGGGTTTCTAGAACTTCGTCATTAAAATAATTCTGTTCAATCTGGTATGGATAGTGACCGTAAAAGTTTACGTCATCAGCTCCCGGAACTTTGCGTGAATAAAAAGGAGTTGTGCTTCAAGACCTGGCTGCATATTCCCATTCTGCTTCGGTTGGAAGGCGGTAGCCGTTGGCACTTCTGTTCCAGGTGATTGTATTGCCACCATCTCTAATTGTGTAAACTGGAGTGCGTCCGTCGCGTTTGCTCAAGGCATTGCAAAACTCAATTGCTTCAAGCCAGGTAATGCTTTCTACGGGCAGCTTGTCTCCTGTAAAGTTTGAAGGATTTTTACCTGTAATTTCGCGCCATTGTTTTTGAGTTACTTCAAACTTTGCCATGTAAAAAGAAGCGATGGTGACGCGGTGCTGTGTTTCATCATTGCTGAGCCAGTCTTCGCTTTCTGGGCTTCCCATTGTAAAGGAGCCGCCTTTTATAAGAACAAAGTCCGAAGATGGGACAGGGTAGTTACTTGCGTTTAACATTGTGAATAATCCAAAAATTGTAAGCAGAATAGTTGTTAGTTTCTTCATATTGTTTCTTTGTGTCCTTGCGTTAGGCCATGGAGCACCCGCGAAGCGGTCCACCGTAAGCGAGTGAAACGAGTGCGGAGGATGAGCGTTAGCGAAGTGCGGAACAGCCGACCCTGCGTTAGCGGGGGAACGCCCTTATTTCAACAATTCTTCAATATATTTTTTGATGTCTGCGCCAGAGCCTCGGGTAAAATCTTTTCCGCTTTTAAAGTCCGCGTCTTTAGCAAATTTTGCAAGGTCGGTTCCGCTGCGACCAAGACCACTTCCACCGCTGGTACAAAGAGTGATCATATTTTTGCCGTTCCAGTTCTGGCTTTCCACAAAGGTGTAAACAATTTTCGGCGCATAATACCACCAGATTGGATAACAGACCACAACAGTGTCATAGCCTGAAATGTCGATTTTGTTTGCAATTGCAGGACGGCTTTTCGGGTCGTTACATTCAATTGTGGTCAGGGATTTTTTGTTGTGCCAGTCTAAGTCCGCTTCGGTGTATTTGTGAACCGGCTGAATTTCAAAAATGTCGGCTTCCATTGCTTCTGCTGCATTTTTTGCCATGCGCTCGGTTGTTCCTGTGGCACTAAAATAAACAAAGGCCGTCTTTGCTGAAAGTCCTGTCATAATAAATCCTCCAAGTAAAAGTGTAAGAAAAAATTTTTTCATAAAGTTTTCTCCAAAAGATATATTTTTGTGAGCGTAGAGAACAACGAACGCCACTTATTTTAATTTTCCGTAATCTTCTTCGCTTACGCTTTCGCACCAAGTCGTGCTTCCGTCTTCACCGGGAATTTCCAGTGCCAGATGGCTGAACCAGCTGTCCTTTGCCGCCCCGTGCCAGTGTTTTACACCGACAGGAATATACACAACGCTTCCGGGGAGTAGTTCGACGGCATTATTTCCTTCTTCCTGATACCAGCCACGGCTTAACATCATCAACTTAAGAATTAAAAACTGTTTTTTTGATTTGCAGAGTACTTATTTGCTTTCCTGAATGTCCTTTTTTGAGAAATTGATAATCGTTTGGGAAGCAGATATTTCTGCATGTCTTTTTGTAGGGTTTTCA
>JALFAW010000198.1 GCA_022773305.1 Spirochaetia bacterium
GTAAGTTGAAAATTATTAAAAATCTGTATATACTAGGAGTACAGGAGGTTCAGATATGCCTATCGCTGTATTACAGGAAAAATTACAGACTCTTCCAGAATCATGTTTTGCTGAACTTTTTGAATTCATGGAGTTTCTTGAATATAAGAATTCTCAGCAGACTAATGGACTGGATATTGCCATAGCCGAAGAAAAAAATGGTGATGTTGAAGTCTTCAATTCATTTGATGCCTTTAAGGTGGCAATGGAAAAATGAAGTATCAGTTAAAAATCACCAGAAGTTTCAAAATTGATTATAAGAAACTCAATAAACAGGAAACTCAAGATACCGACGAAATAATCAAAAAACTTCTGGATGATTCTCCTTTAGAAGAAAAGAATCATGACCATGAACTTACAGGTAATTATTCAGGATATCGTGAATGTCATGTACATCCGGATTTGTTACTTGTTTATAAGAAAGATTCTGACGAATGCGTACTTGTGATGACTTGTTACAGAATCAGTTCTCATACAAATATTTTTGATATTAAAAAAAGCCAGAAAAAATAATTTTCCCCTGGATAAAACATTCGTGATTAAAAGCAGACCCGTCTCGTCATGTTGTCTGAAAAAATTCCATCTTGCTGTACTCCTATGTGTTGCGAAACGGTGATTGAAATTAATTCAGCAGTGGGCAGTCTGCTTTTGTTTTTAATTTAGAATGCTAAAAGCACATCTCCTTTTTTGGCTGTTTCTTTTCTGGAGCAACAGTCTGACCATTTTCCGCTGCAAGAGTACGGTAGATTTCTGCACCTCTTTTATCAGCTTCAAATAAAATGTTTGAGAGAGTTGGCATTGTTTTATCACGCTTGTCTGGATCACGGATGTCGTTTTCCAGCGTTGGCATGATTTTTCCTTTGAATTCTTCAGCAATCTGTGGATCAACAGAAAGTTTCATTCCTGAACGACAGGCAGCGATATAAGTTCCAAGGTATTTCTTTGGTTCGCTGGAAGCGATGACCATTGAAACATCTTTAAGGTTATCCATCTGCTGAATTTTGTCTTTTGAGGCATTGATAATGCCTTCAGGATTTTGAGTCTGTTCAGGGAAGAAAAGAGATGCTACATGGATTTCTCCCTGTTCATCTTTGAAGTTGTAGAATACACCTTTTTTGTTTTCTTTGAGAGTGTTTTCCATTGCTCCAATTGAAGTGCGTGTAGCTACTACATTTGATTCATAGCTGTTTTCCATTTTTGCAAACTGAACAGGAATAAGGCGACCTGCTGGAATACGGTAGCCGGAAGCTGCATTGTAGATTGGGTCTACTTTGGTGTATCCATATAAATCTCCTCTGATGTAAGTCATATATGTATTTGCTGGGAGACAAAAAAAATTAACTTATAGTACAATAAAAAATAAATTAAATGTACTGATAAAAAGGCGTTTGTGGTTAAGGGCTGGGAAAGTGAAACAGATGGAGAACCAATACTTCTTCCAGGAGTTGATGAAAAATTAGCTCTTGTATTCTCAACCAATGGAAACAAAGTAAAAAAAACTTGATGGAATCATAAAGAAATTAACAAAGTCAGTTTCAAATGGAATTTTCTTATTTCCAGCTTTGTTTTGGTATAGGCTTACTTCAATAATTCAATTCAGGAATTCAAAACCAACTTTAGTAAATGGTTTATATAACTTATATGCAGAAAAAATAAATGAATAGAAAGGTGAAAAAATGTCAGAACAAGTAAGAGTGACTTACGCTCAGATAAAATTGCTGGATTTACTTCAGAAAAAAAACTGAAATCCTGGTGTGAAGAAAGAAATGTGCCACACGCAACACTATATAAGCTTGCAACTGGAAACATAGTTCCATCCTTCATAGTAATGAGTTCTCTTGTTCCATACTTTGTACCAGCTGAATGAGTATATTTTACGGATGAAGATATCCCTTATGAAGTAAAAACTTTGGAAGTTTGGAATCCAGATGATACATCTTTGTTCATAAAAAAACATAAATATGATTACATGGAAGTTGCAAAGAAATATGAAATCTCAGAAATAAATGTCAGAAATATTTTTGTAAATCGTCGAGCAAACATAACTTTGCCTCAGATGCGAAAAATGGCAAAAGATGTAAACCCAGAGGAATTCTTCATTCCAGATGACGAAACTATTGATGGTAAATTTTATCCTGAACAGGGAGATATAGTTTGCATTCAGGAAAGAAGATGCTCGTATTGTCAAGGTATGAAGTAAACAAAAAATACAATTTCTTTGTAGGAATTGATTTGGTAGATGGAACTACAGATGGTATTGAAGTTGTAGATAAAAAAGACAGTTATGTTGGATTGGTACAAACTGTGTCTTCCTATTACTTATAGCAGAAAGTGTCCTGTTGTGATTGATAAGATAAATTCTGGTAATCCTTTCGAAAAAATATTGGCAAAATTTAACCAAGTTTTCTAAAAAATGTTCTAAATTTGAACACTTTTTGTTTACTAATTTTCATAAGTATATTAAAATGTTCAATATAGTGAACATTTTGTTCATAAAGATGTTTGAGCTTATTATCAGAGTAGGGATGTAAATGGATCTGGACTTAGCGACTTTACAAGTGATTTCGGAAACATTAAAAGAAGCTCCTCAGGCAAGCCAGCGAACTTTGGCAAAAAAGGCAAATATGTCTTTAGGGATGATGAACGCAATCCTTGGACGATTTGTTGAACGCGGTTGGATAATGTTAACGAATGTAAATGGTCGAAAGCTTGCTTATGCTGTAACTCCTGATGGACTTACAGAACTTGCAAATCGTGGTAAAAAATTTGCTTTGCGGACATTTAAGTTAGCAAATGTTTATAGCGAGGCTTTTTGTAGACGGTTTATGGAAGCAAAAGCAGCTGGTAAGACAAAAGTTGTTTTGTATGGCGATAGTTATATAAAATTCATTATCAAATATGCCTGTAGTGAAGTTGGGTTAGATTTTGAACAGAAAGATACATCTGCAACAATTTTGATTGATGAAGTTTGTCTTGCTGGGGAATTGAATGATGATGATGTTCAGAAAAAGCTGATTGAAAAAGGTTGTTTCAATTTAGTTGAAATTATTCAAGATTGTAAGTAGGAGATCGAAATGAATTATAGAATGATAGATTTTCCTGTTCATGGGGATAATCGTGGTAAACTTGTTGCTTTAGAAGGGGGACAAGGTATTATTCCTTTTGAAATTAAACGTATGTATTATATGTTTGATACTCTTCCAAATGAAAGTAGAGGTTTCCATGCTCATTCAAAATTGGAGCAGGTTATTATTGCTATGGATGGGGCATGTCGTTTTATTCTTGATGATGGTGAAAAACGTGAGTCTGTACTTTTAAATCGTCCTGACGTTGGTCTATATATAGGTCCTGGTATGTGGCGTGAAATGCATGATTTTAGTTATGGATGCAAGTTGGTTGTATTAGCAAGCGAACATTATGATGAAAAAGAGTACATTCGTAACTATGATGCTTTTTTAAGGGCTGTGAAGAAATAATATGATTCATGAATTAGCTGATTGTAAATCAAAAGATATTGGTGAAAATACAAATATTTGGCAGTTCTGCGTGGTTTTTCCAAATGCAAAAATCGGCTCGGGATGTAATATTTGTGCTAATGTCCTTATCGAGAATGATGTTGTAGTTGGTGACAATGTAACTGTAAAATCTGGAGTTCAGATTTGGGATGGTGTGACGTTGGAAGATAATGTTTTTGTCGGCCCAAATGCGACTTTTACGAATGATTTGTTTCCAAAATCAAAGAATTCAAATTGGAAGCTTTCAAAAACTTTTGTAAAAAGAGGGGCTAGTATAGGAGCAAATGCAACAATTATTTGTGGTGTAACGATTGGTGAGAATGCAATGATTGGAGCTGGAAGTGTCGTGACAAAAGATGTTCCGGCTAACGAAGTATGGGTTGGGAATCCTGCTAAATTCTTAAGAAAAATATAGAGGTGTTATTATGCAAGTGCCATTTTTAAGCTTAAAAGATGTAACAGATAAATATTCAAAAGAAATCCATGAAGTGGCTAGTCGTGTTATTGATAGTGGTTGGTATCTTCAAGGAAAGGAAAATGAGCAGTTTGAAGCCGATTATGCAAAATATATTGGAACAAAATATACTGTAGGTTGTGCAAACGGACTGGATGCACTTGTCTGGATTTTTAGAGCTTACATTGAATTAGGGGTAATGAAACCTGGCGATGAAGTTATTGTTCCTGCAAATACATACATTGCGACAATTTTGGCAATTACAGAAAATAATCTTGTACCAGTTTTAGTTGAACCAAATATTAATACTTTAGAAATTGATGATTCCCTTATTGAAGAAAAAATCACTTCTAAAACAAAAGCTATCTGTGTTGTTCATTTATATGGTCAATGCGCCTATACAAAAAAAATTGGTGAACTATGCAAGAAGTATAATCTTAAATTGGTAGAAGATAATGCACAGGCACATGGTTGTATGTTTGATGGTATAAAAACAGGTGCCATTGGCGATGCAGCAGGTCATAGTTTTTATCCAGGAAAAAATCTTGGAGCTTTAGGTGATGCAGGTGCTGTAACTACAAATGATGAAGCCCTCGCTCAAGCTATAAGGAGTCTTGCAAATTATGGTTCTTCTAGAAAATATGTATTTAAATATACAGGTCGTAATAGTCGTCTGGATGAAATACAAGCTGCTATTCTTGATGTAAAACTAAAACATCTTGATGAGGATGTTGCAATTCGTAAGAGTATAGCAAAACGCTATATCGAAGGAATCCAGAATCCAAAAATAACATTACCAAAAGTTTTTGACTGGAATCAGCATGTATTCCATCTGTTTCCAATTATGTGTGAACAACGAGATGAATTACAGAAGTATCTTACAGAAAAAGGAATAGGTACAAATATTCATTATCCAATTCCACCGCATAAACAGGAATGTTATAAGGAATGGAATAGCATTAATTTGCCTGTGACTGAAAAAATTCACAAAACAGAATTAAGCATTCCAATGAGTCCATGTTTGACTGATGAAGAAATTGATTTTGTTATTGATTGTATAAATGGTTTTTGATGAAGGATTCGCATGGTTGTAAAATTAATGAAAAAAATATATCTATTTTTTGTAAGAAATAAACGAGATATATTACGAAGAAAAATTACTACTTCTTGCACATTAGAATGGTGGTCAGAACAACCTAATGTGGGGGATGGACTAGCACCGGTGATTTTTGATTGGATGCTTGCACGAAAAAATATAAACAGAGATAATTTTAAGGGTCATATCCTTACTGTAGGGTCTCTTGTTGGTATGGGGGCTGCAGATAGTGTTGTCTGGGGAACTGGTTTGATGAATTCAGTGAATTTCATGCGTCTGGTAAAAGATAGATTTTTTATTAAGTATGATATTCGAGCAGTAAGAGGACCATTAACAAGAGATGCATTTTTGAGTGCTGGTTACAGTTGTCCAGAAATATATGGAGATCCTGCAATTCTTTTGCCATTTATATATAAGCCTAAAACTACTGAAAAAAAGTACCAGATTTCAATTATTAATCATCATTTGAATCAAGGTAAATCATATCCAGATGTACATGAGATAGATGTTAATACATATGATTATAAAAACTTTATAAATGAAATACTCTCTTCAGAAAAGATAATATCATCATCCTTGCATGGTATAATAATAGCTGAAACATATGGAGTTCCTGCTATTTTCTTAAATGAGGGCGAATCTGTTTTTAAACAATCAATGAAGTATTTGGATTGGTATTTTTCCACAAATAGGTATAACGTGAGAATGGCATCTTCATTAGAGGAAGCTTTAATGATGGACCCAATGGAAATTCCGGAATTATCAAAAATGCAAGAAGCATTACTTGATAGTTTCCCTTATGATATATTCAAAAATTAGGATTTATGGAGAAGATTGAAGAAAAATCTATAACAGGATTTATTTGGCGATTATCTGAACGAGTAGGTGCTCAATTAGTAACATTTATAGTTTCTATTGTTCTTGCAAGAATCTTAGTTCCTGAGGACTATGGAGCTATTGCTATTCTTATGATATTTATAAATGTTGCTGATTTATTTGTAGTTAGTGGTTTAGGAAACGCTCTTATACAAAAGAAAGATTCAGATAACGTAGATTATTCTAGTGTATTTTACTTAAATATTATAATTTCTCTTATTTTATATTCTATTATTTATTATTTTGCACCTTCGATTGCGGAGTATTTTGATAAGGAAATATTGAAAACAACTTTACGTGTTTTATCTCTTAAGGTTCCTCTAGCTGCTATAAATTCTGTCCAACAAGCATATGTCTCAAAACATATGATGTTTAGAAAATTTTTCTTTGCTACAATAATTGGTACCATTGTGTCCGCGTTTGTTGGTATCATTTTGGCATATCTGGGGTTTGGAATTTGGGCGCTTGTGTGGCAGTATATGACGAACTCTGTAATGGATACAATTATTTTATGGTTTACGGTAAAGTGGCGACCTGATTTAGTTTTTAGTTTTAAAAGGGTTAAGCAATTATTTTCTTATGGCTGGAAAATTTTTGCATCAGCTTTTTTAATACAAGCTTGCGATCAATTAAAATCTTTATTTATTGGCAAATTTTATTCTTCTAGTGATTTGGCTTTTTATCAAAAAGGAAATCAATTTCCGAGCTTAATCGTTGTTAATATAAATTCATCATTTTCATCTGTTTTATTTCCTTCTTTAGCTCTGATGCAAGATGAAAGAGAAAGATTTAATGAATTTCTATTAAAATCAATAAGAATGAGTACATATATTGTTTTTCCTTTAATGGCAGGTCTGTATATAGTTGCTGATAATTTAATTCCTTTAATGCTAACTGATAAGTGGAATTTTTCAATTCCATATTTACGAATTGCAGCAGTTTATTTAGCATTTCAACCTTTTACAACGGCATTTATAGATGCTTTAAATGCAATAGGTAAAAGTGATGTTACGTTTAAGCAAAGTATTATAAAAAGATTAATTGGATTAGTTTTAATTATTATAACTATAAATATAAGTGTTTTTGCTTTAGCTATTTCGGATATTTGCATTACATTGTTAGCTATTATTCTTAATGCTATTGCTGCAAAAAAATATTTAAATTTAACTGTAAAAGAACAATTCCTGACGATTATACCTAATATTTGTATAACTTTTATTATGGTTGTTGTAGTTTATTTGATCAAGATAATTATAGGTAAAATAATTTTAAGTAATATTTTAATGATTCTTATTCAAGTTTTTATAGGTATATCATTTTATATATTGTTATCTTTCGTATGTAAAATTAATGAGTTTTATATTATTTTAAGAAAATTGAAGAACATATTTCTTAAAATAAAAAGAGGAGATTTAAATGGTTAGTATTATTATACCTGTATATAATGGTAGAAAATTTATCGAAAAAACCGTTGATTCATGTATTTCTCAAACTTATAAAGATATTGAGATTTTAATTATTGATGATTGTTCAACAGATGATACATATTCATATTTAGAAATATTAAAAAATAGAGATGACAGAATTAAGTTATATAAAAATGAAAAGAATTCCGGTCCTTGTAAGACTTGTAATTTTGGAGTTTCTGTGTCAAATGGAGATTATTTTCTATTTCTAGGACAGGATGATGTGTTGGAATCTCAACATATTGAGAATATGTTAAAGTATATGGAGTCAGATATCTCAATTATTTACTGTAATTACGAACTTATTGATGAAGATGATATTGTATTTGATTCGTTTAAATATAGTAAAGATGAAATGACTATGAATGATTTTTCAATAAATAATGCAATTCATTCTTGTGGGATTTTAATTAATGGAAAAAAATTTAAAGAAACGCGAGGTTTTCCAGAGTTTAAAAAATATCCATGTTATGGTGAATGGTATTTATGGATTGAAATGTTAAAAATTGGCCGTATTATACTTTGCGATACTGTTAATTCAAAATATCGCAGACATAAAAATAATATTACTAATACTTTTACTTCAAAGAAAGTACAGAAAGGTTTAAATAATTATTGGAATAAATGTCGCATTTTAGCTCTATTGTCGGGAAAGTTAACTGTCAAGCAATTTATTAAGACACTTGTGGCAGTTATTTATTTTAACATGAAAAATATATTTGCAAGGTAATTTTATGAATCCAAGAATATCTATTATCGTACCAATTTATAATGTCGAAAAATATATTTATCGTTGTGTAGATTCTATTCTTTCTCAAACTTTTACTGATTTTGAATGCATTTTGATAGATGATGGTTCTACTGATAATTGTTCTGTAATTTGTGATGAATATGCTAAGAAAGACACTAGAATTAAAGTGATTCATCAGAAAAATTCGGGTGTTAGCGCAGCTAGAAATGCGGGACTAGATGCTGCTAAAGGAGAATATATAACATTTGTTGATTCTGATGATTGGGTTAATCTAAACTTTTTACAGGAACAATATGCTGATATTAAAAATAATAACGCAGATATTTCAATATGTGGTCTTGTGGGAAAAAAGAAAATAAAAAAAAGTCGTTTAGTTAATTCTAATGATGCTCAAAAACTTCTTTTTAAGAAAAATGGAATGGGTGGTTTTTGTTTTTTAAGATTGATTAAAAAACAATTTATTGGGGATACTAGATTTAATACTGATATTTCTTACATGGAAGATTGTGATTTTTTTTATAGATTGTTAGAGAAGCCTTCTACTACAGTTTGGACTGATAAACCTTTGTATAATTATTTTTCTAATGAAACTTCTGTAACAAATCAAATTGGAATAACTCGACAGGTTTTTACAGCTATAAATTTTTTGACAAAATTAAAAGAATCGGCAAGTGATAAAAAATTAAAAAAAATCATTGTTTTGAATTTGCTACGATTTTATTTTGATTTGGCTATGGGAATCGTTAATTTTGGAAAAACAGATGATGAAGATTTTGTTAAAATTATCGATATGTTGAAGAATAATTATGCAACAATATTTTTTAGTTATGAATTTACTCTTTTGCAAAAAAACATTCTTATTTTGCTTTTTTTAAATCCTGAAATTTATAAGAAGCTACGAAAGAGTATAAGGAGGATGATATGATACCAAAAAAAATACATTATTGCTGGTTTGGAGGAAATCCATTGCCAGAACTTGCAATGAAATGCATTGAGTCCTGGAAAAAATATCTTCCAGATTACGAAATCATAGAATGGAATGAATCAAATTATGATGTACATAAAATTCCTTATATTTCAGAAGCCTACGAAGCCAAAAAATATGCCTTTGTAAGTGATTATGCACGTTTTGATATAATGTATGAACATGGTGGTATTTATTTTGATACTGATGTTGAAGTTATAAAAGATATGTCAGAAATTATAAAGCGCGGATCGTTTGCCGGCATTGAGAGTGCGGGCGCTCTCAATGCCGGATTGGGCTTTGCAACCCGGCAGCGAGAGCCAATTCTTAAAGAAATTCTTGAATCTTACAAAGACGAAAAATTTCTAAATGATGACGGTTCTTTAAATTTAAAAACTGTTGTTACTCGTGTCTCTGATATTTTCAAGCAACATGGTTTTACAGATGAGGTAAAGATTCAAAATGTTGCCGGGTTTACTATTTATCCAATGGAATATTTTTGTCCAAAGGCTATTCATACTTTTGAGGTTAATATATCGGATAATACATATACTATTCATCATTTTGATGGAAGTTGGGTAACTGGTTCAACAGGAAAACTTATTCAACAAAAGAAATGGGTTAATGCACATATAAAAAATAAATGGATAAAATATATATTCATAAATGTTTGCATTGTTATAAAAATAATTAAGGATTTTTTCAGTAAATGATTTTTTATTTGTATTTCTTTTTATTTTTAGTATTATTCTCATACGGGAAAACCGCTGTTTTTCAAGATAAAAAAGAAAATTTTTGGACACTTGACTATGTGCGCATATTCTTTTTTGCATTAGTAATTTCTGTGTTTTTAGGAATTCGAGATTTAAGTATAGGATGTGATTCTGGTACTTATGTAAAAATATTTCAAGATCCCAAATCGTATAATGCTGAGATAGAAAAAGGGTTTGCTTTTATAAATAAGTTGCTTGGATATTTGAGTAAAAATGGGAACTTCTATTTATTTTCCATAAGTTTTTTTATTGCCTTTATGCAAGTGTTATGTTACTACAAAATAAGTAATGAGAATTACTTGATGTATTCTATACTGTATTTATCTTTTTTCTATTTTTACCAATTTCATCTAAATATTATGCGAGAGGGATTAGCAATTACGTTTGTTACTTTTGCATTTATTCTATATAGGAAAAGAAAATTTAAATTGTACTTTTTATTTACATTAATAGCTTGCACATTACATATTACAGCATTAATAGGTTTTTTGTATCCTGTGTTTTATAAAATCAACAAAACGAAATTTACTTCTGTTTTCTATATGATAATTACAATTGTATTATTGTTTACACCTCTTGTTTCTAGATTTATTGCTTTTATTCCAGAGGTTCATTGGTCAATTTCTAAAATAAAATGGTATTTTGTAATTGCTGATCCAGTACGTATCAAGCAGACTCATTTAATTTCTTTTTCAATTATCTTTTTATTTATTTTAAATTATTCAAAAATGGAGAAATCTTCATGTTTTGATTTATATAAATTTTATATAGTTTTTTTTGCATTTATTTCTATTTTTGGTGAATGTGTTCTTGTTTATGACAGATTTTATTTTTATTTGCAGGTTTTAGAACCAATTTTGATTTATGAATTTAGAGTTTTATTCAAAGAGAAAAGAGTATTTAATGTTTTGATTTTATTTTTTTCTTTTTTAATGAGCTTATTTACAATTTTTATTTGGGGGAGTAGAAATTTTATTACGCCGTATAAAATAGGCATTTTATAATTGAGGTAAGAAATGAGATTAGGTTATGTTGATACAAAAAAATATAGAATTATGTTATTTTTTGATCTTTTCTCTAAAGTGTTTAGAGGGGAATTGTATAAAATAAATAAAATAAAATCTTCAAGTTTTATTGCTATAGGAAACAATGTCTGTATTCATGGTAATAAAAGAGATTTTATTGTAGGTAAAAATGTGAAAATAGAAAGTGGAGCGTATATACAGACTGTTTCTACTAATGGAATTATGTTTTCGGATAATGTTACAGTTTGTCAGAATGCTATAATACGTCCTTCGGGTTTTTATGGTGGAAATTTAGGATGGGGGCTGATTGTTGGTCATCATTCATCAATTGGAGCTGCTAGTTATATAGGTTGTTCTGGAAAAATTATAATTGGAAATAATGTAATGATAGGCCCACATTGTACTATGATTGCCGAAAATCATAATTTTGCAAAGTTAGATATTGATATGAATAAACAAGGTGTTTCCAATAAGGGGATCGAGATTAAGGATAATGTCTGGATTGGTGCAAACGTAACAATATTGGATGGTGTTACTGTTGAAAGTGGCTGTATATTGGCGGCAGGTACTGTTTTGACCAAATCGACTGAACCAAATGGAATATATGCAGGTGTTCCTGCAAAAAGAATAAAGGATCGTGTATGAAATTGTTATTTATTCATCCTTCTGTAGAATTATATGGTGCAGATAAAATATTGCTATATATTTTAGAAATTCTTCATAAAGATAATGAGATTACAGTTTTACTTCCTAAGGATGGTATACTTGTTCAGTATATAAAAAATATATCATCAAAAATTGATATTGTTCTTAGAGAAGATATGCCTATTGTTCATTCAAAAATAGGTATCAAAAAGTTAATCACACTTCCGTTGTGGATAAGAAAGTTTTCAACTGTATTTGAAAAATCTAGTTTTGATTTTGTATATTGCAATACTTTGGCTACGGTTCCATTGTTGTTTACAAATTGGTCAAAAATTAAAATTTGTCATGTTCATGAGATAATCGAAAATTCTATTTTGAATTTTGGATTTTCTCTATTATTGAAATTTGGGGCAAGTAAAGTTATATGTGTTTCAGAACATGTTAAGCAGCATCTTTTATTTTCAAAAAAATACACAGTAGTTCACAATGGAATTCCTGACTTAACACAAGGCAAAATTTTTGAAAATGAAAAAAAGAATTCATATAAAGTACGTTTCGTTTTGCCAGGACGTTATATGCCGAAAAAAGGACAATGGTTTCTTGTTGAAGCATTAAAAAAACTGTCAGAAGATGAATTGAATAAATGCGAATTTCTGCTTTATGGAAGTCCGCCTCCAAATCGACTTGAATTAGGCGAAGAATTGAAAACTTTGGTAAATTCTTCAAATCTCACGTCATATGTTCATCTTTTTCCGTTTACAAATGATATAAATGAAATATATGAGAATGCAGATGTAATATTGATACCAAGTATAATGGCAGATCCTTTTCCTACGACAGTTTTGGAGGCAATGATGTTTTCTAAACCATTGATTTCAACAAATCATGGTGGATCCAGTGAAATTATTGAGGATAATTTTGGAAAATTGATTTCTCCAAATGATACAGATGCATTTGCAAATGCTATAAGACACTTTATCGAAAATACTAGTTGTATTTGTGAATTTGGAAAAAATGCTCGGAAGAAATATGATAATTATCTTACTGTTAATCATTTTAAAGATAGATTTATAAATGAGTTATTTGGGGATAGATATGAAAAAAATTAATATTATCGGTACTGTTGGCGTTCCTGCTTGTTATGGTGGTTTTGAATCTCTTGTAGAAAATATATTGGATTATACACCGATAGATGTTGAATATACAGTTTTTTGCACAAGTCAGAAATATGAAAATAAATTAGAGACATATAAGGGTGCAAAACTTATTTATTTGGATTTAAATGCTAATGGTAAAGACAGTATCATGTATGATTATAAATCTATGAAAATGTCTTTAGATGCAGATATAATGCTCATTCTTGGTGTAAGTGGTTGTATATTTCTTCCATTTATTCGAAAAAAATTTAAAGGAAAAATTGTTACAAATATTGACGGTCTTGAATGGAAACGTGATAAGTGGAATCCGTTGGCCAAGTGGTTATTACATACATCGGAAAAACTTGCTGTGAAATATTCTGATGTGGTAATTGGTGATAATAAAGGAATTACTGATTATGTAAAAGAAGCGTATGGTAAAGATGCTGTTTTAATTGCTTATGGTGGAGACCACGCTACAAAAATTACTGATGATTCTTTATATGAAAAATATCCGTATATGAAGGATCCTTATTCTGTAACAGTATGCAGAATTGAACCTGAAAATAATATTCACATAATCCTAGAAGCATTTAGTAAGATGCCAGATAATCAATTAGTAATGGTTGGAAACTGGAAAAATAGTGAATATGGGGTTTCCTTAAAACAACAGTATTCAAATTACGATAATATTCATTTATTGGGTCCTATTTATGAAAGTCATGAGATAAACTGGATTCGTTCAAATGCAAGCCTTTATGTTCATGGACATAGTGCCGGAGGAACTAATCCAAGTTTAGTTGAAGCAATGAATCTTGGTCTTCCAATAATTGCATTTGATTGTGTTTATAATAGGGCTACTACACACGAGAGTTGTTTATATTGGAAACAAAATGATGATATTGTAAATATATTGAATAGTAAGAAAGATTCTTTTAAATCAATTTCGCGAGATATGAAGGAAATAGGTTTAAAAGAGTATTCCTGGAAAAAAATTGCAGAAGAATATAATAATTTATGGAGGTAGTAATATGAAAGGCATAATTCTTGCCGGAGGTTCTGGAACTCGTTTATATCCAATTACAAAAGCTGTTAGTAAACAGATTTTGCCAATTTATGACAAACCAATGATTTATTATCCATTAAGCTGTCTTATGCTTGCAGGAATTCGTGAAGTTTTAATTATTTCAACACCCCGAGATTTACCAACTTTTAAAGAACTTTTCGGCGCCGGAGAATGGCTTGGAATGCATTTTGAATATGCCATTCAGGACAAACCAAGAGGTCTTGCCGATGCATTTATTGTTGGTAAAGATTTTATTGGCAATGATGATGTTGCTCTTGTTCTTGGTGATAATATTTTCTATGGGCAGAGCTTTACAGCTACACTTAAATCTGCTGCAAAGAAAATCGCTGAACAGAAAGGGGCTGTAATTTTTGGTTACTATGTTGCTGATCCAACTGCTTATGGCGTTGTTGAATTTGATGAGGATGGAAATGCTCTTGGTATTGAAGAAAAACCTGCAAATCCAAAATCAAATTATGCTGTCCCTGGACTTTACTTTTATGATAATTCTGTTGTGGAAATTGCTGCAAATGTAAAACCTAGTGCTCGTGGTGAAATTGAGATTACTGCTGTAAATAATGAATATCTTGCTCGAAAACAGCTAAAAGTTGAACTTCTTGGTCGTGGTATGGCTTGGCTTGATACTGGAACTTACGAAGGTCTTCAGGAAGCTGGTAACTTTGTTGCAACCATTCAGAAACGTCAGGGATTCTATGTTGCCTGTCTTGAAGAAATTGCTTACAACAACAAATGGATTACAAAAGAACATCTTTTGGAAATGGCTAAGGGTTATAAGACTGAATACGGCCGTTATCTTGAATTTATTGCGAACATGAACATTAATTACGAATGAGGAGTGAGGAATTAGGATAACTGTTTAATTAGGAATTAGGAAGTAGGAATGAGGAATTGGGGACAACCTTAATTCATCATTCCTGACTCTTCTTTCCTAATTCAGCTTTCCTAATTCCTAAGTTAAATATGGCATTTGAGTTTAAGAAGTGTGATATTGATGGGTTGTATGAAATTCAGCCTAAGATTTTTGGTGATAACCGTGGATATTTCTTGGAAACTTATTCTAAGAAAGATTTCTTTGAAGCTGGTCTTACAATGAAGTTTGTTCAGGATAATCAGTCTAAGTCTACAAAGAATGTTTTGCGTGGGCTTCATTTTCAGACAAAACATCCACAGGGAAAGCTTGTTCGTGCTTTGGAAGGTAAAGTTTATGATGTGGCTGTAGACCTCCGTTTGGGAAGTGCAACTTTTGGAAAGTATTACGGCGTTATTCTTGATAGCGAAAAGCAGAATATGTTCTATATTCCAGAAGGCTTTGCACACGGATTCTGCGTTTTAACTGAAACTGCAACTTTTGCTTATAAATGTACAGATTTCTATCATCCAGAAGACGAGGGCGGCTTAATGTGGAATGATCCTGCAATAGGAATTGACTGGGAATCAATTCTTCCGGGTATCACATCAAATGCAAATCTTAGCGAAAAAGATAAAAAACATGCTCCGTTTAGTTTGGAGAAAAAGTATTTTGATTTAAATGCTAAATGGATAGGGGAATAATTAGGAGTGAGGAATTAGGAAGTAGGAATTATGAGTGATAATATTTTACTTGATAAGTCCAAAGCTTTTGCTCTTCGAATAATTAAGATGTATAAATATCTTACGGAAGAGAAAAAAGAATATATACTTTCTAAACAAGTTCTTCGTTCTGGAACTAGCATTGGTGCTAATGCAAGAGAAGCTTCTAGAGGTCAATCTAAGGCTGATTTTTATGCAAAGTTATACATCTCTTTGAAAGAAGCGGATGAAACACAATATTGGTTGGAACTGCTTTATGAAAGTGGTTATCTTCCTGAAAAAGAATACAAAACTATTTATGAGGAATGCGAAGAGTTGGTTAGACTTCTAGTTTCTATTACAAAGAATCAAAAAAAGAATTCCTAATTCCTCCTTCCTAATTCCTAATTTAAGGAGTTTATATGAGAAAACTTAAGAACATATTAATCACTGGCGGTGCAGGTTTTATTGGTTGTAACTTCATCCATTATTTGTTTGGATTAAGTAACAGCGGAACAGACCTATTTGGTGATGCAAACTTTACAGGTAATGTTGTAAACGTAGACTGCCTTACATACGCAGGAAACCTTGAATCTCTTAAAGATGTTGAAGAGAAGTTCGGTGGAAAAAGATATTTCTTTGAGAAAGTTGACATCTGTGACCGTACTGAGATTGAACGTATTTTCAAACAGTATGATATCGACACTGTAATTCACTTTGCTGCTGAAAGTCATGTAGACCGTTCTATTCTTGGACCTGAAGCTTTCATGAAGACAAACGTAATGGGAACTTACACTTTGCTTGATGTTGCCCGCAATTACTGGAAGTGTTCTTTAGACAATATCCGTGATGATGTTCTTTTCCATCACATTTCCACTGATGAAGTTTATGGTTCTCTTGGTGAAACTGGATATTTCTTAGAAACAACACCTTATGATCCTCGTTCTCCATATTCTTCTTCAAAGGCAAGTTCTGACCACATTGTTATGGCGTATTATCACACTTATGGTCTTCCAATCACTTTGTCTAACTGTACAAACAACTATGGTCCATTCCAGTTCCCAGAAAAACTTCTTCCATTGATGATTTCTAACATTAAGAACGGAAAGAACCTTCCTGTTTATGGAAAAGGAGACAATATCCGCGACTGGATTTATGTTGAAGACCATAATCGTGGTGTTTGGGAAATCGTAAACAAGTCTCCAGCTGGTGAAAAATGGAATCTTGGTGGTGAAAACGAATGGCAGAACATCAAACTTTTGAATGAAGTAATTGATTTGACATCAAAGGAAATCGGTAAGTCTGCTGAAGAAGTTCGTGCAACTATCACTTATGTAAAAGATCGTCCAGGTCATGACAAGCGTTATGCCATCGATTGTACAAAGGCAAAAACTAAGCTTGGGTGGGAAAGAAAAATGACTTTTGAGCAGGGCTTACTTGCAACAATCAAATGGTATTTGAATCACGAAGAATGGATGAATCATATTCTTTCTGGTGACTACAAAAACTGGGTTGCAAAAAATTATACAGAGCAGGGTAGATAAAAATGATTTGGGTAATCGGTTATAAGGGTATGCTTGGCAGTGAAATCTGCCGGCAACTTACTGAAAATAATATTCAATTTGTAAGATCTGATGTTGATGTAGATATAACAGATATTGAAGCATTGGATCAATTTGCTAAATGTTGGGCTGTGACTTGGATAATCAATTGTGCAGCGTATACTGCTGTTGATAAAGCTGAATCTGATATAGAATTAGCCCACAAGCTTAATGTTGAGGGACCAGAAAATATAGCTAAGGTTGCAAAAAAATATGGTGCAAAATTAATCCATATATCTACAGATTATGTCTTCGATGGTACAGGTGACACTCCTCGTACTGAAGATATGCCTGTTGCTCCGATTGGTGTTTACGGTGTAACAAAGGCTAAAGGAGAAGAAGCTGTACGAAATAATACTGATAAATATTATATCCTTCGTACTGCATGGCTTTACGGTTGGGCTGGCAAGAACTTTGTTTATACCATGATTCGAGCAATGAATACTCACGATGCAGTGAAAGTTGTCAATGACCAGAAAGGAACTCCAACTTTTGCCGGTGATCTGGCTAAAGTCATCCTTCAGATTATTGATGATAAGACTGTTTCATATGGTACTTATCATGTAACAGATTTAGGCGAAATTACTTGGTGGGATTTTACAAACGAAATCAAGAAACAGGGAATTGAAGCTGGATGGATAAATGAAAAAGGTAAAAACTGTGTTGTTAATCCTTGTACAACTGATGAATATCCAACTCCGGCTAAACGTCCTGCTTATTCTGTTTTGAGTAAAGATAAGATTCAAGATACCTTAGGTATTACTCTTCCTGACTGGAAAGAAAGTCTGTCAAAATTTTTACACTCAGAATTATTTGATAAATCAAGAATTGAATAATTGGTAAAAAAAGGGGGCTGTTCAAAATTCAAAACTCGACATTTGTCTTTATAGTTAAAATTTGCAAATAATTCATCGCTTTCTGTTGAAGTTGGAGTTAGCAGCACTACGATAGGGTGTTGGAGAGTCTGCTTTGAATAGAAACTCCTTCCCAGATGCTCAGGGATCCGCTTCTTGGAAACGTGTTTGAAAATATGGTTGTGCTTGAAGCTTTATAAGAATCTCTTAATTCAACAGTTGCCAAAAATCTTTATTTTTTCAGAAATAGCAACGGATTGGAGATTGACCTTTTGAAAAAGCAAGGAGAATCGTTGTCTTTGTTTGAAATTAAAAGCGGAAAAGCTCTTGATAAAAAATTTATTCGAAGCATTAAGAATTTTAGAATGCACTATCCTGACTTACAGGGAAATGATGTTCCTGGTACTGTAATTTATTCTGGTGAAGATGTTCCTTCATTTGATGGTGTGTCTTTTGTAAATTACAAAAAAACGGCAAGCCTTTTTTCTTCCAGGAAAGAAAAGTTTCGGTTAGAGTTTTAAGGGATGCAAGTGTTTTTCTTCTCTATTATACATATTTTATCTAATTGAAATTAGTCGAATCATAATTAGATAGAATGTGTGGCAAGGATTGGAAGGGCTGGCGTAGCCAGTTCCGAAGCGTAGCAGAAAAATCATTCATTCAAGTGGTGCATTGTTGATAACTGCTAAATGCATGATTCAGGGTGTGAAGAAAATGGCAGAGATTATAAAAATGTGATGTGATTTGAATGTTTGGTATTAAACTACCAGGATAATTGGTATAACTGTATGTAACTTTAAAGACTCCGTCAGATTAACCTGGCGGAGTCTTTTTTTATGCTAAAATTACAATGCTAAAAATGGTCTGTTGAACACTTTCTGTAGTTTATACAGAGTCTCTAGCGTTGGATTTGTTTTATGGGGATTTTCCAGTCTCTGATACTGCTGATAAGTCATGCCAGCTTTTGCAGCAACTTCCTTTTGAGAATGTCCGGCACGAGCTTTACGAAGCTCAATTGCAAATGCAACTTTAGGAGATACTTCTATAGGGTAGCCACCAGTGTATTTTGGGTCAGAAATAGGATATCCGTTATCAAGATGAGAAGCAAGAATTCCGTTAAGAACATCTTGTGCCATGAAAAGGGCTTCTTCTTGTGTTTCTCCCATAGAGATTGCATTTGACATATCTGGAAAACGAACAATAAATTTTCCATCTTCGTTTGTGATGTTGCAGTTATATGTCATTTCTTAACCTCCTTCAGTGTTTTTGGGTCAATATTGGCTTCTTTTAAAATTTCCTTTGCAAAGAAACCTAAATCATCATCTTTTCCCTTATGGAGCGGAACCGGCACAGAGCGAGAATAACCAGCTTTTTTGAAAATATGATGTGAACTTTCAATACGGTCTAGTTTCCAACCGTTTTTCTTCAATATTTTCATTACCTGTTTTGCCGTCATTCCCATAATCAAAATATACAACTTTTATGTTGTATTGTCAAATTTAAATAGGATAGAATCATCATTTTTCTGCTTCCCGAGTTCCGATAAATCTTTTTGAAAAAAGTTTCGCAGGATTTAAGAAGAAAATTAGTGACAAGTTAAAAGATGCATGAATTCAATAATTATATTCTTGCTCTGTTCCTTTTGCTTGTGCAGCATTCCTACAAAAACATTGCCATATACAAAGGCAAATGGAGAATATTGTTTTTTTCCATTATGTCTTTTGTGTAGAGGATGTAGGCTTGTCCCAGAGTATCTGAATATTTTTTATAGAATTTGTCCAGTGAAGCATGATGCTGGTAAGAAGCTGATTTTACTTCTACTGGGCAGATTTTTCTTTTTGAGCGGAGTAAGAAGTCTATCTCTATATTGTTTGCTCGTTCGGATGAATCTGAGTGCGAAAAGAAAAACAACTTGTGTCCGTGGCTTCTTAATTCCTGTGCAACAACATTTTCTGCAATCATTCCCTCATTGACATTTAGTTTATCCAGCAGGATATCACGGTATAACTCGTTGTCAGAAAAACTGTCGTCAGAGAATGTATGGGTTACCAAAAGACCAGTGTCTGATATATAGCATTTTTGAGTTGTTCGCTCTGTGTTCAAGTTAAGACCAACTGTTGGTTCTGTGGCATTGAAGCAGGAGTTTACGACCATCGCTTCTCTAAGCCAAATAAAAGCATCCTCGTATGCACGGAGTCTCGCATTTTTCTCCAGTCTTGATAGATTGTATTTCTTTTCTTTTTGAGAAAGCTGAGATGGTATGCCATCAAAAATCGAAAGGACTTTGCCTGTCTGACGGCCTACGAATTTTGTCACGTCGTCACGATATAGTTTTAGGATTCTTCGTTTTATTCTGTCGGATGCAGAAAAATCTTTGTGTTCTCGATATGCAATCACAAATTGCAGCATGCCGCCTACAAGCATATACTCCCGGAACAAATTCATTGTTTTTCGATGAAGAGCCTGCCCCAGTGGCATCTGTTTTTCAAAACATTTCTTTAGGAGTGGAATAGTCGTTTCGTTTCCGAATGCCCATAAAAATTCCTCAAAGTCTAGGAGTTTGACCATCTTTCCAAGACTCTTAACAAAGAAATAGAAATATTGTAGAATTTCAGTATGGAAAACTTAGTATGAGAAATTAAGAGAAAAATATAGTAAAACAAAAAGAATCATTTTTTTCCCGAAAGATAAAAGGTAGACTAAATTGAATTTATCTATAATTTAAAATATAAAGGAAGATATAAAACGTGTGTAAATTTGAATATTTCGGATTTGGAAAATCAGGAAAAAATCATGTACTATGTGAAGGTCGGTGATGATAATGTTGAAATAATCTATGATGATAATATGCTTATTACGCAATACTTTTCATTAAAAGATTTTTGTGAGTTATCAAAAGAGTACAATGATAATTATGCATCAGGAGTATCATTTCTAGATCGAAGAATTTTTAAAGAAGTAGATCAGTTTTTAATAGTACAAGAAAAATTCGTTGAATTGATGAGGGTATTCTTAAAAATACATATTTAATTTTTAGATATTACAATAGTCAGGTACAAATTGAGAAGACAATAGAATCATATATAGTAATGGACGAAAATAACAAATTTGAAGATTTTTTGCACATAGATTGGGATGGTGGAATGGATGCACAGACCCAATTTTATTTTGTGTCAAAAAAATTAGACGAAAAACATTTGTTTAATTTATATAAAATAAACATGTTAAATAAGTTATGTATTACTATTAATAATCAACTTAAGGAATATTTTGATGTTCCTTTTGAAATCCCTCAAATCCCAAAGTCTAAATTGTTAGGTTGATGGCGCACTGCGCCACTTGCTGTTAGTAAGGTGAATCTTCCGGCAGATTTTCTCCATTAAGGTAAGGAAAAATCTGTGTACTACCTGTTCTTATCAGATGTTAATATGTTCAACAGTAAAACTTGTTTTAAATAAAAGTACAGGAAAGCCTGTAAAAAGTTATGAGAATGAATCAGAGGCCAATAAGGCAATTTCTTATATGAAATAGACTTATGGAAATGAGCAAGTAAAGTATCTGTCAAAGATGTGTATATTGGCATTTGTCGCCTAAAGACCGTCAGATACCGAATCATAAAACTTGCTGACTTGATTCAAATGGCCGTCCAAAACAATCTTATACTACACGATAGTCAGCAATCCGTCGGGCAAAGATAATATATGAATAGAAAGGTACTCGGCTTTATGTATATCAATGAGATGATTGTGGCGAATGGCCTTTGACTCATAATCCTGATAGTTTCTAAAATATACTTGCAATTATACTTGTGTTGTTATATATTAGAAATTGGAGGTACTGTATATGCCACAGTTATCTTTATATTTGACACAGGAACAGCTTGCAAAAGTTGAAAATGAAGCTCATGCAGACAAAATGTCTTTGTCAAAATGGGTTGTAACACAGATAATAAACAAAATAGAACCTCGCTATCCAGATGGCTGGGCAGATTTGTTCGGCTCGGTTCATGATTCTTCGTTCTCCCGTCCTGAACAGCCACAGCTTGAGCAGAGAGAGGCTTTTTGATGTATTTTGTTGATACAAATACCTGCATTTACTTTATGAATGGAAAATATCCTTCTGTGAAGGAAATGTTTTTGTCTATTTCGCCAAAGGAAATAAAGATTCCTTTTGTTGTAAAGGCAGAACTGCTTTTGAGAGCTTACAAAAGTCAGACAAGAGAACAGACTGTAAATAAAGTCAAGAATTTCCTAAAGCCGTTTGAGATAATTCCATTCACAGATGATATGACGGAAGAATATGCAGCAATCCGTGCAGAATTGGAACTTTCTGGAAAAATAATAGGTGCAAATGATTATTTTATAGCCGCAACAGCAAGAAGTAAAAAGGGAATACTCGTTACTCATAATGTAGGTGAATTCTCTCGTGTAAGCAACTTAGATATAGAAGATTGGGTAAAAGAGTAGATAAAAACTTTGTCACAAAAGTTGCTTTTCGTGCCTTTGCGCCACCGCAACTTTTTCGCCAATTTTGCCTACGACAAAACCGTTTTTACGGTTTAAAATATTGTTAGGTGGACGCCCGCACTGTGGTGTTTAGGAGAAAGAAAACGGATTATAAACTGGGTTGGAATTATTTAGTTTCTGAGTACAAAAAGAATTTTGATGCGCAAGAAGATAAAATTCAAACTTTATGGGAATCTTATTTTGCAATGCCGTTTATTTTCAATTATTCAGACTCGGATGACATTGATTCTAAACGTTCTCTTCATATTGGCTCAAAAGATAGAGAAATTCCAGATATAATTTTGCGGTCAAATCATAAAGACATATGTACTATTGAATTAAAAAGATGGAATTATCAATAATAGTGCAGTCCTAAAACACCTAAAATTTATTCTATGCAGCGGTTTTTAATTCGCTGGCAGAACTTTTTCCCTGTAGACTACAAGGGGATAGCCACCTTCATTGAAAGTACAGATTCTTGTCCTATTGTAATACTGAACAAATCTCCTGACTTCCGTTTTTACTTCTTCCATGGTCATTTTCATTGTGTCCAGCTGATAAAGTTTTCTTTTTTCAGCGTTGCAAAGTATAAGTTTGGATGGGAACAAAGAAACAACATTTATTATCTGATACTTGAACGGTTTATGCTTGCTTTTGTTCTTGTATGCGAAATGGAAACATTGAAAGTAACTCTTTCGGTTTCTGGGAATGATTTCATTGTCCGTGCAAATCATATTTTGGAACCTGGATGGAAAAAATATCAGAGGATTTCAAAATCCCAAAACGAAGAAAATGAAGATACAATCCAAGAAATAGAAAATATAAACTGGAGCAATCTTGTATTTAAACATGTATCTGCCTTAGAGAAGAAAACAAAGCCGCCTAAATACTATAACGAAGCCCTTTTTCTGGCATTTATGGAAAATCCGAAGGGGAGTGAAGATCAGAAACTTAAAGGTATAGGAACTGCTGCAACACGTCATACCTTTATTTCAAAATTAAAGAAACTGAAATTCATCAAAGAAATGAGGAAGAATCTTATTGTTACAAATGAGGGGAACAGTCTTCTTAAACTAATTTAATATACGTTACTTATAGCGTTAAATTACAGTTTATAATATAAAAAACACTATAGATAGACAGAAGTTAGATTATAAATCCTGTCATTGAAAATCCTACGGCATATTCAAAATAAGGGATTGAATAAATCATATTTTGTGTTATAATTTACTCTAAAGTAAATTATTTTGGAGTAAATTATGTTTAAGAGCAACGAAATCTTTTTAGGGAGAAAGAAAGAAATGGTTCTGCTGGAGTCACTATATGACTCAAATAAATTTGAAATGCTTATTCTCCATGGCAGAAGACGAGTCGGGAAATCATATCTTCTGTCACATTTTGCAAAACTTCATTCAGATAATACTGTTTACTTTACTGGCGATAAAGACTCGGAAAAGAACAATGTTCAGAATTTTTGTGAGGAGCTTAATCGTGTATTAAAAGTTGGAGACTTTCTTAATTCTTTTACAACCTGGAATGATGTTTATTCATTTTTAAGAACTGCGGAAATTAAAGACAGACTTGTTCTTATAATTGATGAGTTTACATATCTTTATAATTCAAATCCAGCATATGATTCTGGTCTTCAAAATGCAATTGATAAAATTTTAAAATCTAAGAATATATTTCTTATTTTATGTGGTTCAGAGGTATCTGTAATTGAAGAAATTATTGATGATTCAACTAAACCTCTTTACGGTAGAAAAACATCCGAACTAAAACTTCTGCCATTTACATATAAGGAAGCCCGGGAGTTCTTTCCTCATTATTCAAATGAAGAAGCATTAACAGCTTATTCCATACTTGGTGGAATTCCACTTTATCTTTCTTTATTTGATGACAGACTTACAATCAAAGAGAATGTAATAAAAAATTGTCTTTCCACAACAGGATACCTTTTTAATGAAATAGAGACGCTTTTGCGAATGGAACTTAAGGAAACTCATTTTTATAAAAATATTATGCTTGCAATAAATGCTGGTGCTTCTACATTTAATACGATTAGGGACAAGGTTGGAGAAGATGCGGCCAAAATTGCAAAATATATCAATGTTCTGATAAATCTTGGATTCATAAAAAAAGAAGTTCCATGCGGAGAAAAAGAGAAGAGTAGAAATACTTTATATTCTATAAGTGATAATTATTTTGCTTTTTATTTTGCATTCATTTTCAAACACCAGAATATGCTGAATGGACTAATTTCACCAGAGATGTATTATGAAAAAGAACTTACAAAGATAAAATTGAATACATTCATTGGGCATCGTTTTGAACAGATTTGTGAGACTTATCTAAAAGAGCAGTTCTATAATGGAAAAATGCCTTTTTTTGCTGAAAATCTTGGTCGCTGGTGGGGAAATAATTCTGTTTTAAAAAAACAGGAAGAAATAGATGGAGAGTTGATAATTTCTAGCAACTCGCCAAACGGACGAGTCAAGGCGAAAAGCAAAGCGTGCCTTGACCGGACGTACTTATTAGCGACTGATGATGAGAATGCAGTTATTTGTGAATGTAAGTACACAGAAGACCCTTTCGATGAAAAGCAGTTGAAAGATCTGCAGGATTCAGCATTGTGTGTTACGCAGCAGAATAAATCGTACATAATTTTCTCTAAAAATGGTGTGTCTTCAGGCGTTGAAAAATATCTTAAGAATTTACCAGGATATTCAGTGGTTACTCTGGATGATTTGTTTTTAAGTGAGTAGATAAAGATGACTGTTGTATCTGTCGGGGATAATTGGCTGTAATTTAGATAATATGTAGTGCCATCCAGTTTGTAAAAACGTGAATTTAGCGTCAAAATATTAATGATTAAAAATTAACAGTATGGGCATTACCTCATACAAAGTGGAGACACTACATGGAAATTATAACACGAAACGAAAAGATTTTGTACATTGGAATTGATGTTCACAAGGACACCTATTCACTTTGCTGCTTTGTTTTTCACAAGAATGAACTTTCTGATGAGATGACAATTAGGGCAACAACGAAAGCTGTAATAAAATATCTGGAGGCAATAAAGAAAAAAAACACAAGGAAGAAATCCTGTTCGTCTGCGGATACGAAGCCAGGGCAAACAGGTTACGGTCTTTGCCGCGGATTACAAAAGGCTGGTTATGGCTGCGTAGTTATGGAACCCGACAACAATGTCGAATTCAGATGTAAAGAAGAGGGTAAAAACAGACAGAATTGATGCAAGGGCAATAGGAACTTCTTTCCTGCTGAGAAATGGGAAATCGTATCCTGAAAGCGGAAATTACTGAACTGAAAAATTCTTCAAATGGATAAGGACCGTTCAGTTTTCAGAAAAATGGATGCAGGAGGCTTTAAATGAGTATCTTTCGGAAGTTTACAGTCTGAAAGCCAAAATTGAATTGATGGATATGAAAATCAGAGAGATTGCAGAGCTAGAAATTATAAAGGATAAAGTTGATAAGCTTGTGTGTTTCTCAGGTATTGATGTAACTACAGCAGTTGAAACAGTCGTGGAAATCCATGATTTTACAAGATTTGCAACGGCAGTATAGTTTGTAAGTTATTTGGGACTTTGTCCTGGAGAAGATTCAGCAGAAAGACTAAAATATGCTTCCGCTCGCGAAAGCAGGGAATAAGCGCGTGAGGTCTTTGTTCTGTGAGTTTGCGAAGGCAATAAAACGGACGAATCCTTATGGCGAAAAATCCAAGAGGATTTTTGAACGGAAAAATAGCTTAGTTCATTATTCATATTTTAAGTTTTGAAATAAAGAAAAGGTGGCGGAAACGAGGCAGATTTGAGTTATCTTCGTTTCTCCTATGGGCTAAAAAAGGAGAAATCCTTGCGAATTCCCGCTTAATAGACAGAAAGAATTTTTGGCGGATCATTGACCTGTCATTAATGGTGGAACAAAGTCTTCTCCTATGCAAAGAAAGTTTATGAAACATTAATCAATACATCTAAGACGACTCCTTCTAATGCTTCAAAGCGTGCTGCTCGATTAACAGAATTTACTAAAAATTTCAAAGCTTCAAAATAATGGCAGACTGTATCAATTTTTCAAAAAAATACTTAGACTTTGTATGCGAACCTTATAAAAGTTCGTATGCGTCTTATCTCAATGCTTTTCAATTAATCAAAATAAAAGATGATGAGAATAAAGAGGTTCTGTATAAGGATGAAGAATATTTGCGCAAGACAGTTCGTTACTCCCGCTTCCGAATGATTGGCGGTGCAGGAACAATCGGTTCTGCAATTTGTAAGGAAATCTTCAACTTTGAACCCTTTAAAATACTAAAAGAGTTTTTTAAATAATTATAGCTCTATCCCTGTTTTCCAAAAAAAATGAAAATAGATGAATTCTACAATTCTTTTTTCAAAATTTATGATACAATATCAAAGAAATGAACAAATTGACCCCAACAATCCGCCTTATAACAATCGATGACTACGACAAAATGTTTGCACTCTGGAACAGTACGGAGCAAAGCAAGCGGGCGTTAAATTCTGTGGACGACAGTCGCGAAGGAATTGACCGCTATATAAAAAGAAATCCCACAACTTGCTTTGGTGCTTTTTCTGGTGAACAACTCGTTGGCATAATTCTAACTGGCCATGATGGAAGACGTGCAATCATTCATCATCTGTGCGTGCATCCTGATTTTCGCAGACTGGGAATTGCAGGTCGCCTTGTGGAATGTGCAGAAAAAGCAATAAAGGCAGAAGGAATCAACAAAATCTTTGGTCTTGTTTTTAAAGACAATGAAACAGCCAATATTTTTTGGGAAAAACAGGGGTATAGCCTCCGTACAAATCTAAACTACCGCAACAAGAGTTTGAATGAGCTGGTTCCGCAAGGGAAATAATCTTGTTAATAGAAATAGGTTCAATTGATTTTCTTGTTGAATTTTTATATAAAACGATGAATTAAAATATGATACAATAAAAGAATTGTTTTATGCAATTATATTTTAAAATTAGGTTATATAATAAAATTATGAATAAAGAAAATACTAGAAATCTACAGAAAAAATGTTTGAAACAACAGCAACCAGATTATAAAAAAACACTACGTGCTTGCTATCTTGGCTTTATAACACAAGCAATTTGTGCAAACTTTGCACCCCTTTTGTTCTTGACATTTCATAAAAATTATCAAATTCCATTGGGATTCATTGCTCTTATTCCCGTAACATTCTTTTTCACACAACTTGTTGTCGATATTTTTTGTGCAAAATTTGTGGATAGAATTGGATATCGTGCGAGTATTGTAGCTTCAGAAGCGTTTTCAGCTTTAGGATTACTCTGTCTGGCTTTTTTACCAGATTTTTTTCCACCAGAAAAAGCATTTACAGGAGTCATGATAAGCGTAATCCTTTATGCAATCGGAAGCGGATTAATAGAAGTACTTTGTTCACCAATAGTTGAAGCCTGTCCTTTTGAAAACAAAGAAAAAACAATGAGTCTTTTACATAGTTTTTACTGCTGGGGTTGGCTTGGCGTAACCCTCATTTCCACAGCATTATTCACTCTGATAGGAATTCGAAACTGGAGAATTATAGCATGTATGTGGGCACTTATCCCAATTTATAATATTTACAACTTTGCAACGTGTCCAATAGAAAAACTTGTAGACGATGGCAAAGGAATGAAAATACTTGAATTATTTAAAACACCCATTTTTTACGTTGCTGTCATCCTCATGATGTGTTCAGGTGCCTCAGAACTTTCCATGGCACAATGGGCATCAGCTTTTGTAGAATCAGGATTAGGATTTTCAAAAACAGTGTGTGATCTTGCAGGACCATGCCTTTTTGCAGTCACGATGGGAATCTCACGTGTGTTTTACGGTAAATTTGGTGAAAAAGTAGAACTGTCTAAATTTATGATAGGTTCTGGAGTTCTTTGTCTGTTTTGCTACATACTGGCTTCGCTTTTCAAAAATCCCATAATAGCATTAATAGGATGTATAATGTGTGGTTTTTCAGTAGGCATCATGTGGCCTGGAACTTTGAGCATAACATCAAAAAAATTACCAGCTGGAGGAACCGCAATGTTTGCACTTTTAGCAATGGCAGGAGATTTGGGCGGTTCAATTGGGCCTGGCACAGTCGGAATGATTTCACAAAAAACAGGAGATAATATTCAGGCAGGACTTTTCTTCGGTGGTATTTTTCCTGTCATTTTAATAATATTCCTTGTAATCTTTAATATGATGAAAGAAAAAAAATGAAACAGACCTTACTAAACCTTATCAGCCTAGTGCCACATCTAGCATCATCATTATAGAAAAACCAATCATAAACATAATCGTTCCAAGATTTGAGTGAACTTTTTCTTCTTCGGTTGCCATTTCTGGAACGAGTTCTTCTACAACTACATAAATCATAGCACCAGCAGCAAAGCTTAAAAGATAAGGCAATACTGGAATTATGAATTGGGCAAGGAGGATTGTAAGAATTCCTGCTAATGGTTCCACAATTCCTGTCAGAGTACCAAAAATGCAAGCTTTTGTTTTTGACAGACCTTTACTATGAAGTGGCATGGAAATTATAGCACCTTCTGGAAAATTCTGAATAGCAATACCAATTGCAAGGGCTAGGGCAGCAGACGCTGAAATTTGAACTGAACCAGTGTACCAACCTGCATACAAAATGCCTACAGCCATACCTTCAGGGACATTGTGAAGAGTTACAGCAAGTACCATCATTGTAGATTTTTTAAGTTTACTTTTGGGACCTTCAACAGTTTCGTTGATGTGCATATGTGGTGTAAGTATATCAAGTAGGAGTAAAAAAAGCATTCCAAGACAAAATCCTACAACTGCCGGGATAAAGGCAAGTTTTCCCATTCCTAACTCTTCTGCTTGACTCATCGAAGGAATCAAAAGACTCCAGACAGATGCTGCCACCATGACTCCAGCTGCAAACCCTGAAAGTGATTTTTGTAGGCGAATGGACATTTTATTTTTCATAAAGAAAACACAAGCAGAACCAAGAGTTGTCCCCAAAAAAGGAATCAGTAAACCTTTTGCTATTGTAGAAAACATTTTTCACCTTCCTATAAAAGATAGTTGAGTGTTCGCCATACGTGACTAACACATAAATGTATTGACTTATTGCAGTGCCTTTATTATAGAAGAAAAATAAAAAAAGTACAATTAAACGAAAATTAAGTACCATAAATCAAGATAAAATTAAGGTCTGTCCCCAATTATTTCACCAATATAAAGCAAGGTCTGTCCCCATTTTATATGCCACATTTTATATCCTCTGCATACAATTTTTTTTGAAAAAGGGGGACAGAAAAAGAGGGGACAGACCTTGTATGAAAATATAAAAAAAGGGTACGAACTTGTTTTCTTCGAAATAAAACTTTTTATCTTATTATTGCATTTTACATTTTTTTTACTTTCAGTACACAAAGAATTAACATACGAGCAATATAGTGACACCTATGAATATAGAAAAGATTTTAGATGAACAAGAAATTGTGCCAGTCTTTCAGCCAATTGTTTCTTTGAAAAACTGTGATATTTTAGGATATGAAATATGTTCTCATTTAAACGACAAACCCATTACTGAATATTTTGAAAAAGCAGAAGAATTTGAAAAAATTTGGAAACTTGAAAAACTGTGTAGAAAATCAATCTTAAAAAAAGTTAAACTAATAGGACTTAAAAAAAATATCTTTATAAACATAAATCCAGATATTATTTTTGATGAAGATTTCTATCAAGGGTATACGTTAAAACTTCTTGAAAAGTTTTCGCTTGAACCAAATCAAATTATTTTTGAGATTACAGAAAATTGTTCTCAAAAAAATGAAGAAACACTTTCCAGACTAATTGAGCACTACAAAAGCCAAGGATTTAAAATTGCACTTGATAATGTTGGTACAGCTTATTCTGGCCTGGAAAGAATCTGCGTTTTGAATCCTGATTTTATAAAGATTGACATGCAAATCATTAGAAATATCGAAAAGGATTCATTAAAACAATCTATGGTAAAAAGTCTAACTCATTTTTCAAATGAAACAGGTATAAATTTAGTAGCTGTGGGAGTTGAATCTGCCAATGAACTTGATTTTCTTTTGTTTCTTGGAGTTCAATATGCACAAGGATATTACATTGGCTATCCAGCAGAATTTCCTGGAAAAGTTACCGCTGAATCTTATGCAAGAATTATTATAAATCAAAAGAATAATGAACAGTTGAATAAAAAAAATGAAAAAAAATTGATAAAATCAACTGAAACAGAAAAAAAAGAAAAAACAAAAGACGCTGCTTCAAACTTTAATTTTCTTGAACAAAAAAATGAAACAAATTCCCGAAAAATTGAAGAACTTGCATTTGAAGGAGTTACAATTTTTCCAGATATGGGAGTTCCTGAATTAATGAATTTCTTTACTGCAAACAAAGAATGTAATTTTGTTTCTGTGATTGATTTGAATTTTAATATATTGGGAGTAATGACACATTCTGTTTTATCTGAATTGCTTGGTGGCAGATTTGGTTTTGGTTTGAATTACCGAAAAACTGTAAAAGATATAATGATTACAGATTTCTTTTCAGTGGATAGCATGGAATCAGTAGAGGATGTTGCTTCAAAAGCCATGAAAAGGGACGAAAAAAATCTTTATGAACCAATTGTTGTGTTAAAAAATAATCATTATTTCGGAATTGTTACCATAAAAAACCTGCTTGATACAATTGTTTCTGTTGAAGTTCAGGAAAAAACACTCGAAATCACGCGAAAAAATAAATTGCTTCAAAATCAGCAGAGAATTCAGGAAAGGGATATGAAAATGGCGGAACTTGTCCAAAAAAGTTTTTACACTTCAAAAGCGCCCTGTCAGAATAATTGGAAATCAGCTTTTGTTTTTAAGCCTATGGCGTCTGTGTCTGGTGATTTATATGATTTTTATTTTGATGCAGATAAAAATTTTGTGGGAGCAGGTCTTTTTGATGTTTCAGGACATGGAGTTGCATCCGGTTTGATAGGAATTCTCTCGAAATATTTGGCAGAAAAAATTTTCATTCAAAATATTACAAAACCTTTGAATAAAGTGATTCAGCTTTTTAGTGAAACATTGGCAAAAGAAAAGGGCAGTGTTGAAAATTATCTGACAGGAGTTTTCTTGAGATTTAAAGAAAACTTTGTTGAATATGTAAATGCAGGTCATACAGATGTTCTTTATAAAAATACAAAATCTGGGAAAACAGAAGTACTTGGAGATAAAGACGGAAAGTTTCGCGGAATGTTTTTGGGAATGGAAGGTCTTCCTTCTGATGGCTGCAGTACAGTCAGTTTAAAAGTTCAAACAGGTGATTTTATCGTTTTATACACAGACTGTCTTATAGAAAGCAGAAATACAAAAGGTGATGATTTTAGATTGGAACGCTTGAAAAATGTACTCGATAATAGCAATGCAAAAAATCCAAAAGAAATGATTGCAGAAATATTAAAGCAGTTTAATCAGTTTACAAAAGGAGTTCCGCTTCGTGATGATTTAACAATCATTGTATTGCAATATTCTGATTCTGAATAAAAGTAGAAATTTAAAGTGCGACTAGTGTAGGGGAAAGCCTTCCCCTGTCTCGCACTTCGTTGCTCGCCACCCCTTCTCCTAAGGGGGTATAAAATAAAGTTTTATACCCCCTTAAAAACCCCCAGCAAATACAATCTTCCACACTGACAATTCCCCAAAAATATGTTATATTATAAATATGAACAAACCGAGATACCTGCCAATCGGCATTCAGACATTTGAAAAAATCCGTGTGGACAACGCTGTTTATGTGGATAAGACTCAATTTATCGAAGAACTGACGCATTACAAATGCCCATATTTTTTAAGCCGCCCGCGCCGTTTTGGAAAGTCGCTTTTTCTTTCCACATTGCGCAGCTATTTTGAAGGACGCAAAGATTTGTTTGAAGGTCTTGCCATTTCCAAAACCGAAACAGAATGGAAGAAGTACCCGGTTTTTTATTTTGATTTTAATGTTGGCGATTTTACCACGGAAGATGATTTCAGATCTTCTCTTGGATTAAAACTTGATTCCTATGAAAAAATCTACGGCGTAAGAAATCCAAATGCTGTAAGCCCCGCCGACCGTTTCAGTAACCTTTTACAGCAGGCTCACGAAAAAACAGGCTTACAGGCAGTTGTCCTTGTGGACGAATACGACAAGCCACTTTTAAACGCCATTGACGACCAGAACCTTGTGGATTCTTTCAGAAAAATCTTAAAAACTTTTTACGGCGTACTAAAAGGCGAAGATGCCCACATTCAGTTTGTCTTCATTACCGGCGTAACCCGCTTTGACAAAGTGAGCATTTTTTCTGATTTGAACAACCTGCGTGATATTTCCCTTTCTAAAGAATATTCTGCAATCTGTGGAATTTCTCAGGAAGAATTGGAATCAAATTTTGTCCCAGAAATTGAACTCATGGCAGAAAAAAACGGCTATACCAAAGAAGAATGCCTTGCAGAACTTAAAAAGAACTACGACGGCTATCATTTTTCTAAGGATGTTCAGACGGACATTTATAATCCTTTCAGCCTGTTAAATGCCTTTGCAGATATGAATTTTGGAAGCTACTGGTTTTCCACCGGCACACCGACCTTCCTTACAAAAATGATGCTTGACATGAGTTTTGATTACAAAACCCTTGAAGAAGGAATTGATGTTGACTCGCGTTCATTGGAAGAATACCGCCTTAATTCAACAGAGCCGGTTCCTCTTTTGTATCAGACAGGATACCTTACAATCAAAAACTATGAAAAAGATTTTGACAGTTACACAATTGGAGTTCCAAACGAAGAAGTAAAATTCGGAATGTACAAAAGACTTTTGCCGCTTTATCTGGGATATCCCACAGACGACAAAAAAATCGAAATCGTAAGTTTTTTAAAGGAACTCCGTGCAGGTAAAGTAAATGAATTTATGGAAAGAATCAACAACATTTTCGCCGCCGCCCCAAAACAGACAAACCAAAAACAGTACGAGTTGAACTGTCAGGCGTTTGTCTGGCTTATTTTTAAGCTTATGGGCGAGTTTGTTCTGTGCGAAGTGCAAAACGGCAAAGGCAGAAGCGACGCAGTTGTGTGGCAAAAAGATGCAATCTACATTTTTGAGTTCAAAATGGACGGCTCAGCTAAAGAAGCCCTGGAACAAATAAACAGTCAGAACTATCCAATCGCCTACAAAAACGACGGACGAAAAATCGTGAAAGTGGGCGTGAACTATTCCAGTACGGAAAAACAGCTAACAGAGTGGGTGATTGAATAGATAAATAAATATTGTGTTGATTTTGTTAATTTAGTTGTGTACAATAAAACAATACAAAAAATAGGAAATAGATATGAAAATTGGTGAATCAGCAGAAATGTATCTTGAAACAATATTAATTCTTTCAAAGAAAGGTGATGTACATGCAATTGATATTGTTCGTGCTATGAATTTTTCTCGTCCAACTGTCAGTATAGCCATTCATAATCTAGAAAAAGAAAAGCTTTTAAAAATAAGTGAAGAAGATCATATAACTTTGGAACCAGCAGGTTTAGAAATTGCAGAGAAAATTTATGAACGTCATACGGTTTTAACTGAGATGTTAGTTAAGATTGGAGTGTCAGAAAAAATTGCTGCAGAAGATGCGTGCAAAATGGAACATGATATTAGCGATGAAACTTTCAATTGCATAAAAAATCACATTCAAAAATCAAAATAATTATTATTCTGAAATTTTCTATAACACATTGTTAGCGTAATTCTCATTGACTTAATTTCCAAATAAAGTTATTCCCCGAATTTACAATATCTTTACAAATCTTTCAAAAAAATCTAACACAAGAACAATACGATGATTGATAAAGAGGTATTTTATGAAAAAACAATCATTGTATATTGCAGCAGCGGCTCTTGTGCTTGCTTCCTGCGCATCAACTGGTGTAAAAAAATCTACAGAAGGTTATGAGGCAGTTTCTAAAGAAGGTTCTGCGGTTCCTTACCAGGTGCTTTTAAAAACCGCTGACGGTGTTGAAATTCAAAACGGTGGTTACGGTTCAGATGCCTGTGCTCACCCGACAGATTCTTCTCTTTTCTACCTTATAACAGACCGTGGACCGAATATCGACTACACTGGTGAACAGGGAACAGGCAAACTCTTTCCTGTGCCTGAATATTCCCCAAGAATCGGACTTTTTAGAATGGAAAAAGACGGCTCTGTTTCTCTTGTAAAGGAAATTATTTTAAAAACTCCAGAGGGAAAGCCGATTACAGGGCTTCCAAATCCAGAAGGTCGTGGCGCAACAGGCGAAATTGCTTACACCCTTGACGGAAGGATTTTAGGAATCGACGATTATGGTCTGGACAGCGAAGGAATTGCCGCAGCAAAAGACGGAACTTTCTGGCTTTCGGACGAATACGGTCCTCACATCGTTCATTTTGCAGCAGATGGAACCGAAATTGAACGCATCAGTCCTTACGGAATGACAACTGGAAATCGCCATCTTCCGGCTGTACTTGCCCGCCGTCGTGCAAACCGGGGAATGGAAGGTCTTGCCCTTACTCCAGACGGAAAAACTCTTGTAGGGCTTATGCAGTCAACTTTGTATAATCCTTCAAAAAAAGAAATTACAAACAAATGTCTTATCCGACTTGTTACTTTTGACATTGCCAGCGGTGATACTAAACAGTTTGTATATCTTCAGAACAAAGAAACAGATTCTACCTGCGGAATTGTAGCTCTTTCCAATACAGAATTTGTTGTAATTGAACGGGACGGCAATTTTTCTGGAGAAAAGGAAACTCACAAATATCTTTTCAAGATTGACATAAGCGAAGCTACGGACGTTACTGGCAGCGATGTGCAGGCACCAGAAGGAATGCTTCTTAACGGAAAAACTCTTGAGCAGTGCAGTGTAGAAGAACTTTCTGCTGCAGGAATAAAAACTGTTTCCAAAAAACTTCTTGTGGATTTGACTGAATATCTTCCAAATAAATATCCTCACGACAAACTTGAAGGTCTTTGGATTATCGACCGCAATTCCATAGCCGTTGCAAACGACAACGACTTTGCCATAAATGTTAAAGACAACAAACTGGTTCAGAAAATTCTTCCGGGAACAGACAGAATTGATGATGACGTTGTGTATGTAATAAATCTTGAAGAGCCTCTTTATTAATGGCTATATTAACAACACAAAACTCATTTAAATGGAGAGAGTTTATTAGGACAAATGTCGAGTTTTAAATTTTTTTTCTTTGGGTGGCTTTTTGCTTCGCAAAAAAAGCGAGAAATGCTATGCATTTCTCGTCCCGAGTTTGCATTGCAAACTCGCGCTTTTCAGGGTTCCGCTATCGCTTCATTCCTTCGCTACGCTTCGGAACTGGCTACGCCAGCCCTTACAATTCTTGCCACTGTTTAAAATTAAAAAACTCGAAATTGAACCTATTAATTTCCATTTTAAAAATATTAAAACTTTTATGAACTTTTATTAAGATGTAATAATCTTGTTAAAAAAATCATAAACATTAATTCCATTAATCACCTGATTTTTTTCATAGTGATTGACAGTTGTCTCAAGTCCTATTTCAAGATGCTCTGATGTAATCCCGTGTTTTATAGAAATGTTTGCTTCCATCAATGCTGACAGATGATCACAAATTCTCACAAGTTTTCCATCAACTGGCTTGAATTCATCATTATTATATTTTTCATTTAATTCTTCATAAGAAACTATTTGAATTCTTCCAGATTTATCTTGAATTCTGTTTGAAAACTCATCACTAGTAAAATAAGTCACCTCTTTTACAATAAAATCTTCCATCAGCGGAACAAGTTCTTTACTCACAATTTCATTTTCAATTTTTTTCACAATATTTGGAAGGTCATCTGTTGCCTGTTTTACTGGAGAAATAATATCCCGCGTAACGGATTCGGGTAAATCATGAAAAAGAGCACTGAAAAAATTATTAA
>JALFAW010000306.1 GCA_022773305.1 Spirochaetia bacterium
TTCTGTTGGAAGTTGCATGAATATGGGATAAATCCAAAGCTTCAGCCACCGCCTCTTCTTCGCCTTCCAAAGTTGCCTGCAAAAGTTCCTTTGAGTGCTTGATAATCTGATTTGTGGTTTTGTATTCGTCGCATATAGAAACAGCTGCATGCCACTGTCCTGCAACTTCCGAGTTTGGAATACAACAGGTTTTAGTATTCTTGTCATAAGAAAGATAGCCCAGATGTATCAGGTAGGTAAAAACATCATCCTTAGAAACAAAGTCAGTCATAGTATTCATGTACATAGTTATGTTTACATCAACACTTTCACCACCCAGCATTCGGATAACATCATCCCGAGTGCCGTCAAAATTTGCCTGCAGACGGTCAGAAATAACACGGTAAGTCGAAGTCTGAGACCAGTAACTTGCAAATTCCCCTGTAGAGATAGTCATTACCACAGACTCAGGATTGTAAATTTCATAGCCGTTTTGCTTATAACCATCGTACCAGCGTTTACACTCTTCATAATCAATCTTGTATTGCTTACAAAGCTCTTCAACCTCATCAGAAGTAAAGCCTACAAATTCAGAAAGGTCAAAAGCATTGAGCATGGTGTATTCCCTAAAATTGTTCAGCTTAGACTGCACCCTGTCCCGCACAATAGGAAGAATTCCCGTCAGGTAAGCAAGGGCAATGGCAGGTTTAAGGGTATCGCTCTTAAAAAGACCGTTCAAAAAATCAAGATACTCAGTAAAAAGTTCGTCGGAAACAACTCCGTTTACCTGCTCCCGGACAAACACATCGTATTCATCAATTAGAATAAAAAACTGCTCCCCGGTCTGGGTAAAAACTTTTTGAATTGCTTCTGCTATGGAGTCATCTTCAAAAAATTTTATCTTTGGAAAAGCTTCAATGAACTCCTGAATAACTTTGTCCTGCAGGCGGCTTAAAACATTTTCCCGATTCCTGCAGTTCCTGTATTCCGAGTTAAGGTCAATTTTTATAAAGTTGAATTTGTTCAGTTTAGATTCAAAATCCTCGTCCTGCCCAAACTTCAGCCTGGAAAAAATCTCCCTGGAATTGCAGCCTTTTGAATAGTATGAACTGATAATATCCGTTGCAATAGTCTTACCAAAGCGGCGGGGGCGGCTTACACAAATGTACTTGTTCTGCTGGTCGATAAATTTGTTTAACACCTTCAGAATCATCGTCTTGTCAACAAAAATTGGTCGCTTAAGCGTTTCTTCAAAATTTGCGCTGTTCGGATTTAAATAAATTCCCATTTGCTAATCCTCCAGAAATTGATTTTTCTTATTGTAACATAAATAATATGAAATATTAAGGTCTGTCCCTGGTTTATCCCTTGCTAGAACGAATCGCAAGTTTTTACTGAAAAACAAACACAAATAATAAAATTGCAAATTATTTACAGATTTCATAGAACGCAGGTTTTGGATTTCCATTCACATCAAACAGCAACGGAGCGTCGGTTCGACCTGGAACAGGGAAATCGTTTTTCCAGCTGAATCTGTCTGTTATTCCCCACAAAACTACATCCTGTAAAATGCTTTTATCTGCTTCTTTTTTAAAACAGTCAAAAATTTTTCTGTAACGTTCTGCCTGTACGTTTAAAATTTCTGGAGTATATTCTTTGCGAGGTTCACTTTCTTTTCCTGGCTGAAAATCTTTGTAAACAGAAACATCCATTTCTGTCACAATCACTTTGAGTCCAAGACTTCCAAAAAGTTCAATTGTTTTTTCAATTTCACTCACTGGAGGATTTTCCAGGTTGATATGCATCTGCAGTCCAACTGTATCCACAGGAACCCCTCTTTCAAGCATTCCTTTTACAAGATTGTACATGCCCTCTCGTTTTGGAGGCATAGTTTCAAGATTATAATCATTGATAACAAGACTAGAGTTTGGAAAAGCTTGTTTTGCCCAGATAAACGCTTTATCAACATATTCAGGTCCCATAATGTCGAACCATTTTGAATGGTCATTTCCATCCCGCAAAACAAAGTTTTTATCAGAAATACATTCGTTTACAACATCCACAGAACAAACATCTTTTGCATAACGTTTTCCGATTGCAAAAATATAATCTTTCAGACGGTTTTCCAGCAGTTCTTTAGAAGCTTTATTTCCGTTTTCATCTTCAAAAATCCACTTTGGCGACTGATTGTGCCAGACTAGAGTATGCCATCTTACAGCCTGACCATTTTTTTTCGCCATTTCAATAAATTTATCAGCAGAAGAAAAATCATATTCATTTGGACTAGGAAAAACATTGCACATTTTAGTATCATTTTCTGCCACAACAAGATTAAAATGTTTTGCAAGAATATCAGATTCAATAAAAGGACCTTTTGGAAGCGGTGGAATTTTAAAATCAGGTATTTCTTCTGGTTTTGGATGAGTTTTTATAAATTCCAAAAACTTTTCGTGTTTTTTTACAGCTCCTTCGTAATCATATAAAATACCGCTAACCGCAGCACCAAGTCTAAAACTGTCTTTAAAATATTCAAATAAACGTTTTTCCATAACATTGTTCCTTTTTATGATGATTATCTCAGACTTTGTTTTGTCTTTTTCTGCTTATCCTAGAAAATCGATATTAAATTTGATTATATAACTTTCCAGATGAATTGTCATTCAATAAAACATTGATTCCTATGAAAAAAAGCTTACTGACAGAAACTAACTTTAGTTGCCTTATTTTCTCGAGGAAAAAATCACAGTCACCCTCACAGACTAAAGCGTCAAAGTTTATCATGATTATTTTCTGACTGTAAAAAGATAATGGGGCATATCTACATTGCGATAGTTCTTTATCCAAGTGTCTGTTATTTTCATTCCGTTTCGAAGAGCAACATTTTGCGAGGCTGTGTTTGTATCGCGGATAATTGAACAAACTTCTTCGACATTTAATATTTCAAAGGCATATTTTTTGCAGGCAACGGCAGCTTCTGTGGCATAACCTTTGTGCCAGTATTCCCGTTCAAAAAGATAGCCTATTTCCAGAAGTTCGTTTTCTTTCCATTTTTGCATAGTAAGACCGCATTGTCCTATCATACTGTCTGTTTCTTTTAAGATAACTGCCCAAAGTCCAAACCCATATTTCCTGTAACGATTAAACTGGTTTTCCAGCCAATTCTGTACTTCTTTGTCAGAAAAAGCACCTTCGTAAGCATACATTGTTTTTTCGTCCTGCATGATTCTGCAAAGCGCCGAAAAATCGGAGGAAGAAAGTTCCCGAAGGTATAGCCTTTGTGTCTGCAGGATTATTTTTGTATTGTCGCACATTTTTTAACTCCCATATAAGTTTGCAACACGTTTCGATTTTTGGGAAATTGTATAATATAAATAGAAAAGAATCTTGATTTTTGTAGTATTTTTTGAATAAAAGTACTCTGTTTTGACCAGAATTTGTGATATAATCCAAATATGTTCAATACAAGATTGAAATGTAAATAAAACACTTGGAGGAAACTATGCCAATGATTGAAGCAAAGGTGACAGTTCAGTTGCCTGCAGAAAAAAGAGATGTTTTGAAAACTGAGTTTGGTAAAGCCATCAGCGTAATGGGAAAAACTGAATCTTATCTTATGATAAATCTGCTTGATAATCAGGATTTGTATTTTGCCGGAAAAAAACTTGAAAAAGGTGCATACATCGAAGTAAAAGTTCTTGGCAGTGTAGATTCAGATGCAAGCGCACAAATGTCAGAGCGAA
>JALFAW010000049.1 GCA_022773305.1 Spirochaetia bacterium
TTGCGATTCAGACTTTGCTTTTTATTTTGAACGGAAGCTCCATTTTTCTCAAAAAAAAGAAGACTGCCTGAAAAAGACAGCCTTAAGTGATTATTTTTTGAGGATTCTTATTGACAAGCTGGGGCCTTATATGTGTTATGCTAATTTCCTATCAACTCAAAATACTTTGCAGGAGTGAAAATCAACGGTTTGTCAATTTTTATATTTTCGAAATCTTTGTCTCCTGTAAGCAAAATATCAGAATCAGATAAAATTGCAGAAACCAGAACTGGCAAATCCTTTATATCCCTGATTTTTGGATATTTCTTTTCATCGATTTTATTTGGAGTTGTATATTCTTCAAAATTAATGCCATTAAAGAAGATTTCAAGTTGTTCAATTTTTGCAGGGAATTTCTTTTCAAATACTTCCTTGCATTCATTTTTTGTGTAAGATGAGATTATTACAGTATGTTTTTCAATCAAATGAGAAAAAACTTTAGCAACTTTCCCATTGGGAAAAAGCATTGCAGAGATTACGACATTTGTATCAACAAATACTCTCACCTAGATTTCCTCAATTCCTTGATATAAGCGACAACATCGTCCTCGGTCTCAAATCCAGCTTTTTTTGCTTCGCCTTTCATTTGAGCCTGAACATTTGCAAGAGTGATTTGAGATGCATTCGTAATATAAATTTTGCCTCTGCTTTCCTCAAAAAAAACTTTGTCACCAGTTTTCAACTGAAGTTTTTTCCTTATCATAAGAGGAATTGTAATCTGACCTTTTGACGTTACTTTTGCAAGCTCCATAAAATACCTCCTTACTTTCCTTACTTAATAGTAATAACTTTTACTTTTTCCGTCAATGATTTTTCGTTATTATAGAAAAGGAAAGAAAGAACAAATGTCATAGCAAGAATAAAGATTATAAATAGGATTGATGTTAATTCAGTCCAGCCTAAAAACTTGTCTATGAACCAAGAAAAGTATATCCTTATAGGATAATGAGTTAAGAAAATATATCGCCATATTTCCAAGTTTTTGCATCATAGGCTTCTTTAGATAGTTAGAAATGCAACCTTCATCAAATGAAAATATCAAGATGAAACATGCACACAAGAACAAATCAATTAGATATTTGTAATAGAATTGTGTGTTTGGTAAACTATTACGCCAAAAGAAGTAAGCAAGCACTAGTGACGACAGAACGATTTCCATAACATTTGTAATTTTTTTTGAGATTTTTATATTGTCGTTTATCAGTCTTGTAAATAGTAGCAAGATTCATTCCTGTCAAAACATAGAAAACTCTGCGATACGGACTTCCGTAAACCAAGTTATCAACATTCGGAATATGTTTTATGCCATGAAAAATTGTTTCAATTTTCCCAAAAAAATATGCTAATGCAACTATAAGGAAAGCATTTATCAGAAGAAATAGTAAATCACCAAAATATGATTTGGAAAATTTTCTCAGTATGAATATCAGTATTGGCGAGATAAGATAAATGCAAAAAAGAGCGGACAAGAACCAAGTAACGCCATTATGTGCGTGTGTAAAAAACGACATTCCTGTTGCGGATTGCAAAACGGGAATATTCACAATAATTTTTTACAATTTCATGCCAAATAAAGTTGAATGTAAAGTTAGATTTATATATCGCATAAACGACTTTAGCACAAACACCAAAAATTTTTGTTAATATATAAAAAGGATAAATTTTCCTTATATGTTTGATTCCATACGCTAAACATTCTGAAATCTTTGGGAATTTCATTTCTTCAATTCTCGTTCGCGATATACTTCCAAGCATCATTCCGAATCCTGAAAGCAAAAAGAAAAAATCTACCACAAAAGTTGCATTATGCAAATAAATTGTATAAAAATTTCCAAAACCATTAAGGGACTCAAGAAATTCAAAATGTGATACAACAATGACCATAATCATTATGAATCGCAAGCCTGTGAATGATTTAATTTTTTGAGTTTCCAATTTTTCCTTCCTTTTTTTGGATACGGACAAAAATGTTAAACTCAAAATTCTATATTTCTATAAAACTACCAGCCCAGTGGGGTGTGCGTATAACAATGGGTTGTACCGCAACGGGCTTGACCCTGCCTACAATCGAAGAGCCGTTAAGAAAAATGCGAAAGCATTTTTCAGGCTCATCGAAATAATGGCTCGGAACAATTGATTGTTCCGCTGTCGGCTACGAACCTTTGAAAATCATTAAGGCCCCAGGTTTATCATGCTAAGATAGATAAGTCCATCAGGGCACAATATCCTAATTAATTCGAAAGGGGGACCTTAATGAGATTCTATAAGAACCAACATCAATTTTACATTGAAATAGACCTTCACGCAAGAACCGCTCCATAAATGTCGCGAGCAATTTTGTTGAAAAGCCTAAAAAATGCATTGCATTTTTTTTAACGGCTTTTTTATAAGAGCATGTACATCTGTGGCATCAACAATATCGGTGAAACTGTATTCCACAAAAACATGGAATGTTCTAGAGATAATCTGGAACTTGTGACCAATACTTTTGGAAAAGACATTGTAGTCGGCGTTGAATGCATCTTCACCTGGTACTGGGTTGCAGACTTCTGCGCGGAGCGTGGCATCGATTTTGCACTGGGACATGCCTATTACATGAAATCAATCCACGGAGGAAAAACAAAAAGCGATAAAATCGATTCAGAGAAAATTGCAAACCTGCTTCGCGGAGCGAGTTTTTGAAAAAAACTCGGTAAAGAAAAACGTAAGTTTTTCTGACGAATGTTCCCAATTGCCTATGCTTATCCTAAAGCAAAGCGTGCAGTACGCGACCTGCTCAGAAGACGGCTCTTCTTTGTCCGACAGCGAGCAGAGCTTTCCGTGCACCTGCAGAATACAAATCATCAGTACAATATAAATGAACCCCTGACATCTTCACGAATGAGGAGTGAAGTTTACAGAAATACAATTCCTCAGAAGTTCAGCGATCCTGCGACTTTGAAAATGGTGAATGCAGATCTTGCCATGTTTCAGGCTTATCATGACATAATCACAAAGCTTGAGTTTCAGATTGAGGACAGCATGGAAGTGCAGGATCCTGTTTCGTACAGCATCATTAATTCGGTGCCTGGACTCGGTTTTATTCTTTCTCTCACGATTCTTTACGAGATAGATGACATCCATCGTTTTTCAGATGTCGGTAAGTTTATCTCTTACTGCCGTCTTGTAAAGTGTTCCCATGAGTCAGATGGGAAGAAGAAAAAGGTAGGGAGCGACGGCTAAAAGCCGGCAAAATGCTCCGGTGGAGCATTTTGAGCGAGTCTCGGTCGTAGCCATGCGTAGACCGCAACATAATAAAATCGGAAACGTGCATCTCAAATGGGCGTTTTCAGAAGGTGCAGTTCTCTTTCTACGCAATAATGAACGTGGCCAGAGGTGGCATGATAAGCTTGTGCAGCGGTATGGAAAAGCAAAAGTACGCTTCGCTATTGAGTTTTGTGCTCTATTTTATAAATAGACAAATGTCGAGTTTTGAATTTTTATTTTTAGGGTGGCTTTTTGCTTCGCAAAAATCAGGCTTTTCAGGGTTGCGCTATCGCTTCATTCCTTCGCTACGCTTCGGAACTGGCTTCGCCAGCCCTTACAATCCTTGCCACG
>JALFAW010000020.1 GCA_022773305.1 Spirochaetia bacterium
GTTGTCCTATCATCAGCTGGTCAATAATGCTAAATGAAGATTGAAGCATACATTGAAGTGCAACAGGTATTGCAATCATAAAAACTTCTTTTAAAAGATTGTTATTGCATTTCAGCGATATATGATTCTTTTTTAACATAACGTTGAAATTATATTTGTTTATTTTTTTTTGACAAGACAAAGTGAGGTTTGTCCCTAGTTCGTGCTTTAGATTTATACACCAATGAATGACTTGTTGCAAAAGCCATGAGTTTTGATTATTTATCTTCTTTATATAAAATAAACTTAATTTCTGCCAAAACTCAAAATAAATGTGTTAATAAAACAAGGTTTGTCCCTGCATATTCTTGTTGATAGTATACCAATGTACGTTTTCTTTTTTTTGCATATACTATGAATTTTTTAACGCTGTTGCTTAAAAAAATTCAGGAAAGTTTTGTTATCAATTTAGGTCTGTCCCTTTTTTGTGTGAGTTAAGTTAGGTCGTGAACAAGAGTTTAAAAATTTAATTACAGTTTATTAGGATATTTTTTCATAGTAAACAGAATAATCTCACTAAATTCTGATGATTTTTTTTCACAATTTTTTAATAAAATTTGGTTACTTATTAAAAAAAAATCCCTCTGGGGTAACCAGCGGGATTGTAAGATTCCTGTGTAAATCACCGGGATAAAAATAAATAAAATTATTTTACAGTTGGAACACCATATTCATTAAATCCAGTAATAGTAGTAGTTAACCTTTCTTGTATATTTTCCACTTTAACCATTTCTTGACCAATCCAATTGTTAATTCCAAATAAGACACCTCCATACCAACCTGTATGTTTATCTTTATTAAACTTTAATTCAATTGATTTTCCAGCAGGTATTTTTATCCATTCTGTGCTATAATCAAAATCAAAAGTCCATTTAGTATCATCTTCAGGTTGATTGAAGAATGCATATCCATAAACATCTTTATCTGTTGTATTTTTAATTGTGTGAGTAAAGTTTGAATCTTCGTCACAAATAAATTGTGAAATATCAATATATTTTTCAACAGTCCAATTTGAACTATAAGAATTCGGATTGTTAATATCATTAAATGTTAAAGTTGTTTTCACATTTTTTAAACAATAACGACACCAGCCTCCCCATTTATAACCATCTCCCCATGGTCCACAATCAATTCCTACAAAAGAATCTTCATTTCCAACTAAATCAAATTTAAAAACATAACTTTTTCCAGTAGAAATTTTTACATAATCAGTTTTTTTTATATATTCCAGATTATTAAAATCATCCATATTATTTTCTGAAGAAGCCATACAACTTTTTACATTTAAATCACTGCCAGTATTATTTACTACTTCATAATAAAAATAAGAATTAGAATCTTTAGACTCCTCAGGATTATTTGCACACCCTATTACTCCAAAAAGACCAACCAACAAAACACTTAATAAAACATTTTTTTTCATAGAAAAAACTCCCTGAAATGATATTTTATTCTATATTACCCCCCCCCGAAGAAATTTGTCAATAGATGAAAAATGTTTTGTCAGGGCAAACGCATGTAAAAACACTTTCTGAAAAAATTACAGAAAGTGTGAAATTTTAAAGGAGCCTTAGAACAGTTTGGCGGAACTGGCGGTTTTCTATTCCCCAGTGCAGGCGAATTGATTTTTTCACAAGTTCAATGTTATCAAGTGAAGTTAGAAAAAATCTGATATCTGTGGAAGTTTTTCCATTTATAGTCCGTTCTTCCTGTGCCATGGCAACAATTGTTCTGTCCGGTTCAATTTTTATTTTTTTGTAAATTCCATGAGCCCACTTTATAAAAACTTTCTCGATTTTATCTGCGTTCACATTTCTGAAAACCCGGAGAATTGTGTCGGCACTTGGCGGACCGAACTCAAACTTCACCAGAGCTTTGATGGACTCTTCAGCTTCCTCCGCTCATTTAAGCTATGTGTTCAATGTCCTTGATGCCGCTTAGCAGCCCGAACAAAACCAGCAGGAAAATATCAGCCAGTTCAAACTTCCTGCACCCTTTTACTCAAAAATCGTCTATTTCTTCCAGACTTTCTCTTAAAAGCATAATTCCTCCCAAGAGGATTTTATCATTTTGTGCATTTTTAAATAGTAGTTTAGAGATTTAAAACAAAAAAAGTTTTACATGCGTTTGCCCTGATGTTTGTCCCTAGTTCGTGCTTTAGATTTATACACTAATGAATGACTTGTTTGCACATACTATGAATTTTTAAACGTTGTTGTTAAAAAAAAATTCAGGAAAGTTTTGTTTATCACTTTAGGTCTGTCCCTTTTTTTGTGTGAGTTAAGTTAGGTCGTGAACAAGAGTTTACACAACTAGCTTGATTCATTCAGATTGGTCTTATTTTTTTTTGGAATATTAAGTTTACAAAAAAAATATTTAAAAGAGTGGGAAATAGACTTAATTTTGATGGTTATTCGGAAATATAAAATTAACAATTGGTATAGAGAAATCAGTTTCTATGCGCATCGAAAGAATGGAGGTTGTGCGAAGTGGATGCATAATCGTGTAAAGTGTAAGGTGTCATTGTAAAGTCATTTCAATGAATAATTAGTATTACTCGATTTTTTTTTGAAGAAGAGTAAAATAAATAATAGGTTCAATTTCGAATATTTGATTTACAAACTGTGGCAAGGATTGTAAGGGCTGGCGAAGCCAGTCCCGAAGCGGAGCGAAGGAATGAAGGTAGCACGAAGTGCGTACGTAACCCTGAAAAGCGCGAGTTTGCAATGCAAACTCGGAACGAGAAAATGCTATGCATTTCTCGCTTTTTTTGCGAAGCAAAAAGCCACCCTAAAAATACGTCAAGTCAAGGCACGCTAACGCTTAATGCCTTGACTTCGCCGTTTTGAGGGGTGTTGTACTACCCCCTCAATAAAAATTCAAAACTCGACATTTGACATAATAGAAATAATGACCTATAAAGATGAATTATAAATTTTCAATATCAGAAAATTTCAATATAAGTATAATAATTGGAGGAAAATAAATTATGGAAAAAATCAAAATAACAACTTATTGTGGACTTGACTGTGACAATTGTGAATTGAAGAAAAAATGTAATTGTGGTGGATGTGTGTCAACTGAAGGAAAACCATTTCATGGAGAATGTGAAGTTGCAAAATGTTGTATTTCACGAGGAAGGCAATTTTGTGGTGATTGTTGGGAATATCCATGTAAAAAATTGAAATCATTTTCCTATGATTCTGAGCATGGAGATAATGGTGAGCGGTTGAAAAATTGTGATAGGATAAAAGCAAATCTTGTTGCGTGTGCAAGAGAAGGATTAGAGCCTATTGCTTATTGTGGTTTTTCTTGTAATCATTGCTTTTTGAGTAAATGGTGTGGTTCATGTCGTTCTGATTATAATTTGTGTTCTTTTGCAAGTTTATTTCCAGATGGTATTTGCCCAAATGTGAAATGTTGCAAGGAAAATAATTTTGAAGGGTGCTGGGAATGTGAAAAACTTAGTGAATGTAAAAACGGTTTTTACAAAGATGAAAATGATGGTTCAAAAGCATGCAAAGCTCAAGCAATTTTTATCAAAAAATATGGTAAAGCAAAATATATAGAAATCTGCACAAAATTTCACGAAATAAATCCAGATATGAAAAAAGTACAAGAAGTGTTAAATGGTAGTGTAGAAGAAGGATTAAAAATTTTAGAAAACTTAATGTGAGAATTGAGTTTAAATCAAGGTGTGTCCCTGTTTAAATAAAAAGAAGGGGTAACGAGCAACGAAGTGCGAGTCAGGGGGAGACTTCCCCCTCCTTGAAAAAAATTATTACACATCAGGATGTTAATATGAATAGTGTAAATCAAAAGATAATCGATTTTACTAGATACATAATGCTGATTTTTCAGTAACCACAAATTAGTCTTTTTTACCCTGTGTCTTACACCATCGCGACAATTTTTTCTATAAGTTTTTTTATAATGCGTTTGTTTTGAGGTAAATCATAAATAAAAATCAAATTTTTTTAAATTTTGGTAATGTACACTACCAAAAGAAATTGAAAAGTGGTCAGACGAAGAATATCAAAACAAATATGACAATAGGAAAAACTAGAAACATAAATTTCTATCTTTTTTCTAAATTTCGAATTTGTTCAAGATTTTAAAAATAAAACAAAAGATTTTAATTATCACACATAAAAATATAAAAGAAATGGTGAGTGAAAAAATTCCAAATTTTATAGGACAAATGTCGAGTTTTAAATTTTTATTCTTTGGGTGGCTTTTTGCTTCGCAAAAAACAGGCTTTTCAGGGTTCCGCTGTCGCTTCATTCCTTCGCTACGCTTCGGAACTGGCTACGCCAGCCCTTACAATCCTTGCCA
>JALFAW010000057.1 GCA_022773305.1 Spirochaetia bacterium
AATTTTGTCATAATTTTCTCCTGTTTTCTTTTGTTTATTGATTTTATTAATTCATAAAGAGGGAGAAGTCTCTCCCTACGCGCCCACTTCGTTGGTCGCTACCCTCTCTCCTAAGGGGGTATAAAACAAGTTTTATAATAAAACTAGTTTTATACCCCCTTAAAAACCCCAGACAAAACTAACAGCACACACACATGACTCCATTACGAAAGTTTTCGCGAACAAGAGTTTCAAAATAAAAAGTAAAAGACTTCATCATGTGCCTCACATAAAAAGTCAAGAAGATTGTTTCAACAATCGATTGACTTCATTAAAATGTACTACCTAGTAAATTAGTAGGTTTTTATGCAATAGTTATACTTTTTATTTACCTACTTTGTCAATAGGTTTTAATTTTTTTTAATAAATTTATTCTGAAAAAACTCCACTCCTATTCTTCCAGAATAAATCCCTGACGTTTTAATGTTTCTTTGAAAAAAGAAAGCATATTGCTTTTGACAGCTATTTTTCCGCCCTGAACTTTTAAAACATAGCTCGAATTGTAAGCAGAATATTCTTCAATATAATCAAGAAGTTTTTTGTTTTCTACAGGCAGATTAACAATAATCCATGAATCATCATAAGTAAGTTTGCAGACTGAAGAAAGAAGATTCTGTTTTAGTTCTATCCACAAAGACGGAAGTTTTTCTCCGCTTAAACTTTCCAAAAGCTCAAAATATGCATTTATTTTTTGTACCGATTTAGATTTCTTTAAAAACTTATCTTTCGAAAAACAATAAACTTCAGGCGAAAGTTTTTCGCAAATTTCGTTTAAAGTTCGCTGGGCAAAATGGTTTTCTGCAGGACAACGAATAATTTCCATCTGTGCATCCAGAATAATAGGGGCAATTTTTTTTGTTTCTGGAGTTTTTAATTCTTCATCAATTCCAAAAACATATCGACCAAGTGATGTCATCTTTATGTATTCAATTTTTCCTAACGAATAAACATTCGGCTCGTCAAGTTTACTTTCAGAAGGTTGCCACGAAATCTCAAAAAATCCTAAACAGGCAAAAACCAAAAGCAAATTATGAAAAACTGGAGTAAAAAACAATGCAAATGAATTACGTGAATTAATCGTAATTGCAGCATAATTGTTATAGTATTTATTTTCTTTTGAAAGCTCAAATTCCACATACATATCAGAGGAGGCATATAAAAAACATGGAAATCCAGACTGCATCAACGCTTCAAACGAAACCGCCGAATCGTATTTCCAGTGTTTGAAAAAATCCAGGAATTCATACTTTCTCTCTTTTTTGATTTTACCCATGCTATAAACATATTGATTTTTATTACGGAGTTTTGCATGAGGAAATATATATGATAATTCAAAAAAGATGTTATAATTACTAAAAAACTTATCCAGCAGATTTTTAAAGAATATCTTTGGTTCTACTTCATAATCATTGAATTTTGGACACTCAGAATAATCATCCAGATTTGTATAAGAACATGAAAGAAATTTCAGAAAAACATCAATTCTTAAGTTTTGCATTGCTTCAGCATTTTTTTTATCATATTGATAATCAGTAATAAGTTCGCCTGCCATTACAAACGGTTTTATGTCTGTAAAGGAAATAATTGTGTCCCTGTGTTTTTTTAGAATGGGCTTATTAACAGGGCGTTCAAAAAATTCAATTGAACGCAAAGTTTCCAAAATAGAAGGAAGATTGCTAAAAAATTCAAAACCACTTTCTTCGGAAAGGAAAAAATGACTTTTTTTGAATTCATCATCTGTGATAAATTGATTTTTTGGCTTAAGTTCATCTATTGACTCTAAAAGTATATGCCAGATTTGTGTTTTAATTGTAATAATGTATTCTGAATAATTACAAAAATAGGAAAGAGGATATTCTGTACACTCATAATCTGTGGTATCATACCAGCTGAAAGAATAACTGCTTTTCTTCAATTTAAAGTGAAATTTTTTTTGTGCATAATCCGTTCCTATAAATCCAAACTTTGTAATTTCGTATAAAAAGTTTTTATCATCATCAGAAAGATTCTTATACCAGGATTCAAGAAGGTTATTATTGCAAAGAACTAAGGCTGCATGTCGTGCAAGTTCTTCTTTATTCAGCTTGAGCATTGAAGGTGTAAAATCTGGAGAAGACATAAGAAAATTATAAAGTGTATCTTTTTTGAAATAGTCCTTGTTCATGCAATATTCATATATGTCTTTTGAATATTTTAATCCTTTAAACTTTTCATAAGGATTTGAAGAGTCAAGTTTAAAATCATCTGAAGAATTATTAGATTTGCTCATATTTTTCCTCGTATTTAAGTTTTATTTTTTCAAAAGATAATCGATGTCTTCCACAGTCAGTTTTTTCATCAGCTGGGTATCAGAAGAAATTACCTGCGCAAACAAATCTTTTTTTCTGTTCTGAAGTTCAAGGATTTTTTCTTCGATTGTGTTTTTTGCAATCATTCTGTAACAGAAAACATTTTTGCTCTGCCCTATTCTGTGCGTTCTGTCAATTGCCTGCTGCTCTGCGCTCGTGTTCCACCATGGGTCAATAATATAAACATAATCTGCTTCCGTAAGATTAAGTCCCACGCCGCCAGTTTTAAGAGTCATCAAAAAAACTTTATAACGGCTGTCATTTTTAAACTTTTTGACAAGTTCCGAACGATTATTTGTGGCTCCAGTCATCACAAGGTGTTCAATTCCGTTTTCTTCCAGTTTTTGGGAAATGCTTTCTATGCAAGAAATGAAATTTGTAAAAACAAGGCATTTATGTCCGTTTTCTGCAAGTTCTGTAAGTCCTGAAATTAAAACATCCCATTTTGAACTTTGAATCTGACCATCGCTTTTGCTTTCCGGGCAGGATGCAAGCTGGCGCAATTCTGTAAGTCCCTGCAAAACAACAAAACCTGCGTTTCCAAGACCTTCTTTTCCTTTTTGACCTTCCAGTTCTTTGGAAATCACTTTTTCAAAATATTCACGGCGGCTCTCATAAAGAGTTCTCTGTTCATCGCTCAATTCAACATACAAAATCTGCTCAGTTTTTTCTGGAAGCTCTTTTGCAACTTCCTTTTTAAGACGACGCAAAATAAAAGGATTGAGTTTTGAAGAAAGCTGTTTCGCCACCTGCTGGTCTCCGTCTTTTTGAATCGGATTTAGATATTTCTCATTAAAATCGTTTACAGAACCGAACATCGGCGGATTTAAAAACCTGAAAATCGAATAAAGCTCGCCAAGATGATTTTCCATAGGCGTTCCACTCAGCCCAAAACGGTGTTTTGAATTTAGCAGCATGATGGCTTTTGTAATCTGAGAAGCGGTATTTTTTATTGCCTGAATTTCATCAAGAATAGCATAATTAAATTCAAATTCCTGAAGTTTTTCAATATCGATTCTTGTAACGGCGTAAGTTGTGATGATTATCTGATGTTTTGAAATTTCACCGATATTTCTGTCCGCACCGTAATAAATAAAAATATCAAAGTCTGGAGCAAACCGCTTGAACTCACTTTCCCAGTTTGAAATGAGACTTTTTGGAACAATTATTATAGAAGGTTTTGAATCAAATTCTTCCGGATTTTCCTGCTTCATCTGATTTAATAGCGCAATCACCTGAACAGTTTTTCCAAGCCCCATATCATCTGCAAGACAACCGCCAAGATTATTTTTGGCAAGATATGACATCCATTTTACACCGTAAGACTGATAATTTCTCAGTTTTTCGTTCAGTTCGCAGGTAACAAGCTGATTTTCGTTAATCGAATTAAAGCCTTCAAAAACTTTTCTGCTTGTTTCAAAACCTTCGCCCGAAACTTTTGCATCAAGAATCTGCTGAATAAAAGGCAAATCAAAAAACGAAATCTTGTAGTTTCCAGATTTATCTTTTTTTCCAAGAATTTTTTTAAGATTCTGGAAAAATCCTTTATCGATAATCGCTTTGGAACCATCGTTCAGAGGAATAAAATTGTTTTCTTCGTAAAGCGAAAACGCATCTTCAAAAGAAAACTTCTGCTCCCCGATTTCAAGGTCACAAAGACTTTCAAAAAAGTTGATTCCAGATTTCAGATTAAAATTAACTTTTGGAGAAACAACTTTCAGTTTAAACTTTTTGAGGGCATCTGTTCCAAAAAGTTTGAAATTCTGCGAAAGATAAGAAAGTTTTTCCGTCAAAAAAGCGGCAGCCAGCTCTTTATCGATAAAAACCGAATTTTCAGAAAAAACAGATGTGTTTTCAAGTTCATATTTTTTTGCCACCTGTGAGAGCATATTTTGAAAATTTAAATTAAAACTTTCGTTATCATAAACAATTGGAAAAATCGAAACAGAATTTAGGTTTTTGGAATAAACAACAGCGTTTTCAGGGTAAAATTGAGAAACAAATTCTGGTGAAAAATTTTCCAGGCTCCAGAAAAACCTCAGATTCAAAGTGCCTTCTTCGTCCACAGAATGAAACTGTATCGTGCGTTCAGCTTTTTTTTGTTCTGCGTGATTAAGGGAAAGCACATCAGAAACAACTTCGATTTGTGGAAAGTTTGAAACAAAAAGCGTTAAGACCGATGAAAGATTTTCTTCTGTAAGTGTTCCGTTGAATTTTAAAATCTGCCTGTACTGGGCACCTAAATTCTGACAGCGAAAAATCTTTTTGTCCATAATAATAAAATCTTGAGTGAGTAGTTTAAACTTTTTCTTTTCGCCGTCTACACAAACTGATAGTTCAAAAATTTCTGGAAAATCAACCTTTTCAGAAAGATTTTTGTTTTCTTCCACGTTTTTTGAAAGGTCAGATTTTTCAATTTTAAGGGAAATCTTTAGTTTTTCCTCATTTTTCGCCAGTGTAAGGATATTTTTTCCCTCAAGAACAAAATCAAAATCAGATTTAAAAAGAAGGTCTGTAAAATAAGGATTTTCATCAAGATAAAGTTTACCTGATTCTTCGTCAAGCCACGAAAATGTCATGGATTGTTTTTTGGTCAACTTAAGATAAAGTTCCACCACTTCCCTATTTATCCCAGAATAATATTTTCCTTCAATAGAAAAATATTTATTTTCAGACATAAATGAAAAAGTTGCACGATTTTGTTTATCAAAACAGATGGAAGCATAAAACTTTACAGAACTAACAAAATTATCTCTTGCAGGTTCAGGTTTAATAAGCGAATTTTCAAAATCAGAAATAGTTATCATTTTTTAAATATATCAAATTTCTTTAGTTAATAATAGATAGAATAAGGAAGCTTTATCAAAACTCTAAAAAGAATTTGATATAAATGTCCCTTTATTGTAAAATTATTATTAGGTTCAATTTCGAGCATTTGATTTACAAACCGTGGCAAGGATTGTAAGGGCTGGCGAAGCCAGTTCCGAAGCGGAGCGAAGGAATGAAGCGATAGCGTAACCCTGAAAAGCCTGATTTTTGCGAAGCAAAAAGCCACCCTAAAAAGAAAAAAAATTCAAAACTCGACATTTGTCCTATTACTTATTTTTATCTTGTAAACTTTCTTTTACATTTTGAGAATAAGATTATTTTTTTCAGGAGGCTGGATGTTTAAATCTGGCAATAATTGGTTCATTGTTTAAATGCCTTGGAAGAACTATTTCTTTTTGGGCATTCTTCCAAGGTGAAGTTTTAGCTTTTTTAAAAAATTCTAGCTCATAAAACTATTCTTTGGAGATAAACATGAACTCAAATTTTACAATCCGCGTTGAAGAACCACGCGACTTTAGACTTGTTGAAAATCTTACCAGAGATTCGTTCTGGAACGTCTACCGACCTGGTTGTACTGAACATTTTATTCTTCACTGCTATCGAAATAACCCTGATTTCATTCGAGAACTTTCGCTAGTAATGGAAAAAAATGACAAAATAATTGGACACATAATGTTTTCAAAAGCAGAACTAACCGTTGGAGATGAAGACAATATAAGAAAAGTTCCATCCTGGACTTTTGGACCAATCAGCATTCATCCTGATTTTAAAAGACAAGGATATGGACTTGCACTTTTAAAATTTGCTCTTCAAAAAGCTAAAGCTTTAAGTATTGGTTTTATTTGCATGGAAGGTAACATTGAGTTTTATCGTCATGCAGGATTTGATTTTGCAAGTAAAATGAACATTCATTATCATTCAGAACCAAAGGAATCTGAAGTTCCATATTTTTTGGCACAAGAACTCCTTCCTGATTATCTGAAAAAAATGAACATAATTGAAGCAACCTACACTCCTCCACTCGGATATTTTGTTGCAGAAGAAAATCCCGATGAATTCAATCAATATGAAGCAGAGTTTCCATACAAAGAGAAACTTATTCTTCCGGGTCAATTAGGATAACAAATAGGGCAAACTAGCATTATTGAATAATTATAAGCATAATATTTTTCTTCAGCATTTATTTCAAAACTGTAACCTTTTTTACTCACTTTTATATTTTTTTATTTCAAAAGTGTAACTATTTTTTATTTCTTTAAAAAAAATTATTTCAAAACTGTAACTATTATTAAACACAAAATCAACATCACTGAAACGGCTCTTATTTTCATTTTCAAGCGTTTATTATGTAAATCAATAAATTACTCAAAAAAGTAAAAAAATCCTCTCAAAACAAAGATTTGAACGTTTTTCTTAAAATATTAATTTTGATTAAATCGTTTAATCTAGGTTTTACACATATTTATTAGTTTAACTATTATATTGTTTAATGGTTTAACATATTATTACTTTTTATTTAACTTATATTTAATGGATAGTAAATCATTAAAGTATTTACTATCCATTAACTTGACAGTTTATAATTAAATGGTT
>JALFAW010000110.1 GCA_022773305.1 Spirochaetia bacterium
GAGGTTACTTGAGTGAAAGGAAGTCAGGTTACCATTGATCATGTATCCAAAAGATTTGGCGACTTTGTTGCTTTGGATGACATCAATTTTACTATTCAGCCGGGAGAATTTTTCTCTCTTTTAGGTCCATCTGGATGCGGAAAGACAACACTTCTTCGCATTATCGCTGGATTTGAGTTTCCAGATGATGGAGTTGTATTATTTGATGACCAGAATGTTATCCCTTTAAATCCAAATAAACGAGCCTCAAACACGGTTTTTCAAACTTATGCGCTTTTTCCTCACATGACAATTTATGAAAATGTTGCATTTCCTTTACGGTTAAAAAAACTTCCAAAAGATGAAATTGACAAAAAGGTTCGGGAATACGTTCATTTGGTTCAACTTGATGAACATATCAACAAAAAACCAAATCAACTTTCAGGTGGACAAAAACAGCGCGTAGCAATTGCAAGAGCACTCATCAATGAGCCGAAAGTTCTTTTGCTTGATGAACCGCTTTCTGCTCTAGATGCAAAACTTCGTGCAAACTTACTTATTGATTTAGACAGACTTCACGATCAGATTGGAATCACATTCATATATGTTACACATGACCAAAGTGAAGCTCTTTCTGTAAGCGACCGCATTGCTGTAATGAATCACGGTCATGTTTTGCAGATTGGAACTCCTTATGAAATCTATGAAAGTCCTGCAACTCAGTTTGTAGCCCAGTTTATTGGTGAAACAAATCTTTTTGATGCTGAAGTCGTTGATTGTGTTCCTCATAAAGACATTTCTGGAAACGATGATTTTATGGCAACATTAAGCGTTCCAGAACTTGGAAAACAGGCACCTCTTGCAACTGATACAGAAGCTGAAGCTGCTCTTGACCGTTACATGCAAGTTACAGATTATGATTTTACTCAGAAAGGTCAAAAAGTTGCGTTTACAATTCGACCAGAAAAAATCAGAATTACGCTGGAACCTCCTAACACAGGTGGCAGAACTGACATTAATGTTTTCAGTGGTATTGTCGAAGAACCGATTTATTCAGGCTTTCAGTCAAAATTTTATGTAAAACTCGACACTGGAAAAATCATTAAGGTTTTTAAACAACACACAGACTATATGGATGATGGACCTGTAATTCAGTGGAAAGATAAAGTATACGTTTCCTGGTCAGCAGAAGATGCATACATTGTTGAAGATATTAACAAGTAGTTTGCCATGAAAAATAAAAACTCAAAAAATAATCAAAGTTTTCTGCTAAAACTAACATCAAAAGCTTCTCAAGCAAGGTTGGCAGCACAATACAAATCAACTCTCAAAAAAAAGACTGCTGGACCTGCTTACGCCTGGCCAATGGGTATTTGGTTTACATTGTTTTTTGTTGTACCTATTATCATCATTGTCTGTTATTCATTTATGAAAAAAGATATGCATGGCGGTGTTCAGAAAGTTTTTACACTGCAAGCATATAAATCAATTTTTGCAAAAGACAGTGATACAGGAAAATTCATTTATCTTCCTATTTTGGGCAGAACTTTATGGATGACAATTGTTTCTACAATAGTATCGATTTTAATTGCACTTCCATGCGGTTATGCTATCGCAAGAAGCAAACACCAGACTGTTCTTTTGATTCTGGTAATCATTCCATTTATGACAAATTCACTTATCAGAATTTTTGCATGGCAGTCAATTCTCGGACAAGATGGACTTTTAAATCAAATCTTTAAATTGTTTGAAACTTTCTGGCATTTTATCTTTAGAAACAGTGATTGGAATTTTGTTCCACACAAATTTATGTACACAAAAGGTGCTGTAATTCTTGTAAGCATTTACATGTATCTGCCTTATGCAATTTTGCCAATTTTTACTTCTATCGATAGATTTGATTTTTCCCTTTTAGAAGCAGCAAGAGATTTAGGTGCCACAAAATTCCAGTCTATGATTAAAATTCTTCTTCCAGGCATAAAAAGCGGTATTGTAAGTTCTGTAATTTTTACCTTTATCCCGATTTTTGGAAATTACACTGTACCTCAACTTGTGGGAAGTACAAAAAGTTACATGCTCGGAAACATCATCATGGATCAAATTCAAAAAGCACGTAACATTCCATTAGCTTCTGCTTTTTCTGTTTTGCTTACAATCGTAACAATGGCTGCAATTTTATTTATGCTTGCTTCTGAAAAACACGAAAAAAATCTGAATAAAACAAAAAAATAATTATTATTTTGTTGTAAAAGTGAGGTTTTTATATGGAATTTTTATCTTCATTAATTGTAGAAAAACTTCGAAAAAATCATCCAAAATCTGAAAATTTTCGCCATGCAAAACGCAATTGGAAAAAACGCGCTCAAACATTTTCTTTTTCAAACTTCACATTGTGTCTTACTTTTTTATTTTTATATATTCCTCTTTTTGTAATAATTGTTTTTTCTTTCAATAAATCAGAAGGAGCAAGTTTTACTGGCGTTTCTTTCCGCTGGTATGAAGAATTGTTCCTGCATTCTGGTGATTTATGGATGTCACTTTTATACAGTGCCATCGTAGCTTTATCTTCCGCTTTGATTGCAACAGTTTTAGGAACTTTAGCAGCAATCGGAATCAGCTGGTATCGTTTTTTTGGAAGAAATTACATTCAATCGGTAAGTTTTTTGCCAATGGTTTTGCCAGAAGTGATTATGGGTGTTTCACTATTAATCTTCTTAAGCGGAATCAATATGAATCTAGGTCTTGGAACAATCATTATTGCTCATGCAACATTCTGTCTTCCTTTTGCATATCTTATGGTTAGTTCTCGTGTAGATGAATTTGATTATTCTATAATCGAAGCAAGTCATGACCTTGGAGCAAATGAAAGACAAACACTTTTTAAAGTAATCATTCCTGCAATTATGCCTGGAATTATGAGTGGATTTATGATGAGTGTCACTTTATCAATAGAAGATTTTGTAATCACTTCACTTGTAAACGGGAATGTAGAAACTCTTCCAATTTTTGTTTACAATATGATTCGTCATGGTGTAAGTCCTGTAATCAACGCACTTTCTTTTGTATTGATTATGATTATTTGTTTCATTGCAATTTTACTGCGCAAAGGACTCAAATCATTTGCAGCAGCACATTAAAGTTTTAGGATTTTCTGGATTTTTCCTGTAAAATTCTGCATATTCTATTTTACGAGGTGTGATATGAAAATCACTTCTAAAATTATTTTAATGGCAGGAATGATTCTTGCATCTTTGGGTTTTTCTTCATGTGAAAAAAAACAGGTTTTAAAGCTTTACAGTTGGACTTATTATACTCCAACCGATGTAGTTTCAGACTTCGAAAAAGAATTTGATTGTAAAGTCGTAGTTTCTGAATATGATTCTAACGAAACAATGTTCAATAAACTTGTAAATGGTGGTGCAAAAAGTTTTGATATCGTAGTGCCATCTCAAGATTATGTTTCTATTTTGATGAAAAAAGGTATGCTCCAGCCTATCGTGCAGGAAAAGTTTACAAATAAAGATAAAATTAATCCTAAGCTCATTGAAAAAATTACTTATGATCCAAATATGGAATATGCAGTTCCTTATTACTTTGGTGCAGCAGGAATCAGTGTAAACAAAAAGAAAGTTCCAGACGGAAATTATGAACGCACCTGGAACATTTTTGCAGATTCTCAGTTTAAAGGTCACGCTTCAATGATGGACGATTACCGCGAAGTTTTAGGCGATGCATTAATGTATCAGGGAAACAGTGTCTGCACAACAAATGAAACCGAATTAAAAAATGCTGTTGACTTAATCAAAACAAGCTGGCTTCCAAATATTATTAAGTTTGATGCAGAAGGATTTGGAAAAGACTTTGCACGCGGAGATTTGTGGCTTTGCCAGGGTTATGCAGAAGTGATTTATGGCGAAGTTCCAGAAGAAGAATGGGATGCTACCATTGATTTCTTTATTCCTGAAAATGGAGGACCTTCTTATCTTGACAGCATGTGCATCTTAAAATATTCAAAAAATGCTGAACTTGCAACTGAATTTATCAACTTTATCCACCGTCCTGAAAATTATGCAAAATTTCTTGATTTTTTCAGATTTCCTTGTTATGTAAATCTTGAAGCAGAAAAATTCCGCACTACTACTCCTATGTATCCTGCTGAAATCATGGATAAATGCGAACTCAAAAACGATTTAGGTGATTTTTTAGAAACTTATTATAATTATTGGGAAAAAATCCGCATTTCTAACTGATTTTTACATTATTTTGACTAACAGAGAGCCCAGACACCATTTAAAGTGCCGGGCTTTTTTTTATTCAGAAAATCAAAAAAGCTTAAAAAAAACGCTTATTAAAACAAACTTCAAGAAAGCTTTTATTTGCTTTATCAACATTTATATAATACAATTATCAAGAATAGAATATCATTCTATAAGAAGGAAAAGATTAAAGCTGTTGTAATTATGAAGCTTTTTTTTCTTTTCTGGTTTGCGTTGCAAACTTTTATTATCAACTGCTGTTCGTCTTTTCAATTCGGAACAGTTTAAAAAAGTCAATCGATTGGTAAAATAACCTTTCTGGCTTTTTACGAGAGAAAATTATGGATATAGATTTTAAAATAATTCTTGACAACATTCCTTCCCCTGTTATTGTTGCAACACCTGAAAAAGATGATTCAGGCAAAGTTATAGATTTTGAGATTTCATACGTAAATGAAGAAGTTAAAAAAGCTGTTGGATATATAATTAAAGACTGCCGGAAATGGTCAGAATTTGAAAATGAAATTACTTCTGATGTACCGTGGTTTAAAATGGCACTTGATGCCATAGCAGACAGAGAATATCCAGAAGCTAAATATTTTTCACCATCAACAAAGAAATGGTACAAAATTGACATGAAATATCTTGCAGAGCAGAAAAACGTAATTGTGTTTTTTACTGACATCACTTCAGAACGACAATATTATCAAAGACTTAAAGAATCTGCAATCACCGATGTTCAAACAGGTTTTTTAAACAGAACTGGATTCAATGAGTCATTTAATATTGCACTTGAAACGGCTAGATACAACAAAAAAAATGCAGCTCTGTTGATTTTGGACATAGATAATCTTCAAAGTATAAACGATTCACGTGGTTACAATGAAGGTGATTCACTTATTCAAGGAGTATGTGAAGTATTAAAACAATTTGAAAATCATGGAGTTCAAATCTTCCGATACGGCGATGACGAATTTGCATTAATTATTAACAATTTTGATACAGAAGACAGTTTGGCAAACTTTATAGACTGCATATATGAATCTTTCCAAATTAAACAAATAAGTGTTTCTGGTGGAATTTCCTTTTTTCCATCAAATTCAGAACTTTCAGAAGAACTTATTCGCTTTGCAGATATGGCATTGCAATACGCAAAGAAAAACGGTAAAAACAATTTTACATATTTTGAACCAGATATGCAGCGGCTTTTTATCCAAAAATTAACACTCCAGTCAAAAATGACAACTGCACTTTTAGAGAATTCTTTCAGTCAGTATTATCAGCCTCAGTTTGATATCAACACAGGAAAATTACGTGGATTTGAAGCATTAATTCGCTGGACAGATGCAGAACTTGGCAATATTCCTCCTTCAATTTTTATCCCAATTGCCGAAGAAACAGGACTAATCATTCCAATTGGCAGATGGATTTTACGAACTGCTGTAAAAACATTAAAAAAATGGCAAGAAAAATATCATTTTGATGGTGTAATGTCTGTAAATATTTCTCCAATTCAACTTCTTCAAGATAATTTTATTGAAGAACTTGACGAGATTGTTCGAAACGAAAAAATTGATCCAACCCTTTTGGAAATTGAAATAACAGAAGGTGTTTTCATTCACAAAATGGAAGAAACAGTTGAAAAACTAAAGGCAATCAGAGAAAGAGGGATTCGTGTTTCACTTGATGATTTTGGCACTGGCTATTCTTCATTAAGTTATCTGCAATCGCTTCCTTTAAACACTCTAAAAATTGATAAATCGTTTATTAATGATATTACTTCAAAAGATGGAGTGCAAGCAAATATCACTAGTTCAATCATAAAAATGGTAGGAAATATGGGACTTGAAACTATTGCAGAAGGTGTTGAATATCCAGAACAACTTGATTTACTCACACATTTCAAGTGCAATATAGTGCAAGGCTTTTTACGTGGAAAACCAATGCCACAAAAACTTTGTGACGACTACTTAAGTGGTGACGATAATGCACTCCTTAAAAACAGTAAAGGATAGATTTCTTACTAAGTTAACGATTTCTTAGTTCTTTTCATGGAGCATCTAAAAAGTTACATATATGCTGAACTCAAAAAATATAATTTCTTCTATAATGGGTCAAAGGTTAGATTTTTGATTTTTATTCTTTGGGTGGATTTTTGCTTCGCTACGCTTCGGAACTGGTTTCATCAGTCCTTATAATCCACATGCCACGGTTTAAAATCGAAAAACACGAAATTTAACCTAATATTACACTAAATGGATGGAAGTAATCTTCCACAACCATAATATGTTTTTTTCCAGTAATTTTCATTTAAACCGCTGATTACAATTCCTGTTCGTGGACCTGCACTCGCTGCATTCAAAAATAAATTCTGTTTTCCAAAATCATTTCCTTCGGAATTTTTACCAAGGTAAATTCCTACGTGTGTAATTCTTGTATCTGTATCACCTTTAAAAAAAATTAAATCACCAGGTTGCGCTTCGCTCAATGTTACAGGTGTTGTTTGATTGTAAATATCCTGAGCATTTCCTTGTATATCTAAATCAAGACTTTTTTTTGCAGTGTATGTTACAAAACCAGAACAGTCAAATCCTGGATTCGGAGTTTTTCCTCCCCAAACATACTTAATTCCTTTAAAATCCATACCGCAATTTATAAATTTTTTTCTCAATTGAATTGAAAAATCCATTTCCTGCTCTTCATTTTTCTCTTTAATTTCTTGATTGTTAAAGTCTTCTTCAAATCTTTCTACCTGACTATTTTGAAAATCTTCTTTCTGATTTTTTTTTGTTGGTTCCGATTTTTTTTGAATAGGTTTTTGTGTCATTTGATTTGATTTATTTTCTGTTGATTTATTTTCAGTTTTTTCAATTTTTTGATTTGTTTTTTGATCATCAATCTTATTTTCATTTTTAATAACATTGGAATTATTTTTTAATGTTTGCTTTTTTTTGGCTAATTCTGCTTTCTGTTTTTCTTTTTGTGAAATAACTTGATTTTTTGCAGACTCTTTTTTTTCAATTTCATTTTGCTTTTTACGTAAAATTTCAAGTTTTTTTTGTTTAACTTCTTCAAAAAAAATATTATTTTGTTCTTGAATTTCTTTCTTCGAAGGTTCAACTATAATAGTATAAAAATCATCTTTTTCAATTTTTTGATTTGCGAAAATATCATCATAATCAGAAGATGATTTCTCAGCAGAATAGAGTAATGAAGATAAAAAAATAATTAATATTACAACAGAGATTTTTTTTAAGTTTTTAATCATATACTTCTCACTCCCTCAAAAAAGTAAACAGAACATCGAGCATAAATTTTAGTAAAGTTTATAAAACACGAAATCTATCGTAAAAAATGCGAATAAATGAAAACAATATTCAGTTAATATTTAACTCAAAAAAAATCATGAGTCTGCAATACAACTATAAAAATAGTATCAAATAATTATAACAAATAATCAGGATGCAAATAAACAATAAATATATCGCATCCTGATTCATTAAAATTTAAAAAAGTTCAAGAATTAAATTTCTTCCTCAACTTCGTCTGAAATTGTTTGGTCATTTGAAGTAATCATCATATTTTGAAGTTTAAGCGAAAGTGTTTCTTTCAAAGCTTTTCCCTCATCAGTATTGTCTTCAATTCCTTCCAAAGCCGATTGAATTTGAAGGTCATAAAGTTTTTTATTCATTCCCCAAACTGCATAATATTCATAATAAATTTTAGATTCTTTTGAGTTTTTTGAAGGTTTAACTTCTTTTTGAATCCAATAAGATGCTAATTTTTCCAAACCATTTAATTCTACTGCAGAAACTGCCTGTTTATACATATTCAGTTCCTGTTCCAAAACTGTTGGATCTTTTACATCGCCAGTTTGTTTAGCTCGTCCTTTTTGAGAAGCCGAAACAGCTTTACCAACAATTCGTTGCATTTCATCGCCAACTTGATTTTCTATATCCACCAAGTCTGCCCATTGACGAACATATTCAAGATTATCACCACGAGCTACAACAACAAATGGTTTTTTACCTGAAATTCCAGGAAGAATTGGTGAAAGTGCTTCAGCTGAATAATTTCCATTTCCAATTTCAACAACCCACTGAGGGATTTCTGAACCAAAAGATGCACCCTGATAATCCAAAATAGTTACATAATTCTTCTGAACTTTGGCTGCATTTCCTTTGATTCCAGAACCTTTTACTGTTTTTGTAGTTCCACAACTTGTTAATAACAATGCTATTGCTACAGAAATAATAACAATGCTTTTTTTCATAGAAAAATTCTCCTTATTTTTTATTTTTTATAATATAAATTATTGATATAAGAATCAAAATTTTCACGAAATTCTGATTCAATATTTTTTTCAAGAACTCTAAAAGTTCTGTTTATTGCATCATTTTCTGACGTTGCTCCTTCTCTCCCTTTTAAATTTATTGCAAATAATTCTTCTTTTCCCAAATAATCAGAAAATTGAATATCCAAAGTGTATATACAATATGAAAATTTTCCTTTTTTTGAAAGCTCTGAAGTATATTTACCAGTCAAACCATATCGTTCTTTTTTCGAAGTTGAAGTTTTAAATCCATACTTTGAAAAAATATCTTGAAAGGATGATTTTATTTTATTATCTTCATCATTTTGTAGATTTACAAAAATTGTGATATTATCAGCAATTTTTTTTTGAACTGCCTGTAATGTCTGAACGGAAACAACTTTTTGTGAAAGAGAGTTCGCTTTTTCAAAATCAATCACATAAAGATTTTTCAAAAGATTATCATTTTCCTCTGAAATTTCCAAGGCAAATTCTATTTCGCTATATCCAAAAAATGAATTCAAATCTTTTTCAGCATTTTCTAATGCTTTTCTTACTTCATCATCATTCTTTTTAATAAAATTCTCATAGATTGCTGCAGTTTTTTCTTTTTGAAGAATTGCAATGGCATACCATTTTTTTTCTGATTTATTATAAAAATACTCAGCAATCTCAATTCCAATTAAATTTTCTGCCTTTATCTGACTTGTGATATTCTGATTTAAATTTCCAGAAGATGTAAATTCTATTTTTTTATCAGAAAGTGCTTGTTCCATTTTTTTAGAAGCCACTTTTTTTGATATAACAGTTTGACCAAAAATAGAAGATAGATTTTTTACAGCTTCAAGTTCAGCAATCTCACGATTATCTCCACTACCAGTTCCGTTCAAATATAAATCAGAAGGATAAACACTCGAAGGAACAATTATCCACTCTGGCATTTTGATTTTTGCACAAAATACAAAGCATGTAGAAAAGATAAAAAAAGTAATAAGAAGAGTTTTTTTCATATCGTTTTTTTGTAAACTTAAAATTTCGCTGCTGCTTTTTTGATATATTTTCTGATATCATTATTTTGGTCAGCCCAAACAATTTTATTTGTTTCCAAATCAATCAATTGCATATCAACCTGATAAGTTCGCACCTGCTGTCTGCCTTCTGTGTCCACAATCGTAGTTACACTTCCTTGAAGCATAAAATCGGCAGCTGTTTCATTTCCAATAGATTTTGCAGTTTCATAAGCATTTTCAGCCTGATCATATTTTTCTGCACGAAGTTCTTCTCTTTGATTTGCATCAGCAACAAATTCCAATGTTCCATCATTTATAATTACATTTTGAAATCTTTTAGACAAAATAGAAGTATCAATGCGCTCTACACTTTTGTTTTTAATTGTTCCAATAATTACTACTGGGGCACGTCCATTATCCTTCTGGAAGTTTGCAATTCTTTTTGACTGAATGCAAGATTCTATTAGAGTGTTACATACAATGGTCACATCGTTTTCGTTCCAATATCCACTTAAATCTTTAACATTATCTTTGGCATCATATCTTTTTACTGATGTTGAACCACATGATACAAAAAACAATGAACAAATCAAAAATAAGCAAAAAAAACTTTTAATTTTCATTAAACAATTCCTCCAATTTTTTTCATATTATATACTTATTTTGTTACAATGAATATATATAACAACCACTTTCACATAAATTTTAAACTACTTTATGCAAGATGATACAACAAGAGATGGTTTTCCTTCTTTTACATCTGTTTCAAATTTCTTTTCTGAAACAGTACCATCAGAAAATCGATAAACTACTTTACCCGTATAATGACCAGCAGGAACTGTAAACCCTGCAGCATTCACCGTTTCTGGAAAAAAATCACCTTGTCTTATATCAGCAGTTTCTGTTAAATCGATAGCAGAAAGTCCTACTTTTGTAGATTCACATAGTCCTACAAAAGATGCATAAGCTAAAGTATAAGCCACCTTACTTCTAGCTAGTTTTTGCATTCCTATGTAACTTGCATGGATACTTGCAATTCCAGCTACAAGAGCACTGACTTTCTTTGAAATACTTCGAATCATACTTGCTGAGTATTCTTTACTTGCTCGAAGTGCAACAGATTTTTCAAGATTTGTATTGAAATTTTCTATCAACACTGCTTTTTTTGAACCAATTTCATTTACAATAACATCAATTCCAGTAACTGTTGATTTTTTTTCATAAAATGGATAAACAAACTTAAATTGCACAGGAAGAAGCCTATACGAAGAATTTCCTGTTGGAACATAGAAGAAAGTTGATTTTGAAGGAAAGTATAACTCTTTTTCAATTTGTTTTCCAATTAATCCACCAAGAGCTAAAACATTTATACGCCCTTGTCCTCTTGGAATTTTAGCATCATCAGAATCTAAATCTTTAATCAGAGATTTCAAAACCATAAAATCAGAATCAATTTGACTTTTGTCGCCATCTGCCTGTCTCAAAATCAAACTTAAATATCTTGCAAGAGCAGATTCTTTATAGACATCTTTTTCTGTAGGCTTTTTTGGTGCTGCAGATGAAAAAACTGAAGAATCTATGCTGTATGATTTCAATGATTTTAAACTGGATTTATATTCTTCTTTTGCAGAAGGATCCATTTCATCACTAATAATCACTTCACCATAAAGACGTCTGTATTCAGGTAATTTCAGATCCGATAGTTTTGTAAGTTGATTTACAGCACTGTTTAGATCTCCTTGAAGATAATAACAAAGGGAATTCATCGTGTTTACAAGAAGATATTCATATACATTTCCAGTATATTCTTTTGCATTTTCATTCCCGACAGTTTTTGCAATTGTTCTTGTAACACTTTTTGTAATAGAATCGTACATTTGGGCATCAGCCTTTTCAAAAATAGCCGAAGCCTGAGCATAATCTCCAGTCAGAAAATAAAGCATTCCTAAATCAAGATTATCCCTTATATCAGCATTTTTCTTGGTTTTATTTAAAAGCATGCCAAGACAAGTTTCGTAATCACGATTCTGGTAAGCCTGCTGATATTTCTTTTCATCATACTTTATAGGTTTTATCTTTTTGTTTGAATTTGCAGTTTCAACAGTCTGAAGATTTTCTTTTTTTTCAATCTTTGATGAAGCACAGGAAGATAAAATACAGATTAACAGACATAAAAAAATTTTTGCAATTTTTTTCATTTACCCCTCACTTAAATAATAATCTTACGGAAATTTTCTAAAAAAATACTAAAATTTATATTTGTTTTGAAATCATTTTTTTCTCGCGCTTATTTTAATTGATTCTATATTCAACATAACGCACGTTTCCTTTTTCTATTGCTTTTTTTACTTCTTTTTCTCTTTCACTCAGCAGAGATTTTCCAGTTTTCACTTCCACAAACAAAATTTCATCAATTTTTTCATTTTCTGAAAGCCCCGAAAACACGATAAAATCTACAGGTTTTCCTATAAACCTTGCATCAGATGGATTTGCAGGGAAATCAGGGAGAAACGGAGCAATCTGTTCTGCAACCTGCCCGTTTATTACCGCTTTTGATCTTTTTACAGCATCTTTTCTTAAATTTTTTTTATCACATTGATTTCTGAAAAATTGAATTATTAATAGTGTTAATAAAAAGACTATCAAAACCAATAAAAATCTGGGATTTTCGAGTGCTTTATCAATCATTTTTATTCCCATTAAGTCACCTTAAGAACGTCCTTTCAATCAAGTAAATATATTATAATTGAAAAAAAATTTTTTTAAAGTATAATAAAGGCATGATTACAAAAAAAATCAAAAAACAGCTTAACTTCTTCACTCTCTTATTTGTTTTCATGTTTCCTTTTTTTTCTCAACAAAACGAAGGAATCCTTTTTCAATTTGTCCACAAAAAAGGTGATGCCTTTTCCCATGTTTCCACAGTTTACGAAGAAGCTTATTTTAACGGCAGATTGAATAACAAAACTGAATTTATAAATCGCACTTCTTCCACAGTTTTAGATATACTAGAAGATGGTAGTGAATATCTTCAAACTGATTATATGACAACGCAGAATTCCCTTATACAACGCACTGGTGATACACTTTCCTGGGGTGAAGAAAATTCTGTAAATCTATATAGAAGAAAAAATGGCGAATTCTATAACTGTAGCAGCGATTTTTTGCCAACAGTTAGAAATGTTCCATCTTTTCCATCAGAAAAAATTCAAATTGGTCAGTCCTGGCAGGCAGAAGGTCTTGAAGTACACGATTGCCGCGAACTTTTTCAAATGAACGAGGCTCTTTCCATCCCTTTTACAGCAACTTACACTTATTCAGATACAATTACTGTCAATTCCAGTGAAAATCATAATAATTTTGAAAAAAACAGTAAAAGTGAAAGTAAAACTCTGCATATCATTGATGTTTATTATAATTTTTTCCAGGATAATACCTCAGAACAGTATTACAAAAATTCAAATTTTGCAGGAGCCAGAGGATATGCAAAACAGAAAATCTACTGGGACACACAAAAAAATGAAATCGATCATTTTCAAGAAGAATTTCAAATTAAAATGGTAGATTTTTACGGTAATACATACATTTTTAACGGAAAATCACAAGGAGAAGTAACAGAATTTACATCTGTGAATAGTAAAGCAAACGTAAGAAAACTTCAGGAAACATTCAAAAATTACAATCTTGACAATGTCAACGTTTCTCAAGGAGAAAAAGGTCTGACACTGAGCATAGAAAACATTCAGTTTGAACCAGATTCGGACAGACTTTTGCCTTCCGAGCAGAAAAAACTCCAAAAAATTGGAGAAGTTTTAAAACAATTCAACAACGACCTTTTGATTACAGGACATTGTGCAGACCGCGGAACAGAAAGTGCAAGACAGGCACTTTCCGAAAGCCGTGCAAAAAGCGTGGCTGACTTTTTGATAAAAAATAATATTCGAAGTGAATATCACATTTTTACACAGGGAAAAGGTTCCACACAGCCAGTCGCTTCAAACACCACAGAAGAAGGGCGCAGCAGAAACAGACGCGTTGAAATAACAATTATGGATTAAAACACCGCTATGACGACTTTTTAATTTTCTTAATCCTCAGTCTTCCTTTCCATAAAAAATTATCCAATTCAATTTTGCCGGAATCTTTAAGCTGTCTGACAACATCAACTGTTTCTCCGTGCGTCCAGGCATTAACACCCAAAACACCTCGAGTTTTTTTATTCAGTCTTGAAAAAATCTCATCTTCAATATCATTTTCAGAATAATAATTTTTTGATTTTTTTATAACAGAATAAACTGTCTGCCAGTCACACATTTCCAGACCACTTTTAAAAGAGTTCTTATACTTAATGTTTTTTCTACCAGATTCGTTTGAGTTTTCATTCCTTGCATTGCATAAATCACATCCGCTGCAAACCGCCTGTTCAGCGCCAAGAGCGTCAAGCAGCACCTGCCTTCTACATTTTGTAGTTTCAGCAAATTCACGCATCGCAGCTTCTCTTGAACCTTTTTTATAAAACGAATAATTTAAAGAATCTTCTAAACTCCAAATCAAAATAGCCTTAGCAACACTTCCATCTCTACCACCCCTTCCAGCTTCCTGAATATAAGCTTCTGCAGTCGGAGATGCTTCGATATGTACCACAGTTTTTATATCTTTTTTGTCGACTCCCATTCCATAGGCACAAGTTGCACATAAAATTCCATCTTTGCTGTTGTAAAACCATTTTTCAGTATTTTCCTTTTCTGATTTTTCTAACCCAGCATGATAAAACCTAGCAGTTTCTCTTCCAAAACAAACATTCAATTCTCTTGCCATATCTTCCGCTTTAAACCTTGTTCCACAAAAAATTATCATTGGTTTTGCTTCACTTTCTGCAAGCAATAAAGCTTCTTTTTTCTTTTCACAGGAATATCTGACAAAATAATGAATATTAGTTCTATCACTTTCACTTCTAACAATATGTGCTTCACCATCAAAAAGAATTTGTGCTACACGTTCCAAAACTACAGGCGATGCTGTCGCGGTAAACGCTGTAATCATCGGAGGATTTATCTTTTTAATAACGTTCCCAAGTTCAAGATAGGCCGGCCGAAACGAATCTCCCCATTCAGAAACACAATGTGCTTCGTCTATGGCAATATGTTTTATTCCAACTTGGCACAATCTCGAAACCAAATCACCATTATTAAGCACCTCTGGATTAGCCAGTATAATTTTTACACCGTTTTTCAACTTTGAAAAAATTTCTTCCCGTTCTTGCTCCGTCTGCCCTCCTCTAAAAACCACACTCCGCAGACTACCTTCCTCCATTCGCCGCTGCTGATCAGTCATCAACGCCAAAAGTGGATAAATAATCAACGAAGGACCATCTAACACTATCGCCGGAATCTGAAAACAAAGTGATTTTCCAGCTCCCGTCGGTAGAAGAACAATCTGGCGTCCTTTACAAAATGAATCCTGTTCGTCTTCACAATCGTAATCGTCTTTGTGTAACTGATAATCATAGGCCTCAAGAATATTTGCAATAACTAACCTTTGCCATGGATATAAATATTTAATTCCAAAATTATCATAAGCAATCTGAGTAATATAATCATCACTTTCAAAAACATCATCTTCCAAAGACACCTCCAGAATACATCCTATTAAAGAAAAGAACCAAAAAGTTCAAACCAAAGAGAAAAAAAATAACCAAAAATCTATATATAAAATAGACAAAGTGTTACGATTTTATACGAAATTTAGAAAAAAAATTTGTGGTTTTTACGCTAGTGCAAAACTAGCAGAAACAAGGTCTGTCCCTTTTTAAAAAACAAGGCCTGTCTTTTTTTCATAAACAAGGTCTGTCCCTTTTTTTAAACCGTGGCAAGGATAGTAGGGGCTGGCGAAGCCAGTTCCGAAGCGTAGCGTAGGAATGAAGCGATAGCGGAACCCCGGATAGCCTGTTTTTTGCGAAGCAAAAAGCCACCCAAAATATAAAACTTGCCTTATGACCAATTTATGTTTTTTATTATTAGAGAATTATGAAGATTTTTTTGCTTCTTCAGATGTGGATTCAGCCGCAGAAACAGAAGGTTTTACGCCTTGAGATTTTTGTTTACCTTTAATATTTTTTCGCGGCTTTTTTTTATAAGTTGTAATAAACTTTGCAAATTTAATAATTAGAATCATAGCAATCACAGTACCAATAACTCTAAAATCCTTTAAAACCTGCAAAATCAAAGGAATCATTTGTTTTATATCCATAAAAGATTTATCGGATTTTTTTTAGTTTTTCAATATCAATATTTAAAAATGATTTCAAGAACAATTCCCAAATAACAAATCAGCTTTATTTGTATGATTTACTAATCTATTATCTATTTTTTTATAAAAATCATCTTTTCACAATTCATTCTTATCTTTATAATTACCACTATGATAGGAATTATTGATTATAATGCTGGCAACATTACAAGTGTTGAACGCGCACTTAGAAATTTAAATATTGATTTTTTGATGTCCAAAAATCCAAATGAACTTGAAAACTGCGATAAACTCATTTTTCCTGGTGTTGGAGATGCGTCTTATGCTATGCAGCAGTTAGCTAAACTTGGTTTTGACAAATTTATTTTAAGTCAGGTTAAAAAAAACATTCCGCTTTTGGGCATTTGTCTTGGTTCTCAAATCATTTTTGATTTTTCTGAAGAAGGAAACACAAAATGTCTGGGACTCATCGGCGGAAAAATCAATCATTTATATTCAATTGACAAATCTCTTGAATCAAAAGGATTTAAAGTGCCACATATGGGATGGAATAATCTTGAAATAAAAAAGGAATGTCCAATTTTAAAACACATTCCAAAGAATGCTGATTTTTATTTTGTTCATTCTTATGTGATTTGTCCTGATGATTCTGACGTGGTGGCTGCCACAGCTGATTATGGTATCAAAATTCCGGCTGTAATCCAAAAAGATAATATTTTTGCCTGCCAGTTTCATCCAGAAAAGTCTGGTGAGCCTGGATTACAAATATTGAAAAATTTTTGCAATCTTTAAGCTTGTCATTTAAAGTAAAAAATATCAGATTGTTACAGTTTTTTTGAGATTTCTATAGGTGATTTTTATTAGGTGATTTTTATGTTGAAGAAAAGAATTATTGTTTGTCTGGATGTGAAAGACGGACGCACGACAAAAGGCGTAAAGTTTCAGAATAATATTGATATTGGCGACCCTGTTGAAATGGCAAAGGAATATTACAAGCAGGGTGTGGATGAACTTGTTTTTTATGATATTATTGCTTCGGCTCGTGGCAGAGGTCCAATTCTTGAATTGATTTCACAAGTTGCTTCCCAAGTTTTCATTCCATTTTGTGTTGGTGGTGGCATCGGTTCAATAGAAGATATTCGTTCTACAATTCTTGCTGGTGCCGAAAAAGTGTCTTTAAACAGTCAGGCTGTGAAAAATCCAACTTTGATTACTGAAGGTGCAAGAATTTTTGGGAATCAATGTATTGTTTTGGGAATGGACGCTGCAAAAGATGAACAGATGCCAAGCGGTTACAGAGTTTACATAAACGGTGGCCGAATAAAAACAGATTTAGATGCGCTGGAATGGGCAAAAAAAGCTGTTGAGCTTGGGGCTGGCGAGATTGTATTAAACTCGATTGATGCTGACGGAACTAAAAACGGTTACGAACTGACTTTGACAAAAATGATTTCAGAAAATGTTAGTGTTCCAGTGATTGCAAGCGGTGGAGGCGGAACTCCTGAGCATCTGGCAGATGCACTTACAAAAGGAAAAGCAGATGCTGCATTGATTGCGACGATGGTTCATTCTGGAAAATACACTGTAGAAAGCATCAAAAAAGATTTGCAAAAAATGGACATTCCAGTGCGACTATAGCGTTAAAAAACTCGCTGCTCGTGCAAAACAAAATGTTCGGTGGTGTGAACACTCTTAGCACGAGTCAACAATTGACAGCAAAATTTTTACGAGTTTTAGCGTCAGCGTCAAAAAACTCGCTGCTCGTGCAAAACAAAACATTCTGTGGTGGGAACACTCTTAGCACGAGCCAACAATTGACAGCAAAATTTTTACGAGTTTTAGCGTCAGCGTTAAAAAACTCGCTGCTTGTGCAAAGCAAAATGTTCGGTGGTGGGAAAGTGCTCAGCACGAGCAATATCTAGCTCTGCTAGTTTCAGTTTCAAAAACGTCAACTGCATATAAAAAAGGCTCTTTTTTGCCTTCAGAATATGACAAGTCAATTCCGTTCTCTTTCATTTCCTGTAAAATATTTTCATAAATAAAAACAGCAATCCGTTCCGCACTAGGATTTTGTTCAAAAACTTCAAAATCATTTAGATTTGTGTGATCAATTTTTTTACAGCACTTTCTAAGGGCGTTTTTAAGTTTTGAAAAATCTAAAAGCATTCCACCTTCGTTTAAAACATATCCTCTGACATGTGCGAAAACTTTATAATTATGACCATGAAGATTTTCACACTTACCGTTATAATCCTTCAAAAAATGAGCTGCAGCAAAATCAGCTTCAACGCGTACTTCAAACATAAATTCATTATAAAAAGTCCAAATAGTTTTATCAATATCATTTTTAGAATTAAAGAGGGACAGACCTTCTTTTTTTTAGCAAAATTTCAAACACCCACTCACCTTTCACGGTTCGCTAACGCTCAGTCCTTCGGACCCGCCAAAGGCGTCCGTTCAAGCTGAGGTACGCTGTGCAGTTTAAACACCTGCATCATGCAGCTTCGCTGCCACACCTCACTGGCGAAAGTAAAAAAATTATGAAAAAGGGGACAGACCTAGCATTCTGTTCTCCCAAAATTGAAATGGGCGGGAAAGCCCTAAAATGGCTTTCCCGCCTTGATTACCCATTAGCAAAGACGGGCGAGACTGTCAACGGCGGCGCTGAAAGCGCCGTTCATCTTGACCGTTGACTGGCTCGCCTGGCTTTGCTACTGCCCGTAAGAGATGGAAAAACAAGATGGAAAACAAGGTTAAAAATGGTTGACAAGTCTATCGGATGTGTGTTATACTGTGCACAGTTTGAGATTGGAAGGAGGCTTACGTGTGTTAATTTGTGTACGCTAATAAGCAATAAAAAGTAGAAGTACCTTTCCACATGATGGTGGGCTTTTTTTGCGTGCGTATGCAAAGGAACACGTAGGTTTGACACGAGCA
>JALFAW010000131.1 GCA_022773305.1 Spirochaetia bacterium
CCAACACACAAAGGACCATTTTTAATCGAAAGCTCCTGCAAGAGCTGCATATTGTGTTTATTCATAAAATAAATATACCTAAATTCTCAATAATTTCCAAGTATAATATCAAAACTAATCTTTCATGAATAAGCTTTAGAAATTTTAGATTTGCGAAAAACTTCACTTTTGTAAGAAAGAAGTGGGTTTTGGAAGCGTTCGTGTGGTATTTTTTTTAGGTTAAAATCAATATTTAGTTCTTACAAACAAGGAATCATATATGGAGGAATTTTCATTATTCCATTTTCAAAACTAAATTGTTTTGGATGAACAATAATTTGATTTTCTATTTTGTTTCCAAATTTTTCGGCAAATTTTGTTAATGATGTTGTTGTGTAATTTTTGCTAGATTTTACTTCCAATGGAAAAATTTTAAAATTAGTTTTGCTTTCGTTTGAAAGCAAAAAATCAATTTCAATATCGTTACGACGTTTTTCTAAATTATATTGAGTATAAAAATAAAGTTTTCTTCCCTTTGAAACTAGCATTTGAGCAATTACATTTTCATACAACATACCTTCATTTAATGAAAGTTTCCCATTCATAATTGATTTATATAATTGTGCATTTGCAATTTCATTTTCACTAAATGCAAGACTAACCAAAAGACCTGTATCGCCCATATAACATTTAACGCTAGATTCATTTTTGTTTAATGCAAAACCTACACAAGGATCATTACATTTATAACAAAGATTACAAATCATAGAATCATCAAGCCAGAATAAAGGCTCATCGTATTTATCAAATGTTGCATTCTTATCAACTTCACTTAACACAATTTTCTTTTCGTGAGTTGAAAGATATGCTGGAATATTTTCAAAAATTGCAGAAACTTTGGAATTGTATCTTTTTGCAGATTTTTTTATATCATTTCTGTAAAGTTCCAAAATATCTCGTTTTTCAATATCACTTTTTTCAAAATCTAAAGCATTTTCTAAATAGGCAACAACGCTTTGGGGCATTCCTCCAACAAGCATATATTCTCTAAAAATGTGCATTGCTTTTGCATGAAGGCTTTGCTCCAAAGGAACTTTATTTTTGTAGCATTCATAAATATAATCCAAAAGAAGTTCTTCATTTTTTGCAATAAGAAATTCTTCAAAATCGATTGGATACATTTTTAACATTCGTTCTTCTGAAGGAATTGTAATATTTTGAACATTTTCCTTTATGGAAATAAGAGAACCTGTTTCAATAATGTCGAACCTTCCGTCTTGAACTAAATATTTTACAGCTTCTCTTGCACGAGGAAATTTTTGAATTTCATCAAAAATGATTACAGATTTTCTATTATAAAGTTTAGTATTGTATTCAAGGGAAATTGTCTGAAAAAACAAATCTAAATTATTAAGATTATCAAAATTGTCTTTGATTTTTTTTGAAACATTGTTAAAATCTATTAAAACAAAGGATTCGTATTCATTTTGAGCAAATTTCTTTGCAATCGTAGATTTTCCAATGCGTCTTGCACCTTCTAAAAATAAGGCTTTTGTACCATTTGTTTCTTCTTTCCATTTGAGCAATTTTTGATAAATTTTTCTTTTGATTTCCATAATCATATTTTACAAAAGAAATTTCTAGAAATCAATAGTACGCAGAGTATTTTTCTTAAAAATCGCCAATAGTACGCAGAGTATTTTTTATTAAAACTGTCAATAATACGCAAAGTAAAATAATTATTGCATAAGGTCCTAGTGTTTTGACACGAGGATCTTACCACTCGGATTTTCTTAGAAACTAGTTTTGCAATTAACTTATAACATTCTTTATGGACAAATGTCGAGTTTTAAATTTTTTTTCTTTGGGTGGCTTTTTGCTTCGCAAAAAAAGCGAGAAATGCATAGCATTTCTCGTCCCGAGTTTGCATTGCAAACTCGCGCTTTTCAGGGTTCCGTACGCACTTCGTGCTACCTTCATTCCTTCGCTACGCTTCGGAACTGGCTGTGCCAGCCCTTACAATCCTTGCCACTGTTTAAAATTAAAAAACTCGAAATTGAACCTTTATATAATTTTTTTGAAGAAGTAATCCGCTACGTTTATGAATGCCCGAATTGCGTCGATGAAAATGACAGACCTGTTACAAAATCAGCAAAAGAAAAAAGGATAATCGAAAAATCCCCTGTGACACCTTCGCTCCTTGCCCATATTTTTGTCAGCAAGCACATGATGCACACTCCCTACTACTGCCTTGAAGACGCCTACAACTGGCAGGGAATCCACTTCAGCAGGCAGAATTTCTGCAACTGGCAGTAGAAAATATTTGATGCAACGGAATCTTTGAGAAAGCTGTACTATGGCGAACTGAACAGAGGAAAATGCCGAATCGAAAGCCAGAAAGAACTGCTACATGTGGGTGGTTCTCGGCGGCGAGCACAAGGTTCGCACCTACAATTTCAGATGGACTCGAAGCGGAAGGAACGTGCTTTCATTCCTTGAAAACTTTGAAGGCAATGTAATCCAGTCAGACGGATATTCAGGATATGACTCTGCAGTTTCCTGGTGGAACGAGAACCATCCTGAGCACAAAATCCAACTGTGCAACTGCAACGTGCATTCAAGGCGTCCATGGGCTGAATCTGCAAAGGCGACAAAGTCAAAAACTGCAAAGGAAGCTGTGGATTTATACGAAAAGATTTTCAACAAAGAAACAGAGCTTAGAGAACTTTTTGATGAAGGAAAAATTACCGAAGGACAGTTCCTTGAAAGACGTCAGCAGGAAGTAAAGCCGTTGTTTGACAATCTTCATGAATGGCTTCTGGAAAAGAAGAACCGGGAAATACTTGAAACCTCAAAAACAAAACAGGCAATAAATTACTGTCTGAACCGCTGGGAAAACCTTACAAGGTATTTGAACTATTCATATCTTACCCCAAGTACGAATGAAGCCGAGAGAACCATCCGTCCGTTCACTTTGCTCAGGAAAAACTCAATGTTCTACGGAAGCGGAAAAGGAGCCGAAAGCAGTTGCTGGATTCTTACAATGATCGAAACCGCAAAGATTCATAACCTGAGCCCTGAAGATTACCTCCGCTGTGTTTTTGAGAGTGCTCCTTACTGCGAAACAACAGCCGATTGGAAAAAGCTCCTTCCCTGGAACATTGAAATTACGCCGTTCCAGCCTCGCGGCCAGGGGAATTATATGTTACTGCTTGCCTTCAATTTACATCAATTACAAAAAGATTGGAAAATTGAGTTTTTTGTGATATAATCACAATAAGTATGTTGACACAAAAAATGCACGCGGTAAAATTTACTCGATTACTCGATTACTCGATTACTCGATTGCAGGGATACTTTGTTTAAATAAATTTATATCAGAACTAAAATATAGAAAGTCACATGATATACAAGCTAAATTTGTATGTCGTGAGACTTTTTTTTAATCATTTTTGCCTGTTGGTAATAAATAATATTGGCAGGTAAAAAATATGACAGATAAATTATTTACACAGGCAAAAAAAATAAATGAAGAAATTAAATTTTAAGCTGAATTTAACAGCGGAAGGAGAAATCAAATGAAAAAAGACATTGATTAAAGGTTGATGATGATGTGGATAGGGTAGTAGTTGTTGATTGGACAGACAAGACTTTAGGAGAAATAAAATAAATGAAAAAATATTTATCATTATTACTTATAAGCTTATTTTCAGTTTCACTTTTTGCTCAGACAAAGGTTGATGAAAAAAAAATAGGTAAGACATTAGAATCAAACAAAGATGCGACCGCAGTATTTGTTTCAGAAATTGATTTAAGAAAAATGCAAATTACAGAAAGTGGAACAGTTACAATTCCCCTTCTTGCAAAAAGCAAAATAAAGATTGTTTCTGGAATGGATATGACAGAGATTAAATCAAGGCTTTCGTATTCAAAATTAAAAAAATGGAGTACAACTTTTGAAGTAAAAGATCTTGCTTCAAAGACTTATGCAATCACAAATATTGCAGGAATCGAAACAGTAGCACAATACAAAGAACGATATCTTGAAGAGCAGAAAGCAGAAGCAAGAAAAAATATCACAAAATTCCCAGTTCAGGTTGTGAACCAGGAAGTAGTAAATATTTCTGCTGCAGAATCTTCATGGCTTCCAGGCCAGGTACAGGACAAACTTAAGTCTAACCTTCAGGAATATCTTGGAATGAAGACTGTAGTTGACTCGAAATCGGAACTTGCATTGAAGAAACTTCAGGCAGAAAGTGAAGACGGCGGAAGAGATGAAAGTACAGCTATTGAACTTGGAAAAATTACAACAGCAAAATTTGCCGTATTTACAAAGCTTCGTAAGACTGGTTCCGGTTATACAATCAGTATTGATTTTACAGACCTTACAACCGGTGAACAGATGGCAAGCTGTTCTTCTAAAGAATACTCAAAAGCAGAATATCTTTATGGTTCCACTGGTGCTGTAGATGAACTTACCCTTGCATTGGCAAATAAGTTAAATATTAATATAACAGAACTTAACAAAAATCTCCTTACATCAGGATCAGCAAACTTTTCTGTGGATGCACAGCTTGCTCTGGCAAAACAGAATGAAGAACAGTATCAGAAAATGATGAAAGACTATGATGCTGAACTTTCTAAGCTCATGACTTCCAACGATATTAATGCAATCCAAAACAAGAACAGAATTGAAGCAGAAAAAGCACTCCTTGTAGAAAAGCAGAATGCAGAAAAGAAACGTCAGGAAGAACTTAAGGCACAGATGGCACGGGCTGCAGAAGATGAAAAACTGGAAGCAGAACGTTCCATTGCATTAAAGACCCAGCGTGACCAGATGGCAAAGGATGCTGCAGCAAAAGCAGCAGAAGTCCGCAAACTCAAGATGGAAAAGCAGGGAGTTCTTGGACAGATCAATGTAATTGAAAGCAAGAAGAAGGCCCTTGTGGAAATCCGCCAGGGAGTAGAAGGAAGAAGTCAGGAACTTTACAAACAGCTTGTCAGTGACAGAGCTTCAGAAGAACAGAAAATCCGTAGCAAGAGTTATAGTACTGTAGAGCTTGGCAGTAATGGAAAGCCTACTGAACAGGCAAAACAGCGCCGTGAAAACCAGGTAATAAAGAGCAATGAAGACCTTACAAACAAGTTCTTTGCAGACTGTGAAGCTGTAAAAAAGGCAACAGCAAGCCAGGATGCTGCACTACTTGCAGAAATCCGTGCAGATCAAAAAACACTTGCTACAACCCGAACTGTTTCTTCTATGGGTGATGAGCTTAAAGTAAGTTACGGTAAATATGAAGGAAGCAAGAATGGATGGAATGCATATTTAAGCTTATATTCTGACGGTATTTTACTTTACACAGATAATTTCATTGTAAACTATGAAGCTTTAAGCGGTAAAAAAGCACCAGACATGGCAACAGAACTGGATGATGCTGTAATTGAAGAATATACAAATAATGTGGACATGTATAACTCGCTTCTTACCCGTGGTGACCCGATTATCTACTTTGAAATTGACTATAACGTAATTGCAGAAGATGATGAAAAGCCAAGTCAGTATAAGTTCAACTTCTCAAAGATTCGTGTAATTAATACTGTAAGCGGTAAAGTAACTCAGACTAGTAGCTTAAACAAGGTTCAGCCACGTACAATGAAGCCTGAATGGGAACTTAGGGTGTTTGCAGGTGTTGTTGAAAAAGAAAAAGCAAAGTTTGACCCTGAAAAATATCCTGTTGAAGTTTATATGGTTAAAGGACAATCTTTGGAAAATGCAAAAAAATTAGTTACAAGAGATAATGAAGTTGCAAAGATGTTTGATCCTATGGGAATAAAAATGGTGTCGATTCCTAAGAAAAACTTTAAGATGCTTAATACAGAAGTAACTCAAAAATTGTATACATCTGTTATGGGTAGCAATCCAAGTTATTTTAAAGGTGATAATAATCCTGTAGAAACAGTAAACTGGTATGATGCAATTTATTTCTGTAATAAACTTAGTAAAAAGTTTGGTTTTACACCTGTATATGCAGTTGACGGTAAAACTGATGTTGGAATCTGGAATTATACACCACATAAGGGTGAAAAAATTCGAGGAGAAGTAACTCAGAATACAAAAGCAAATGGATTCAGACTGCCTACAGAAGAAGAGTGGCAGTATGCCGCAAGAGGCGGGCAGAATTATAGATATTCTGGAAGTGATAATCTTGATGAAGTAGGTTGGTATTCAAGTAATAGTGGAAACAAAACACATCCTGTCGCACAGAAGAAGTCAAACGGATACGGCTTATATGATATGAACGGCAATGTTTGGGAGTGGTGTTGGGATGTTGACCCGGACTACAGCTTCTTCCGCTATTACCGTGGTGGCAGCTATGGCCACTACGACAGCTACTGCGAGGTGGTCTACAGGGGCATGAGCTACAACGATGACCACTGGCGCTACGACCTTGGTTTCCGCATTGTTTGTTCCGCTGATAACTAGGCAGACGAGTGTAGCCTACAGCAGTACGGCACATGAAGGCAGTAAGCCGTAATGGGCAGTACTGCTGTAGGCGGAGCGAGCGAAAATTTTTATAAGGATTTTATTTATCAAAGCAGTTTATGTAGAAGAAGATAGCATATTAAAGTATTTTATTTTTGGAATAGATGAAAAAAATAATGAAATTGATAGTGAAGAATATCAATTTGAAAACATAGAAATTATTAAAAGCAAGGCATTTCAAAATCTATGGAATGTTAAGAGAGTATTATTTGATGAGAAATTGAAAATAATTGAAAAAGAAGCATTTAAAGATTGTTCAGAATTAGAAGTATTTTGTTGTGGGCAAGTTTCTAATCTGCAAAAAAAAGAAATCTTGAATCTTAAAATAAATGAATTGGTAACAGAAACGAAAATGGAGAAAAGTTCTGGACAACTTGAAAATAAAGAGATTGAAAATAATCAAGAGTATACTAAGTCCAGAAATTGGACAATGAATTTTCAAAATAACGAATTTGCAGTATATTAAGACAAGGCAAATTTAATGGGAAGAAAAAGAAAATTATACACAGACAAGTTCAAATTGGATGTCGTTCGAGAGGCATTGAGAGCAAGTGAAAAACAGGCAGAGATTGCCGTAAAGCACGACATTTCACCAGGCACGCTGAGCGAATGGATTCAGCTTTTTATCGACGGTAAGCTGGAGACAGAGGAAGTAAGACAGCTGAAAGAAAAAAATGCCCGTCTTGAAGAA
>JALFAW010000238.1 GCA_022773305.1 Spirochaetia bacterium
TTTTTGCTTCGCAAAAATCAGGCTTTTCAGGGTTACGCTATCGCTTCATTCCTTCGCTCCGCTTCGGAACTGGCTTCGCCAGCCCTTACAATCCTTGCCACGGTTTGTAAATCAAATACTCGAAATTGAACCTAGTATTTAAGAAAAATCAAAAAAACGAGGTGATTTATGGCAATTATTACTATTTCTAGGCAAGTTGCAGCTCACGGTGATGAAGTTGCCGAAAAATTGGCAAGAAATCTTGGTTACACTTTTATAACTCGTAAAGAAATTGAAAAAAGAATCGTTGAATTGGGATTTCCAGAGTCAAAACTTACAAAATTTGATGAAAGAAAACCTGGTTTTTTTGCTTCTTTGACAAAGGGTCGCGACGAATATTTTAATTATGCCCAACTAGCAATACTTGAGGCTGCAGAAAAGAAAAATGTTGTAATTATTGGTCGTGGAGCTTTTGCAGTTTTGGAAAATGTTCCAAATCACATTGCTGTTCGACTTATCGCAGATGAAAAAACTCGTATTTCACGTCTTCGAAACGAATTTAATTGGGATGAAAAAAAAGCACTTCAGCGAATTCAAGAAAGCGATGAAAATAGAGCAGGGTATCACCGCAGTTTTTACAATGTTGATATTAATGATGCATCTTTGTATCATGCAGTTTTGAATACTGGAAAAATTTCATTAGATAATTGTGCAAAAATTATCAGTGATATTGTTGAAACAAAAGTTACTGTAAAACAGGAAGAAGATGGCAATTTGATGATAGAGCAATTGTTAAAAGCTCAGTCTATCGTAAACAAATTGTATTTTGAAGAACGTGTAAACATTGATTTTATGCACGCCACAATTGAAGGAAATACAATCTATCTTCACGGCGTTTCAGATTCTCCTGTGGTTGTAGAATCTGCTTTACAAGTGATTCGTTCTCAAATGCCAGAATATGAAGCAAAATCTGCGGTTAGCATAATTCATGATTTCAAAACTTATTGACTTTTGTTTTAAGATTAAGGATAATGAATAAATGAAACTTTCAAATAAATTTACTCTTGTTCGTGTTATTTTTGCACCAATCTTTTTTCTATTATATTATATACCAATTTGGACAGGAAATTTTACTTTTTCTTCTCTTTTGATTGCTTTGCCATGTCTTATTTTTGCAGAATTTACTGATTATTTAGATGGTCATTATGCTAGAAAAAATAATGAAGTAAGTGATTTTGGAAAACTTTTTGACCCTTTTGCAGATGTTATTCTTCATCTGACAACTTTTGTCTGTTTTATGAAATCTGCAAATCCTGAAATCTCGTATTTACCAGTTGTAATTTTACTATTAATCATGCTTCGTGAATTCAGTCAGAATTTTTTGAGGATGGTAGCTGCAAAAAAAGGAGTTGCAATTGCAGCAAGAAAAGGTGGTAAATTTAAAACAGTGATGTATGTTGTTTCAGAATTTTATGCATTATTCCTAGAAATTCTTGTGCGTACAGAAAAAATTCCTTCAAACTGGCAGACATTAAAAACAATTTCTCTTGTGCTTTTTATTGTTTGTGTTGTTTGTAGCTACGTTTCTTTTATCGATTATTTAGTGCATTTTGGTTCTACATTAAAAGGCGAATAACAAAGATAATATCGTTCAAAATAAAATTATGTGTATTATTGCCTGAATGATAAAAAAAGTTAGAATCTCAAAATTTTAAAAAAAAATTGCAAAACATATTGGTCTAAAATAAACCTCAGTTTTGCAATTTTTTATTTTTTATGGAAAATCAGACACAATCATCTGAACTAACATTAACAAATTATTAGCAAGCTTCTATAGCAATCTGTTTAGGAGTTGCAATTGCTTTTTTACCTAATGTTATAGAAAGAATACCATTTTTGAAGTTAGCTTTGATAGATTCTGTGTCAACATCGTTTGGTAGAGTAAATCTTCTTTCAAAACCACAAGATCTGCGTTCCTTTAAGATATACTTTGGAGCTTTTTTATCATCTTTCTTTTCAGTTACATTTTTTTCTTCAGTTTTAGATGCAATTTTTAAAGAATCATGATCAAGCTCAATAATAACATCGTTTTCGCTGCGACCAGGCAATTCCATCTCAAGAATGTAAGCTTTATCTTCTTCTTTAATATCAACACGAGGTGTGTTTGCTGTAGTGTACAAACTACTAGATGTGTTACCCAACAAATCATTAAAAAGTGAATTAAAAAGTGAAAGTTCTGTCATAATCGACCTCCTTAGAACTCCGCATGAGCGGAAGCGTTCAAAACGCTTGCTATATATTTAATATTTGTAGGCTTATGCTTACATTAAATATATAGCAAGTTTCGTGCCAAGTAATTTGATTTTATATAAAATAAAAAAAAATCCTTATAAACTAAATATTTTGATTATTTTTAACTAAAAATTCTCTAAATCGTTGAAAAAAAACAAAAAGATTTATTTTCTACAGAAAAAAAATATGTAAAAAAAAGTGTGTCATATTTACACAAGTGGAAAGGTTAAAATGACACAACTAAATCCAATATTACCCAATTTAAGAAAAAACTTTTTTTACAAGTTGCTTAATGTCGCAGATTTGATCTTGTTTACAATCTTCTTCGGGTGACAAAACTTTTGTAAAGCCAAGATTTTCAGCAGCCTTAATTCTTTGTTTTGATTTCACAACATTTCTTATTTCGCCTGCAAGACTCAATTCACCAAAAATTGCCATATTCGCCTTAACAGGAATATCAGTTCTTGCCGAGTAAAGAGCAGCAGCAATTGCCGCGTCAATAGAGCTTTCAGAAAGTTTAATTCCGCCAGCAACATTTACATAAATATCCTGATCAGAAAAACATAAGCCACAACGTTTCTCTATTACAGCAGAAATGCGTGCAATTCTGCCATTATCTATCTTTTCACTATAAATTCTCGAAATAGAAGCTTTAGCAGGAACAGTCAAAGCTTGAATCTCTACTAGAAAAACACGTGATCCTTCAAAAACGGGTGTGCAAGCTACTCCTGCAGGTTGTTCGGTTTTTCTTTTAGTTAAAAATAAGGAAGAAGGATCTTGCACGGCTACCAATCCCTTATCTGTCATGCAAAAAATTCCAATTTCATCAACAGAACCAAATCTGTTTTTTTGAGCATGTAAGAATCTAATATCATCATTATTGCGTTCAAAAGAAATCACAGTGTCTACCATATGTTCCAACGATTTTGGACCTGCAATAGTTCCTTCCTTCGTAACGTGTGCAGTCATAATCAAAACACTTTCACGTTCTTTTACCCAAGAAATAAACTCATTTGCACAATATTTTAATTGATTAATAGTTCCAGGAATAAACCCAGCTTGCACAGAATAAATCGTCTGAATCGAATCAATAATGATAAAAACAGGAGATAAATCGTCGAGCGCATCCAAACAATCTTCCAATCTTGAAGTGCAAAGCAATTTAATTTTTGAAGTATTCAAGCAAAGCCGTGCGGCTCGTTCTTTAATCTGTCCAGCAGATTCTTCACCGCTAATGTATAGTACATTTTTATCTGTTTTTTGTGAAATACACGATATAGTCTGCAAAAGCAATGTCGATTTACCAATTCCAGGTTCACCACCAAGCAAAATAGCCGAACATTTAGTTGCACCACCTCCCAAGACTCTGTCAAATTCATCAATTCCACTTAAAATTCTGACATTTTTCTGCGAAGAAACAGTCAATAGATCAACAGGTTTTTGCTTTATCACATTTTGATTTCCTTCACCAGCAGTCTTCGCAAAACTGTCAATAATTATTTCTTCTAAAGAATTCCATTCACCACATTCAGGGCATCTTCCTAGCCACCTAGGTTGCGAATATCCGCATTTTGAACATTTATAAACAATAGAACCATTTTTTTTCGCCATAATTCACCCAAAAGTTCCAGTCAAATCCATTTTTAATAATATAAATCAATAGAATAATAATCTGGGCGGCTTTTGTTTGGTTCGGCAGGCTCACCAAACAAAAACAGGCTATTCGTGCTTCGCTATCGCTCATCCTCCGCACTCGGCTTTGCCTCGCTTACGGTGGACTGCTTCGCAGGCACTACTATCCTTGCCGCAGAGTTACCAACAAGATAAAATAATACCATATTTTCCACATAAATATAACCAGAAAACCCCCTAAATAATATAGACATAAGTTATCGATTTTATACCAAAAAAATAAAAAAAAATAAAAAATCTATTGACACTATTTTTTTTATGTATTATATTTTAGTCAGCTTGTAAATAAGCTGATAAACTCTCTCCGATGTCCAGCAACGCTGGACGGCAAGGTTCCCTTTTTGTGTTACAGTCTGGGAACCTTGTTTTTTTTAACTTAAATCAATTCACAAAAGTATATTTCTTGGCTTAAATTTGAAGTATTTTCCATCAATTCTGTAATAGACAGAGACTTAGAAGCCTCGATTTTTTTAATATTCGTTGAGTATAATCACGTATTCAGATTTCTTTTCTGTGTTTTTTTGACTTTTTTTCTTTTAATATTCCATCTTATTTATAATCAAGATGTCTTATCATTTTTTTTCATAGTCTACATTTCGAGTTAAATGGAGAATTTACAAAAAAAGCGTAAATCATTAAAATCTTAATCACCACAAAAAAAATCAAAAAGAGTTACGCTTATGTATGAACAAATTTACAACTTAACCAGCATGTTTTTCAAGAGCCTTAAAGGAAATCTGATACATGAATTGCTTATTCAAAGTTTTTACTGGTTCAAAAGTTTACAGACGACCAGGAATATCTTGAAAAGGAACTGGTAAACGCCCTTTCCCGCGTTCAGTGCCTTGAGCTTGAAATTGAGCACATGATCGGTAATCTGGTGAATGAGTCGTAAGAACATCACAACTAAATAACTTTCACTTTTTATTTTCACTATTTTTTGCTATAATCACATAACTTAATGCAAACGACACATGTGTTGAAGTAGCACTTCGAGTAAATCTGATCACGGCACATTAAGAATTCTTTTTTACAGGAGATTTCTATGCCAAGAAATCAGTTTCAGAGAATGGTCT
>JALFAW010000034.1 GCA_022773305.1 Spirochaetia bacterium
CTACAGTGTTGTTCGGCATCTTGTAGGCTATTACAGATATGAAGGAGAAGCAGCTCAGGTTGCCTTGCAGAAGCTGTATGACAGATGGAATCTTCTTGTAAATTATTTCTATCCATCTGTAAAGATACTTGAAAAAGAAAGAAAGGATGCCCATACTTACAAGAAATACGATTCAGCAAAAACTCCGTATAAAAGATGTCTGGAAAGTGAGTTTATTTCTGATGATGTAAAATCAATACTTCAGAACAATAAATCGAATCTGAATGTTGTCCAGCTGAAAAAAGAAGTTGAAGAATGTCTTGATATTGTACTTCAGCTTTCAAAAAAATGGAGTTAAAAAAACAGCCTGTGAATCATGCTTTTCGGTAAGATTTTTTACATGATTCACAGAACTATTTCGGTAAGGTTTTTACGTGATACAATACGGGAACATTATCCAACTGTTTATTTTTGAAAAAATTACTTAAATTATTTGCAAATTTGAGCAGCGACCGCCGGGTATTTTCATCAAAAACCCGGCGGTCACATTTAATAAAAAGAAGTTATTCACTTACATTCCTCAGACTTAAAACTGTGATGAGAACATCTTAAAAAGCAGATTATTGGACGGAAAGATACTATAGTTCCGACCTCTCATATTAAGGAATTACATTAAGTAAAAAAACGGTTTTTCTGAAGTCATTTGAAGTTTTTTGGTTGCAAATAATGGAAAACTGTGTAAAATATAAGAAAAATAAGACTAACTAAGGTAATTTGAAGCGGGAAAGAGCTCCCAAGTGCCCCCTCATAACCCGGAGGCCGCAGGTTCGAGTCCTGCCCCCGCTATACTGCTAAGTCTATATGTTATATAGACTTAGCGCTACTACCAATCCCAATTAGTAAGGCTTGGTGTAGAAAACATACTGATTTTATGCAACGGTTTTATGCAACCGCTGTAAAAGGTCTTAAGTGAGGTTTTCTATGGCTAAGCCTTTTACTTTTTCTACCAAACGAGCTGGTGGAAACATCTACGTTCAATTCGCCCTTCCTGACGGAGGACGAACCTTCCAAAAAAGCACTGGTACTTCCAATCGAAAAGAAGCAGAAAAGATTGCAATGGAATGACTTGTAAACGACAATATTCCTGAACGAATTAACAGTGCAAAACTATCCGAAAGCAAGTTGAATATGGACAAGCTTGCTTTATTCAACAATCTAAAAACTTATGATTTTGAAGAAGAAGATATCTGCAAAATTATCAAGATTCTTAAGGACAGAAAAATCATCATCTCTGATATCCGTCCAAAGACAAAAGAAAGCATTCTGATTGATGATATTCTTGAAACCTTCTGGAACTACGAAGAATCCCCTTATGTAAAATCAATGGTTGCAGAAACTGGAAAAATCATTTCCATGTTCTACTGTAAAACCTGCAAAAGCCGAGTTCGCCTTTACTGGCTCCCTGCTCTCAAAGGAAAGTACATTGGCGAAATCACAAAGGATGATTTGAAAGCTGTTCTTGCTGATAAAAGAATCCAGACACTTGTGCCAAAGACAATTAACGGAATTATTGATTCAATCACAATTCCCCTTAAATGTGCATTCAACGAAGGATACACTGAAAACATCTGCTATGAAGGTCTTCGCAGAAAAACATCAAAATCTCAGGAAAGACATATTCTGACAATGGATGAAGCAGAGAATCTTTTCCACGACGACTACTGGGATAATGATGCAGCAAGAGTTGCAAACATGTAGATTTATGGAGATTTAGATATGAGATTATTTGGAAATACGACAAAAAAGGTTAACGATAAAGATAATGCAAAGATTAAAATGGTGGAAGTTTAACAGCTTCATTTTGACAGGGACTTTAAGAATGTATTCCAACAGGAGAATGATAAAGCTGCTGAAATTGCAAATGATATGCGGACAAATGGATTTGATAAGCCCAGGCCGATTATCGTAACTGAAGCTTATATCATTGTTGATGGACATTCGCGTTTTATGGCAGGTGTACAATTATGGACACCTGTCAAACGGACGAGTCAAGACTTTAAGCGCAGCGTGTCTTGACCGTTCGTATGGCAGCAAAGAAAGCTGGACTTGTTGAAGAAGTGACTGATGAAAAAGTATCTAACACTGGCAAAGGAATCAATTCTGATTCTTTTTAGCTTGGTGTTCTGTTTGTTTTGTCAGAACTTGAGCGAGGACGTAAGAAAAATCAGATTCTGAAGGATAAGCGAATTGCTAAACTGGAGCTTGGAGAGTTGAATTTTTCTGAGGAAGATGTAGCGAGAATATCGCAAAGATTTGGAATTGCTTAATCACTTTTCAAAAGTCTTACAGTTTGTTAGAAATAGGCTGTAAGACTTTTTCATTATGGGCTCGTGAGCCCGTGAAAATATGTAGCGAAGCGAAATATTTTCACAATAAACCACCCACTATGCGGGTGAGAAGCAAAAGCTTATAGCAAAAAAAGCTTTCCTCAAAGGTGTACAATAAGATTATTCAAGTCTATTGCATAACACCAAGGAGGAAAGCTGAATGGCAAATATAAGAGACTCGTTGAGTCATACAAAATGGTTGTGTAAATATCACATTGTGTTTACACCAAAGTACAGAAGAAAAGCAATATATGGACAGTACAAGGAAAGTATTGGACAGATATTGCGGCAATTGTGTAATTACAAAGGTGTGGAAATTGTGAAGGGCATCTGATGCCAGACCACGTACACATGTTAGTAAGTATACCACCAAAATACAGTGTGTTGCAATTTATGGGATATTTAAAAGGCAAGAGCAGTCTGATGATATTTGATAAACATGCGAACCTGAAATATAAGTTTGGAAACCGCCATTTCTGGGCAGAAGGATATTACGTAAGTATGGTTGGCTTGAATGAAGCTACAATTGCGAAATATATCCGTGAACAGGAAGCCCATGATATAGCGATGGATAAAATTACTGAAAAAGAATACGAAGACCCTTTTAAGGGTAGTAAGTAGTACAAAAGGCTCTTTAAGAGCCAGCGGGTGACAAACTGCAATAGGCTTGAACGCATGTGAAAGCGTGGGACTTAAGTCTCGGCTTGAGACCCTTAGCCTTATAGGCTAAGAGCAAACCACTCGTTTGACGGGTGGTTGTGATTGCTAAATGGAGGATGAAGTAATAATTACATCAATCAGGAATAATTGTTTATTTCTTGAGAAATCGTGAGATTTTCTGCACAGAAACAAATCTATGTGTTATAATGAATTTATATGAATACAGACTATAGAAAATTATGGATTCTGCTTATTGAGAAAGGAATTAAAAATAAATCAGATTTAATTCCTCTGGCCGGGATTTCCACAAATGTTCTGGCCAAAATGAACAAAGGTGAATATGTCTCTATGGAAAGCCTGCATAAGATTTGTAAGGCCCTTAAATGTGACATTGGAGATATTGTTACGTTTGAAGAGAAATAACTGTAGTGTCACTGAATGACACTTTTATATGATAGAATATTTTAGAAGGTTTTAGATAATGGCAAAATTAAAGATTAGAAACTTTGGTCCGATTCAGACCGGATTTTCAGAAAATGACGGTTTTTTAGAGATTTCTCCTGTAACTGTAATCTGCGGAAATCAGGCAACTGGTAAGAGTACAATTGCTAAGTTATATTCTACTTGTGCATGGCTTGAAAAAAAAGTTGATTCAGGGGAGTTTCCCAAGAAAATAACTAAAACATTTTTTAAAGAGTTGCTTGCTTATCATAAAATTGACTGCTATATAAAGAAAGAAACAGAAATTCTATACATCGGAGAAACCTGCAAAATTACTTATCTGGATTCAAAAATAAGTATTGATTCAATCAAAGATGCAGATTATATACGCCCAAAAATTGTATATATTCCAGCCGAAAGAAACTTTTGTACAGCAATAGAAAATGCAAGTTCCTTAAAGGGCTTAGCAAAAGATACTTTTGATTTCCTTTCTGATTATATGATAGCGGCAAATAGTCTTAAGAATTCAAAGTACAAATTACCATTAAATGGCTATGAATTCAGATATGACTCAAAAACAAATACTTCTTATGTTGCAGATGATGCCAAAGATTATGAAATTGACATTGTAAATGCTTCAAGCGGTTTACAGTCGCTTTCTCCAATGGCTTTGACAAGTGCATATTATTCTCAGTTTATTGCAGATGATAAGACTTCTAATACAGAGTTTTCTTTTGATCAAGAAAGGCGCTGGAAAGAAGGAATGAATAAAATCGGCAATCAATACAATATACCAGAAAATAGTCTTCAATTTTTAAGTGACGCTCTAGCACAGTACAAAAACAAAACAGAAGGTGTTGTTAAACTTGAAACAGAACGTGACAAGACCATTTATAAATGGCTTATTAGAATTATCAATTCTCGTTTTATAAATGTAGTAGAGGAACCAGAACAAAACCTATACCCTGAATCTCAGGCGGAAGTTTTATATTACCTTTTACAATGTTTTAACACACAAAGTTATAACACTACAGAAAAGATTGAAAACAAACTCCTCATCACAACCCACAGTCCATACATCCTTGCCTATCTTACTCAGAGCGCAAAAGCTGCAGAATTATTAACAAAAGGTGTCCCAGAAAAAGAAATAGAAAAAATTATTCCAATAAAAGCAGCTGTACCAGGAGAAATGATTCATATTTATGAAACAAAATCAGATGGTTCTATCAAACTTCTTGAACCGTATGAAAATCTTCCTTCTGATGACAACGAACTTAACAAGGCATTGGAAGAACAAAATGACAGTTTCTCAGATCTTCTTGAACTGGAGGCTAAGTTTTGCAAGTAAATTTTTACGACTATGCCACAACAGTAAACAAAGTAAAAGAATTTGGACTTGTTGATCCAGACGATAAAGAAAGAAAAAAGCCAGCTTTTGTAAGTTATGACAAAACTAAAGATAAATGGAATGCAACAGTAGAATGTAATAACCGAACTGATTATTTCTTTATTGCAGTAGATAATAATATTCCCCTAACAGTAAAAAACAATGGTAAAGATGAAACTGCAAGTTCCTGTGATGCTATGCTATATACTCCAAAAACAGTTTGCTTTATTGAATTGAAAGCTGATAAAAAAGGTACCGACTGGCTTAATCATGGAATAGAACAACTTACAAACACAATAGGCTTTTTTGGTGAAGAGTTGAATAAATACGAAAACAAAAGAGCTTATCTTTGTAATTCCAGAAGACCATTCGTCCCATCAATTCATAAAATTGCTCAGCAGCAGTTTATGCAGAAAAATAAGATTGTGCTTCGTGTTAAGACGGATATTGAAGAGTTAAAGTAGAAAAGGATAAAAAAATGAATAAACATCCTACGGAAAATAGCGATTCTTTGGAGCCGCTAAGATCAAGAAGATGTTTGAAAGTTCAAAACTGGAACTGCTTCATAAGATTACCGCTTCTAGCAATGTTGTAACTTCACCAAAGCACCATTAAAAATGCCATCTTCTGTCATAATCACCAGGATTTTCTTATAAAATTGAACTTTTGGTGGTATAATAAAAGAAAAAAGGAGTTTCCATCTTGAGTTTTCAATCCGAAGCAGAATTAGAAAATTGGCTCATTAATGAATTGCAAAAACAATTTAATTACTCATATTTTAAGAAGATTGAAGACAAAGAAACTCTTGAAGATAATTTTCGTACAAATCTTTACAACTTAAATAAAGAAGATTTGAATAATTTACCATTTACAGACACAGAATTCGACCGCATTCTTACATATCTAAAAGACAAATCAGTTTATCAATCTGCCAAACAGCTTAGAGATAAATATGTTCTGGAACGAGAAGATGGCAGCAAAGTTCATATCAAGTTTCTGGATTATGATGATTATTCAAATAACAAAGTACAGGTTGCAAATCAAATAACCGTTATCAATAAATATGAAACAAGATTTGATGTAACTCTCTTAATAAATGGCCTACCTTTGATCCAGCTGGAATTAAAGAAACGTGGAATTGCACTGGAAGATGCTTTTAATCAGACAGAACGATATCGCCGCCATGCATATACAGGTCTTTTTAAGTATATTCAGATTTTCATTATCACAAATGGAACTAATACAAAATATTATGCTAATAGTGATAATACATTCCTGCATTCATCTGCTTTTTACTGGACCGATGAAGAAAATAAAAGAATTAATGATATAAAAGAATTTATTCTGGCATTTTTGAACCCAGACAGACTTTTCAAAATGCTGCATTTATACACCGTTTTAAATGATACAGAACGCTGCATGATGATTATGCGTCCATATCAGGTTTATGCTACAGAACTTCTGCTTGATAAAGCTCTTTCATCTGATGATAATGGTTATATCTGGCATACAACAGGTGCCGGAAAAACTCTTACTTGCTGGAAATGTGCAAAACTTCTGATAACACATCCAGAAATTAAAAAAGTCTTTTTCCTCATAGACCGTCGAGACCTTGATACACAAACTACAGAAGACTTTAATGAATATGAAAAAAACAGTGTAGACCAGACAGAAGATACAAAAGCTCTTACAGAACAGACAAAAGACAAAAACCGAAAACTCATAATTACAACTATTCAAAAGATGTCTCATGCCATAAATGATCCGAAATATAAATCAATTATGGAAGAATATGCGAATGAAAAAGTTGTATTTCTGATTGATGAATGTCACCGCAGCCAGTTTGGAAAAATGCATAAAGATGTAAAAGGCTTTTTCAAAAAGGCTCAATATTTTGGTTTTACTGGAACTCCAATTTTCAAAGAGAATGCTAAAAAAGAAGGTGAAATACAGTACATTACAGAGACTCTTTTTGGAAAACCTCTTCATCAATATATGATAAAACAGGCAATTGCTGATGGAAATGTTCTTGGATTTAAGATTGAATACATGAAAACCATTGTTGCTAAAAACTCTGTGTATGAACAAAAATTAAATGAGAATGAAGCAGCCTCTTCTTCTACAGAGGTTTCTGCAATAGATACAGCAGAAGCCTGGAATGACGAAAGGCGTATTGAAGCAGTTTGCAAAAACATAATTCAAAATTTCAAAGCAAAAACTGTAAATAAAAACTACAATGCTATTCTTGCAACAAGCGGCGTAGAAAATCTTATAAAATATTACGACACCTTTAAGCGTTTGAACCCTGACTTTACCTTTGCTGCAGTTTTCACTTACGACGTAAATGAAGATGCAGAATCAAAAGAAGAAACAAGTCAGGATGCAATGGCAAGAATCATAGATGACTATAATGCAAAATTCGGTACATCATTTAAGACAGACACCTTTGCAGAATACAACAAAGACCTTTCTAAAAAGTTCAAGGCCAATAAAATCAATCTTTTAATTGTTGTCCGTATGTATCTTACCGGTTACAACAGCAAAATTTTAAATACACTCTATGTAGATAAAAACCTTGTTTACCAGGATTTGCTGCAGTCATATTCCAGAACAAACAGAACTGAAAAAGCTACGAAAAAATTTGGAAACATCGTTTGTTATCGCAACTTAAAATACAACACAGATCAGGCATTAAAACTCTATTCTAATTCTTCAAGTACAGAAGGTATTGTTCAAAAGAGTTTTGAATACTATCTGGACCGTCTGCAAACTGCACTTGGTATGTTATGGCAGGTCGCAGAAACTCCACAAGATGCTGCAAACCTCCAGAGTGAAACTGAACAGAAAAAGTTTATTCTTGCTTTCCGTGAAGTAATTCGCCTTATTACCACTCTCAAAACTTTTGAAGAGTTCGAGTTTGATGAAGCTCTCATAGGAATAAGCGAAGAAGATTTTGATAATTTTAAGAGCCAGTATCTGGACATCCATAAAAACTTAAGCAGGAGAGATACTGCAGAAAAGGCCAGCATTCTTGATGAAGTTGATTTTCAGATTGAACTTCTTGAAACAGATGTTATAAATGTCGATTACATTCTTACACTTTTAAAGAATGTTGATATGACAAATCCTCAGCAGAAAGAAAAGGATATAACAGAAATCTTTGATAAAATAAAAAAGTCTGCAAATCCAACCTTACGCAAAAAATCAGATTTGATTATTGCCTTTATTCAAAGTCTGATTGATGGCTTAAAAATGCCGGAAGATCTGGAAGACCGCTTCAGAAGCTTTGAAGAAAAAGCAAAGCAGGAAGTAATTACAAGATTTGCAAATGAACATGACCTTACATATAAAGAACTGAATGCTGTTTTTGAAGAATATGAATTCGACGGAATACTCAATAATGATTCAATCAAAAATCTTATTCATAAAGAAATGGGCTTTCTTGAACTTTCAAAAGTTGTAAAAGAAATTAAATTATTTATAATTGAAACTTCCGATAAGTATTCATTAGAAATGGCAGGATAAGGAATAGAAAAATGTCAGATAACAATACAACTCACAGACAGGTTTATCAGCGGGAAGAATTACACAAAAAGCTCTGGGAGATGGCAAACAGCCTCAGAAACAATATGGAAGGTTCTGAATTTAAGAACTACGTTCTGGGACTTTTATTCTACCGCTTCTTAAGTGAACACGAAGAATTACAGATAAAAGAACTCTTAAAAGATGACGGCATATCTTTTGCCGAAGCCTATAAAAATGAAGACTACGTTCAGCCTATAACCGACTGGATGATTGAGGCCAACGGTTATTTTATTGAACCAAAGTATTTATTCACCAGCTGCATTAATTTAATTGAGCAGGAAAAGTTTGATGTAGATTATCTGAACAAAGCAATTAACTCAATTACAGCTTCAACCCTTGGCAAGAAATCAGAAAAGCTCTTTGAAAATCTTTTTGATGATATGGATTTAACTTCCAGCAAACTTGGCCGCGATGTAAAAAGCCGTTCCGTCTTAATTGCAAAAGTAATGAAGTCTATCGACACAATCGACTTTGAATTGGAAAATACAGAAATTGATGTACTTGGTGATGCCTACGAATACTTAATTGGTATGTACGCTGCAACAGCCGGTAAAAAAGCCGGTGAATTCTATACTCCTCAATCTGTTTCAAAACTTCTTTCATTACTTGCAACAGACGGACTTAAGCAGACAAAAGCTGTTTGCGACTGTGCCTGTGGTTCTGGTTCTCTTTTGCTCCAAGTTGGTAGATGCGTAAAAGTCGGTCACTACTACGGCAACGAATGTAATCCTACAACTTATAACCTTGCCCGCATGAATATGATTCTTCACAATATTCATTACGAACAGTTTGATATACGTCACACAGACACAATTGCAGATGGCGGAGAAAACAGTTCAAGTTGGGAAGAAAAATATCAGGTGCAGGTTGCAAATCCTCCGTATTCACAAAAGTGGTCTGCCTCAGATAAATACATGAAAGACGACCGTTTTAGCCCATATGGAAAGCTTGCCCCAAAAAGTTATGAAGATATGGCATTCCTTGAACATATGATTTTCCATATGGCAGAGGATGATGCCAGAATTGCAGTGCTCCTTCCTCACGGAGTTTTGTTCCGTGGTGGAGCAGAAGAAGCAATCAGAACTTATATAGTAAAAAATCTTAATTATCTTGATGCAGTAATTGGTCTTGCTCCAAACTGTTTTTATGGAACATCAATTCCGGTAAGTCTTCTGGTTCTTAAGAATGACCGCGGACAGAACAAGGACAACATTCTTTTCATAGATGCTTCAAAAGAATATGAACCAGGCAAAAATCAAAACTCAATTACAGAAGAAAATGTCCAGAAAATCCTGAATGCCTATAAAAACCGTAAAGATATAGAAAAGTTCTGCCATGTTGCAAGCATGAAAGAAATCGAAGAAAACGACTACAATCTTAATATCACAAGATATGTAGATACCTTTGATGAAGAACCGGAACTTGATTTAGCAGAAATCGACAAAGAACTAAAAGAAGCTACCGCAGAACGAGATTCTCTGATGAAAGAGTATGAAAAGTATGCAAAGGAACTGGGGATTTAGGAAGATTTTTAAGTACAATATGTTACCACACGGATTCGATTTTGCTAACGCAAAATCATGGAGAAAAAATGTTAATTAATGAAAATATGACTGGAAGAATTATTAATGCTTGTTTTGAAGTTCATAATGAATTGGGAAACGGTTTTCTTGAAACTGTATATCAAGAAGCTCTGGAAGAAGAATTCAAAATTCAGGAAATACCTTACGAACGTGAAAAGTTGCTGCCAATAATTTATAAAGGGAAACGGTTGTCTAAAGAATACTATGCAGATTTTGTTTGCTATGATTCAATCATTGTGGAATTAAAAGCTGTGACAGTCTTGTCAAAACCTCATAAAGCTCAAGTTTTGAATTATTTGAATGCTGCAAATTTAGATATAGGTCTTCTAATAAATTTTGGTGAAACATCTTTAAAATGGGAGCGAATAACAAAATTCAAAAACAAGGAAAATCGTTAGATTTTCCGAATCCGTGTGGCAATATAGCAGGAAGAAAGAATGATTGTACAGAACCTGGGCTGGGGATTTAGGAGGGAATAATGGAAAACGAACTGATTATTTATAATACAGATGACGGCAAAGCTGATGTAAAGCTTTATTCCCGCGATGGTGTAATCTGGATGAACCAGCAGCAGATGGCTCTACTTTTTGACACCTCAAAACCTAATATAAGCATGCACATTGCTAATATATTACAGGATAAGGAATTAGAGGAAAATTCAGTTGTTAAGGATTACTTAACAACTGCCGCAGATGGTAAAAATTACAATGTCACTTATTATGCCCTGCCAATGGTAATTGCCGTAGGCTTTAGGGTAAGAAGCATTCGTGGCACCCAGTTTAGAAGATGGGCAAACGAAAATCTTTCTGAATATCTTACAAAGGGCTTTGTGATGGATGATGAACGTCTTAAGAATCCGGATGGAAGACCAGACTACTTTGATGAACTTCTTGAAAGAATCAGAGACATTCGTGCAAGTGAAAAACGCTTTTATCAGAAAGTTCGCGATTTATTTGCCTTAAGTTCTGATTATGACGGAAGTGATAAAGCAACACAGATGTTTTTTGCCGAAACCCAGAATAAACTGATTTATGCAGTAACAAATCAAACTGCCCCAGAAATTATTTTAAGCCGTGCAGACTCTTCCAAACCAAACATGAATCTTACAAGCTGGAAGGGAAAAGTTGTCCGCAAGCAGGATATTTATATTTCCAAGAATTACCTTACAGAGGATGAACTTGATACACTGAATCGTCTTGTAAGCATATTCCTTGATACAGCAGAACTTCGCGTAAAAATGCGAAAAACACTTACCTTGCAATTCTGGGAAGACAACATAGACAAGCTTATTACTGATAATGATTTTAAGCTTCTTGATGATAAAGGCAATCGTTCAAGAATTCAGGCAGATAAAGAGGTAGAGCAAATCTATCTTGAATTCGATAAACGCCGCAAAGAATATGAAGCAAAAGAAGCCGACAAACAGGATGCACTGGAATTGAAAGCTCTTGAAGAAGCCGAAAAAAAACTATTGGGAAGAAAGAAGTAGAATGAGCAATATACCTAAATTAAGATTCCCAGAGTTTAGCGGGGAATGGGAAAAATCAGAACTTGGAAAATTCACGCAAGAGATAACTCGTGTAAATTCTAATTCAGATGCACCAATTATGATGATTTCTGCAGCAAATGGATTCATATTACAATCAAATAAATACTCGAAAGAAATGACAGGTCAAAGTCTTAAAAAGTATATTGAATTACATGCTGGAGAGTTTGCTTATAATCATGGTGCTTCAAAATTAAAAAAATATGGCGCTTGTTTTTGTCTTGATTTAGATAAAGCAAGGATACCTTTTGTTTATCATTGTTTTAAACTAACAGAAGGAAATACGAAATTCTTTTCTTATCTTTTGAATAGAACTCAATTAGATTCAGAATTAGCTCGATATATATCTTCATCTGCAAGAATGGATGGCTTGTTAAATATTTCATACACAGATTATATGAAAATCAACATTTCTGTTCCAACTCTTGCTGAACAACAAAAAATCGCAGATTTTCTTTCAAATGTAGATTCAATAATCACAACAGAAACAAAGATTCTAAAAAACTTGCAAAAAAAGAAAAAAGCCTTAATGCAAAAACTTTTCACCCAGCAACTCCGCTTCAAATCCGACGACGGCACAGATTTCCCTGAATGGGAAGAAAAGAAGCTGGGAGATGTTTGTTCGTACATTGGTGGTGGAACACCAAGTAAAAAAGTTAAAGAATATTGGAATGGAAATATCAATTGGGCTAGTGTTAAAGACATTACAGGAAAATATTTATATGAGACGCAGGATAAGATTTCTCAATTAGGTGCTGATTCAAGTGCAACAAATATTTGCGAACCAGATTCGTTACTGTTAATAACTCGAATGTCTCCAGGGAAAACTGTAATTACAAAGTGTATAACTGCAATAAACCAAGATTTGAAGATTGTCAAATCTGATATAAATGTTGAATTTTTGCATTTGCTATTTCAATCTATTCAAACAAAAATAGATGAAAAGACTAGTGGTACAACTGTTAAAGGAATCTCAATCGAAGGATTGAATCAAATTGATATTAGATTACCCTGTAAAGCCGAACAACAAAAAATCGCCGACTGTCTTTCAATCATAGATTCATTAATCCAAACCCAACAAAAAGTAGTAACCACCTGGCATCAACGAAAAAAAGCCCTGCTGCAGCAGATGTTTATATAAAAATAATTACTCAGTTCGTGACATTTTGCCACGAACTGAAGAGGTTTACTTTATTCCCAGATTATCAGCAATAATCATCAAACACATCGCCGCCAGTCCATTCTTTGCCCTGAAGAATTGCGAAATATTTATCTGCACTTATTTCCTGAAAACAAGTTTTGTACAATTCATGAACATATAAACCGTTATCATAAGTAATTGTACTTACACTCCAAGGCTTTATAGCATTTTCTCCATCGCCACTCTCGCATTTAATAATAATTTTATCATCAACAAATGCAGTTTGCTGAACAAGGACCTTATATTTTGAGTTCATGTAATACACATTACCAGGCTGGAGTCTTGTAAAATATTCTTGCAATGGATTTTCGCTTTTTTCTTGTGGACAACAAGGAAAATAAGAAGAAATCATATTGCCAACTACGACTGCATTTGGCGTAAGTGATTCTCTATAATCTGGATTAAGATTTTTTAAGACATCTTTGCTTGATTGTGTATGCCAATTCAAATCTTCTATTTCCTGTGGTGTTGAAAATTTTAAGTCTACATATTTTTGCAAGCAAGTATCTGCTTCTGCCTGTGTAACAGATTTCATCCAGTTTAGGTTAGGTACATCTATTGTTTGCAAAACAGAAATATCAGAAAGGATGCTTTCAATCTTCATGCCCAATAGTAATCTTAGTTGAAATTGTATTGACGGCTGAAGTATTTTAAATTCGAACTTTGTAACCCAGGATAAGTTTTTTGCCCGGTTATCTTGCGAATTATAATTCTTGTGAAAAACTACATACTGTTCTGAAGCCGGTACTCCGTAAAAAGCTGTTGCTACAATTCTATTGATTTTTTCACCACCAATACGCATAAAACCTTTGTCATCTAATGTTCCAAAAGTCCAGATGTCGTCTATTTTTCGTTTACGTTCTGAATTACCAGAATGACGTAACACAGCTCCATTATCACGAACTGAGTATGTTTCATTTTTATAAGTGCAAGTTTTTTCTTCATGAAAATCATCTATATTTTTAAAAATCATTATTCATTTACTCCATTATCAAAATCATGTTTCATGATTTTTTTCATCTCCTCTTTCATTTCATCAGACCAAAATCTGGCTCCGCCTGTATAAAAAATAGGTGTTTCCCATTCTTTGGATTCTTCAATTTCTGTCTCAATGAAAAACTTAAGTAATTGAAGTGCTGCTTCCTGCTTTACTTCTTTTTTAGATATAGCTTCTGAAGTAAAACTTTTTGGTATTCCTTCAAGAGAAACTGTACAACGCCAGATTGGATTCCCATTTGAATCATGATATTCCGAGAAATCATAAATAGGTTCCATGATAATTTGTTTTTGAACAAATTCATGAAGCTGACTTACTGGATTTGAATAATCAACTGTTTTTATTTTTCTTTTAATTTCTTCGTGGCAGAGATAATTCAAAGCTATACATTCTGCAGCCATCTTAGCCTGAAAAGGACCGACTCCTGTACCAGAGAAAAACTTATCATTAATTCTAATACCATATTCGTAAAGACCTGTTTTTGGATCTGGGGTCATCTGACCTTGCTCACAACCTATTCGCACTTCCCACCAGTTGTGTGGGCGCATATCTTCTAAAGTCTGTGGCTGTCTGAGATGGGGAATATTCTCTGGTTCTCCAAATCCTAATTCATGACATTTTTCTAAGACTAAGACACACAGATAACTGTTCATTGAATCCATGCTAAGCATTGTTTCACAAACTTTATCTATGACCTTAAAATCCCAGTCACAATCTACTGCAACAGCTCCTACAATAGCTTCGAATAAATCTTCATTTACAGATGCACTCTTTTGAACTTCATTTTTTATATCGCTCTGCCCCAAATACAGATAAAGATAAAAACCTGCATTATAGACGCATTGAGCAAGGGTATGTTTACTTACATAAACCGATTTTAATTTTGTAAGTTCCCCCTCATTTTTCTCTGAAATAAAATTGCCTTCCGAGATTTTTGAAAACTTTTTATACATCATCTTTGTAATGTATAAATCCAGTGCCTCATCACCATAGAACTCCAGAACCTCATTGTTTTGAACTTCCGGATGCTCCTGAGAATAAGATTTACGAATAAAAGCCTGTACAAGTAATCGTTCATTTTTAAAATGATATCCGATTGCACTTTGTACATAATCAATGTTTTCTCTGTTCATCATTTGAGAACTCCTAAAAATAAATTTAGGCACAGTTATCCTGTCATCAATTTTTGATAAATAATAAATTGTCTGAAGGCTTTATAAGAAAACTTGAAAATAGAAAAACTAAGAAAACCCTGATTGCTATGTGCAACTTGCATCACATCATGACAAGCAAAATAATTTTAGATTTGTATTTCGGCTTCCTTGTGTGCCTAGGTATAAACTAATCAAAGAAGTAATTATAGTCAAGTTAAAAAGAAAAGATGTTCTAAATGAAATAAAATCAATGGCAGAAGGCATTATGCAGCTCAGTTTACAGGCTGTTCAGATTTATACTCCAATCGTAAATCGAATAATTTCTGATACAAGTGCTACTCAACATGAAGTTGAATATTTGATGGATTATATGCTTTCCCTTTGCCATACAGAAGAGTTTACAAATCTATTCAAAAAACTCTGTAGAGGAATCTTTTCCCGTTTCCCTGATACCGTTTATTGCTATGCAAAATATTATTTTGAAGAATATGAAGATGATTATGAAGGTCTTGTTATCAATAAAAAATTCTTGAGAGATAATAAGTTTATCTAATGAGTATTATTTACTAAATAAACTCCGGATAATCTTCTTTAGCGTATCCAAATTCCCGTTCCCCAAACAACACCAGCGTAATCTCATCAAAATCTTCCTGATACAATTTCATCGTCTCAATCGCAACCTTAATGGCATCTTTCTGCGGATATCCATAAATGCCTGCAGAAATCAGCGGAAACGCAATTGTCTTAAGCCCTTTTTCTTTTGCAAGATTCAAAGAATTTTCGTAGCAGGAAGTAAGAAGAGCCTCTGTTTCAAATTTAATTCCATCTTCTTCCATTCGTTTCAAAACATCTTTTTTCTGTAAATACCCTGCATCTGCAAATATTGTCCCCTTTACAACTTCTGCCAGTTTTTCTGCAATTATACAGTCAGCGATATTTGCATAACTGAAAATGATGTTTTCAAAATCGCCCTGTTCATTTCCATCAAGAATTTTATAAATGCGATGAATACAGTCGATTTGTTTGTTGCCTTCATGAAATTTTCATAATTTTGGAGATTTGGAACTTGGTCACTCATCAGTTCTTTTATCATTTTATGATAATTTTTCAGATCTCCCATTTTAAAATGAAATCTGTAGATGGTCAGCGCGACAATCTGCTCAAGACTTAATTTCCTTTATGGCTCTTGAAAAACATGCTGGTTAAGGTGTAAATTTGTTCATACATAAGCGTAACTCTTTTTGATTTTTTTTGGTAGGTTCAATTTCGAGTATTTGATTTACAAACCGTGGCAAGGATTGTAAGGGCTGGCGAAGCCAGTTCCGAAGCGGAGCGAAGGAATGAAGCGATAGCGGAACCCTGAAAAGCCTGTTTTTTGCGAAGCAAAAAGCCACCCAAAGAA
>JALFAW010000055.1 GCA_022773305.1 Spirochaetia bacterium
GGAACCGTTGTCAGGAGGATCGTGGAATACTGGAGCATGAAGTGCGAGGATATGCCGTGAAAACCTCTTGACATAAGGTTCACGTATTATCCTGTTTAGCAGAAATGGGTAAGTACGCCCTTTTCTGCCTTCCGGCGAGGATAGGTCCGGGCAGAGCCTGAATTGGATCAAGGGACCGGTTCCTTGCAAGTTCTTAGGGCAGTGCCCTAAGCCTTCGGCGGGTCTTCCGTCTTATATATTTGCAATTTTTAAGGTTCGTTTGAGCCTCTTATTTTCGGCTCAGTTTTTCATAGATTACTTGACACTACCTTTTTTATATAACCTTATATACGAATGCAACTCGTAAAAAGTTTTAAACATATCTATTTTTTTTTGAAACTTTCTAAAAAAAATAATCGTATATATTCATAAATACATGTAAAATACTTATTACCCAGTCAATACGAAAGGAGAGATAGGATGGATGACCGTACTATTATAAATCAAATTCAAAAAGGAGATCATAAATCACTCGAATTATTAATTGATAAATACAATCGTTATGTTACCGTTATCGTTTTCAATATCTTAAATGGAGTGATGGGAAATGAGGATATTCAGGAAGTTGTAAGTGATACATTTTTTCTTCTTTGGAAAAATATACATAAAGTAGACCTTGATACCTTTTCCGATTTAAAAAATTATCTGGCAACCATTGCAAAAAATGCTGCAAAATCTAAATTACGTGCATACAAACAGACACTTCCGTTAATGGATGAAATACTAAATACTGATGAAAATGAAATCGAAAAAATTCATACGAAAGACTGGGTGATCAGTTGCATACGGCAGTTAAAACGTTCAGAACAAATAGTTTTGATCAAATATTATTACCAATGCAAAACAATCAAAGAAATTTCAGATGAAGAACTTCTACCTGAATCTACTGTGAAAACAAGATTACGAACTGGAAAAATACATTTAAAAGAATTATTAGAGAAAGGAGAGTAAATATGAACTATTATGAAATATTCGATCTTGTAGAAGATGAATGTGTTGATATTTTGCCAAATGATAATCTTCCTGATGATTTTGATGATATTTTTACTGCGGAAAATACAAAAAAAATGGTATTCGATAAAATCAATACATTAAATAATTCTCAGACGCGAAGGAAAAAACTCACTCCAAAAAAATTAATTATCATTTCTATTGCAGCTGCATTATTGATATCCGGCACTGTTATCGCGAAACCTTATTGGAAATTATGGCAGGAGGGCGGTGCCGAAGAAATAACAAATGATAATCGGGAATTAATTGGAAAAGAAGTATGGACTGATGCATTTGTGACGACCTCAGAAGAATATGAAAATTACTTAAAACACCCTCCCATTTACAAATTACCTGAAAATGATATTGTTAAATCCATTGAAGGTGACGTATTAGGACCTAATTCCGTAAACATTTTTCCAACATCCGAAAAAGATAATCAATTTTTATCTCCGGAAGTAATAATGATGAATAATGCACTTGTTGTATTTACTACTACTGACAGCATAGGATGGAAATTAAAAAAAGGTGACATTATCAACTTTGAAGCCGAACTTTATCCAACTTATGGACATTCAACATCTATTTTTTGTATTTTACCTATTATTGACGGCGAACTTAAAGAAGATATGGAAATTTTCAACGCAAACAAGGTTTCCTATCATTACACAATCACAGAAGATTGCTATTATAATCTTGGAATACTTAGTGCCAGCCCCAGTACAATCAGTTTTCATGAAGGAACAATTTCAATAATCAGTGGCCAAGGTACAAGCGACTAGGGGACAAGTCCATAGTCACACTTCTCTTCAAGTACGCCGAGGCGTACTTGCTGCGAGGCTTTATCTTGGAAAAAGATTGGACTCCCGCCAAGAATAACTTGTCGCAACTCACCACCTATAGAGGTGGGAGTCTTATCTTCTTTCAAGATAAACGGTTCTCCTTCCAAGCCAAAGGGCGCTGCTCGTGTCAAGATGCTGGGGTCAAAAGCCCTGTCATCGAACGTCCCTTTTTTGCTTTTTGTTGCTATTTAATTTATAAGTTTCTACCGTAGTTTTCGGTATATTTGGTGTCGATTGTAACTATACCCTTCCCATATTCTTATGCCAATAGAGGATTTTCTGCATAGTTTGAAGACCCTTTCACATAGTGAAAGAGTTTTCGAAAATTCAACGCTGCGATTTTACTTCCGAAAAAGAACCTTCCTCTTTGTTTTCCACGAGGAAGCTTTTCCAGATGATAGTTTCTTCGAAGAATTGAGGGAATCGTTTCTACTCCGTTTCGTATCCTGCGATACAGATTATATGTTTCACTAGACATTCTCTCCTCTAGTGCGAGGCGAATAAGACTCTTTTTCGTAATAAGTACTCTTGCTATTTTTTTTAATATTTTGGCATGACACTGTTCCTTATGTGGACAGTTTGCGCATACATCGCTATCAAATGTGATTTTAAATTCATCATTGCTCTTCTTATAACAACAACTTCTAGGTGTGTTTCCTGCCGGACACTTTATCACTTTTGTTTTTTCTTCGTCCATTTCAAATCTGGAAACATCTCGCCGATTCTTTTTGGCTGTCAATGCAGTAGGAAGTAGTTCGATGTTCTTCTCGGCAGCCATTGTTTCGGCTTCCTCACTATAGTAGGCCCCATCCACGATCATACTTGTGTTTT
>JALFAW010000118.1 GCA_022773305.1 Spirochaetia bacterium
GAATGAAGGTAGCACGAAGTGCGTACGGAACCCTAAAAAGCGCGAGTTTGCAATGCAAACTCGGGACGAGAAATGCTATGCATTTCTCGCTTTTTTTGCGAAGCAAAAAGCCACCCAAAGAATAAAAATTTAAAACTCGACATTTGTCCTATTTTATAATGCGTTTGCCCTGACTCAATCATTCATTTTACAAGAAGCGATTTTATTTGTATAATCAGAATATGAATTTGCTTTCTATTAATAATCTTTCAAAAATCGGACGAGAAAAACCTTTATTCACTGGAGTTACATTTGGACTGCAGGAAGGTGAAAAAGCGGCGCTTATCGGACGCAATGGAACTGGAAAATCTACTTTATTGAACACAATTGCCGGGGTTTTACAGCCAGATGAGGGAACAGTTGTTTTTAATAAAGATGCTGGGGTTTCATTTTTGCCGCAAAATCCTGAGTTTTTAAGCGAAGATACAATAAAAACTCATATTTTTAAAAGTAATCCCCCAAAACTTCAGATAATCAAATCTTATTTTGAAATATGTGAAAAACTTTCTGAAAATCCTGAGTCTGCCGGCATTCAAAAAGATTATCAGCAGATTATGCTCAAAATGGAGCAGCAGGATTTGTGGAATTATGAAGCGCAGATTTCTTCTATTTTGACAACGCTCGGAATTTCAAATCTAAACTTAAAAATGGGAAATCTCAGTGGCGGAATGCTTAAAAAAGTTGCACTTGCGCAGGTTCTTGTGGAAGATACTAAAATCCTGCTGCTGGATGAACCGACAAACCATCTTGATATTTCAACAATTTCCTGGCTGCAAAATTATCTTAAAGATACAAAACGTTCGGTTTTGATGGTTACTCACGACAGATACTTTTTGGATGCGGTGTGCAATAACATTTATGAGCTTGCACGCAATAAACTAAAACTTTATGTGGGAAATTATTCTGAATATCTTGAAAAAAAATCCGTGGAAGCAGAGATAGAAGAAAATACAGAACGGCGCATTGAATCTGTTTTGCGTTTTGAAAGAGAATGGCTTTTGCGTGGACCTTGCGCACGTGGAACTAAAATCAAAGCAAGAATCCAACGGGATGAACAGCTTATCAACCGCGAAAAATTTCAGGCAGATAAAGGATTTACTTTTGAAGTAAAAGGGAAAAGACTTGGTGGAAAAGTACTCGAACTTCATAAAATATGCAAGAATTTTGAAAAAGCTGGAAAAGAAAATGAAAAAAGTGTACCTGTTATAAATAATTTTAGTTACGTTTTTACAAAAGGTCAAAAAATAGGAATTTTTGGAGATAATGGCTCGGGAAAATCTACTTTACTCAATTTGATTACTGGAAATCTTTTACCTGATAGTGGAACTGTGAATATCGGTTTGAACACAAAATTCGGATATTACACTCAAAATCCTGTTTTTAAAGACACAAATTTAACCGTTTTGGAATATATAAAAGAAACGGCTGAACACATGACGCTGAATAACGGAACAAAGGAAGTTAGTGCCGCAAAATTTCTGGAAGAATTTGGTTTTGAAGGGAAAATTCAGTACTCGCCGGTGTCAACTTTGTCTGGCGGTGAACGAAAACGTCTTTACCTTGTCAGACTGCTGCTGGAAAATCCAAACTTTTTGATTCTGGATGAACCTACAAACGATTTTGACATTTTTACAATGAACATTCTGGAACAATTTTTGATAAATTACGAAGGCTGTCTTCTTCTTGTAAGTCATGACCGTTATTTTATGGATAAAACTGTTGACAGTCTTTTTGTCATGGAAGAAGATGGAAGCATAAGTGGCTTTGTCGGAAAATGCAGCGAATATATCGAATATCGTGAAGAATTGATAAAGGAAAACAAACAGAAAAAAACTCAGACAGAACAAAAACCAAAAAAAGATGATGAAGACAAAGAAAAAAAACAGGGACAGACCTCGAATGAAAAACCAAAAAAGCAGAAACTGACCTTTAATGAAAAAAAAGAATTTGACTTACTGAACGAAGAAATTCCTGTGCTGGAAGACGAGCAGAAATCTCTTGAAGAAAAAATGTCGTCATCTGATTTTGCCCAGATTCAAAAAGCTACAGAACGTTATCAAGAAATTTCAAAACTTCTTGATGAAAAATATGAACGATGGGAAATTCTTGCGGAAAAAAGTAATTAGTTTTTGTGCAATGGGAAAACTATTTTTAATTGTTCACGATAAAAATTGGAATTTCAAATTTTTTATATTCTTGCAAAAGATTTTTTTGAGTTTTGAATCGTCTTAAAATCTGTTTGTAAGATAATAAATCCCGATGACGGGCTCGAAAAAACCTTTTTATTGTGTTTGATTGAACAAAAACGATAACTTCGCACATTTTAAGAAGTTCTGGAGTTTTGTAAAGAACGGTTGCGTTTAAAATCACTTTATTATGTTCAAAAATAATTTTCTGCAGCATTTTTGTGATTACAGGATAAACTATTTTTTCCTGTTTTTCCAAAAGTTCGGGAGCTGAAAAAAGAATTTTTCCAAGTTCCCGCCGGTTTATTTTTCCGTCCTCGTTCAAAAGATTAATTTTTTTTGCATGAGCAATATCATTGAAAGTGTCTAAAATCACCTGACTGGACTGCTCAATTGCCTGATGCACAAGAATATCGGCATCAACGGAAAACCAGCCTTTTTTTTCAAACTGGGAACAAACGTAATTTTTGCCCGATGCCATTTTTCCAGTTATGCAGATGAGTTTACAATTTTGAACCAAATCAATGCATCTATTTATTTTCAATGGAATTCTCCCCAGTTTTTGCCATATTCAATGCTCACGCGAAGAGGAACTTTTAGTTTGACAGCATTTTCCATCTTTTCTTTGATAAGAGAAATTGCCTGTTGAATAATTTTTTCATCTTGATCACATTCAAAAATAAGTTCATCGTGCACTTGAAGAAGAAGTTTACATGGAAGCTTGCTTTCTTTTAGGGCTTTGGAAACGTCAATCATCGCTTTTTTGACAATATCTGCGGCAGAACCTTGAATTGGAGTATTTTTTGCAATCCGCTCAGCTGACGCTTTTTCTATTTTATTTTTGCTATTGATACTGGCAATAGAACGACGACGATTAAAAATCGTTTCTACATATCCGTTTGATTCAGCTTTTGAAATTGTGTCTGACATAAACTGACTGACTGAACTGTAGGTTTTAAAATATAAATCTATAAAATTCTGCGCTTCTTTTCGTGAAATGCCCAAATCTTTTGAAAGACTGAAAGTGCCCATTCCGTAAATCACACCAAAATTGATGGTTTTGGCAATCCGTCGCATTTGAGGAGTAACCTGTTCAGGTGAAACTCCATAAATCAATGCAGCTGTTGTTTTGTGAACATCAGTTCCTTCGTTGAAAGCCCTGCACATATTTTCATCTCCAGAAAGATGAGCAAGCACAACAAGTTCAATCTGAGCATAATCGGCAGAAATCAAAACTTTTCCATCCTCTGCAGTAAAAGCACTTCGAATCTTTCTACCAGTTTCATTTCGTACTGGAATATTCTGAAGATTAGGGTCACGACAAGAAAGTCTGCCTGTTGCGGTTCCTGTTTGCACAAAATCAGTGTGAATACGACTTTCTTTATCAATAAGTTTTGGAAGACTTTCCACATAAGTTGATAAAAGTTTTGTCAGTTCTCGATATTCCAAAATCATTTTAGGAACAATGTCAAATTCCTGCAATTCTTCCAGAACGCTTGTGTCAGTTGAATATCCTCGTTTTGTTTTTTTTCCAGTTTTAAGACCTCGTTCTTCGAAAAGAACAGTTTGAAGCTGAAGAGGAGAAGCAATATTGAATTCATGACCGACTTCGTTATAAATTTTCTTTTCAACCTCGGAAATCTTTTGTTTTAGTTCAACAGCATAATCATTAAGAATCTGAGAATCCAGATGAATACCTGAAATTTCCATTTGAGTCAAAATTGGTAGAACCGTCATTTCCATTTCAAAAAGTTCAGAAGGAATTTTTGAATTCTTTATAAAATGATGATAAAGCTGAAATGTAAAATCTGCATCTTCAGCTGCATATTTATAAGCTGTTTCAAGTGGAACATCAGCAAAGGTCTGTCCCTTTTTTACAATCTGGTCAAACTCAATTCCTTTTTTACCCAAAAGATTTTCGCCAAGAAATTCCAAAGAAAAAGAAGATTTTCCAGTATGTTCAGGATTTTCAAGCCATGCAAAAATCATCGTATCAAAAATGTGAATTTTTTGAAGGAAATCAAGAACAAAGTTTTCGGTTTTACCCTGCGATATAAACTGACCAGCAAGAACTTTTAAATCAAATTTGGCATTGTGCATCACAATCGTGACATTTTCAGCGGTGAAAAGTCTATAAAGCTGTTCGAGAATCAAAGAAAGCGGAATGTAATCAGTTTGAGAAAAAAGTTCATCAGATTCAAGCTGGACTGGAACATAAACAGCTTTTTTTTCTTCAAAACAAAGACTAAAACCAATCATTTTTGCATGAAGTGGATCGAGACTGTCCGTTTCGCTGTCGTAAGCAACAATTTTTGCAGCTATTGCCATATCAATATAATCTTTCAGCTGCTGATAATCTGTGATTGCTTTGTAAGCAGACGTATCATTTTGTTCAGGTTCAGGTTTTATTCTCTCTGCAACAGCCTGAGAAACATTATGTTCCCCACCGTTTTGCACAAAATCATTTCCACCTGTTTTTGCTTCACCGTCAGGTTTTATTCCACCGTCAGGAGAATTCGACTTGTTTTGCGATTTCAAATCTCCATTAGTTTCAACATTCAAAACAGCATAATTTTTTGCAACCTGAAAAGCCTCATAAGAGTTTAAAAGTTTTGCAGCCGCATCAAAATCATAAAAAATTGGTCCCTGTTGAAATACATTTTCTATTTCAGGACATTCAACTTTATCATAAAGTGTAATCAATTTCTGACTGAAATAGGCATTTTCCTTTCCTTCAATCAGTTTTTTTTGAACTGCACCCTTGATGTTATCAATATTATTATAAATTCCATCAAGCGAACCAAAATCACAAAGAAGTTTAGAAGCTGTTTTGTCACCAATACCTTTAACACCAGGAACATTATCAGCTTTATCTCCACAAAGTGAAAGCAAATCAAGCAATTTGTCAGGATAAACACCCCATTCGGCTTTTACACCTTCCGCACCAGTAACTTTCCATGTACTTGAACCAGCTTCAGGTTTCAAAATTTGAGTAGTATCGCAAACAAGCTGCATCAAATCTTTATCACCACTCAAAATACGGCATTTTCTTCCCATAGCCTCACATTTTTTTGCAATAGTTGCCACAATATCATCGGCTTCGTAACCGTCACACTGCAAAACAGGAACTCCGAGAGCCTGAAGGATATCACAAATCCATGGAATTTGAGCATGCAAGTCTTCTGGAGTTTTATCACGAGTAGCTTTGTATTCAGGGTACATTTCATGCCTGAAAGTTTTGGTTTTGCTGTCCATCGCTGCAATCAGATATGAAGGTTTGTAATGATTAAAAATATAGTGAAGATTTCTGAAAAATCCAAAAAGTGCCGAAATATTTTGACCTTTGGAATTCGTAAGCGGACGAGAGATAAATGCAAAGTAACATCTGTAAATTAAACCGTAACTGTCTAAAATATAAATAGTGTCATCAGACTTTTCGTTTTCGATATTTGCCATAAAAAACAGTTTACACCATTTTTTAATAATTGAAAATCACTTTATTTTATAAAAAAGAATAAGAGCAAAATTCCCCTTTCCAAGTCGCCTTTCACAGCTTGCTGTTCGCTCGGTCCCATTTTTCGTGCTGAAAACCAGAATACCATCATACGTTTTGTTTACACGAGCTTTGAGTTTTGGCACATTCAACAAAATCATGACAAAGTAAAAATCCATATGTGCCAAAACTCAAAAAAAAGATTCGAAAGCAAAAAAAAGGACTCGGCTTCGCCGCCTGTTCAAGCCTCGGTGCGCTGTGCAGTTTAAAACCCTGCAAATCAGACAGTCAACTGGCGAATTATTGCGTTTTTGACCTGTGAATCAGAAGCGAAGTCAGATTATAATAATACAAATTATTTTACAATTTTTTTTGCCCTGTTCAAAGCATCGTTAATATTTCCAAAAATGTTTTCACGACCGATTTTATCAACAAGACCAGTTTTTTTCAAAAGAAGATAAGGCTGTTTATGAATTCCAGAAATAACAATTGTAACACCTTTTCTGTCACAAGCCGCCTTACACTGTTCCAATGCACGAACACCACCGGCATCAAGATAAAGAGTACTTCTCATTCTCAAAATCAAAACCTTGCAGTGAGTTTGAGCCTGTTCCATTGCCAGTTCAAATTTACGGACAGTTCCAAAAAATAACGGACCTTCAATTTCAAAAACAAAAGTATTCTCAGGAATATCAAGTTTTTCTTCAGGCATATCATTTTTTATTCCGGCAGCAATAGAATTCTCGTGATTTTGAACTTCCGACAAATCAATCATTTTTTTGATAAAGAAGAAAGCAGCAAAACCAAGTCCAACTTCAATAGCAACTGTTAAATCAACAAAAACAGTGATTAAAAAAGTTACCGTAAAAACACAAATGTCAGATTTTTGACCTTTCAACAAAGCACGAATTGCAGGAAAACCAGCCATATTCCAGGCAACATTAATCAAAACTGCAGAAAGAGCAGCCATTGGAATGTAAGCAGCATATTTTCCAGCAAAAAGCAAAATCAAAAGAAGTGTAATCGCGTGAATAATCCCAGCTACAGGAGTTTTACCGCCATTTTTAATATTTGTTGCAGTTCTTGCAATGGCACCAGTTGCAGGAATTCCCCCAAAAAGCGGACTTGCAATATTTGCAATTCCCTGTGCAATCAGTTCTGTATTAGAATCATGTTTTGAACCAATCATACCATCAGCAACAACAGCCGAAAGCAAAGATTCAATGGCAGCAAGAACAGCAATTGAAATTGCAGTCGGAAACAAAGTTGTAATAGTTTTTAAACTGAAATCAGGAAGTTGCGGAGCCGGCAAAGTATTAGGAATCACATAATGAACTCTTCCATCAGAGAAATTTCCAATAGTATCAGTTTTAAGTCCGCAAGTTTTTTCCAGAATAATACTTACAACAGTTGCTAAAATAATTACAACAAAACTACCAGGAATTTTTTTAATAAACTTCGACCAGATAAAAATGAAAGCAAGACAAACAGCCGCCATCACAAAAGAATATACATTAATAGAAGAAAATGATTTTGCATAAACAATCATCTTAGGTAAAAAATCACCAGGCAACTTGGAATACTCTTCACCAAGAATTGTCATCGGTGTAGAAAAATCTGGCATAAGTCCAAAAAAATCACCAAGTTGACCAGCGGCAATAGTCACCGCAATTCCTGCAGTAAAACCAGTCACAATAGTATATGGAATAAACTTTACAAGCCCGCCCATTTTGAAAACGCCAAGCAAAATCAAAAGAATTCCGGCTAACAAAGTCGCAGTAGCAAGTCCCGAAAGTCCATATTGGGAAACAACCCCATAAACAATAACCGCAAAGGCACCAGTAGGCCCGCCAATCTGTACACGACTTCCGCCAAAAGCCGAAATACAAAAACCCGCAATAATAGCCGTAAAAATTCCAGCTGCAGGATTCACACCAGACGCAATAGCAAACGCAATAGCAAGTGGCAAAGCCACAATACCAACAATAATACCTGCGATTAAATCAGAAAAAAAAGTTTTAACATCGTAGGTTTTTAACGAATTAAGTAATTCAGGTTTAAACATAATGCGATATTTTGAAACTTTTTTGATTTTTTTGCAAGTAGTATAGACAGTTTGTGTATTATAGAAAATTCGGGCGTGCCCATTCGCTTCGCTTCTGGTCGGGCGTTCCAGAGTTCCGCTATCGCTCCAGCCGCTTCCCTCGCTTCGCTCAGTCCAGTGGCCGCTTTGCGCTCTTCCATGCCCTCACGCAGGGACACACCTTGTTTTAAACATCATTGTTTTTGAGTTTTGGCAAAAGTGGATTTCCATTATTTAGTTTTCTATAAGTGCCAAAACTCGCAGCATGTGCAAACAAAAACGTTCATTGGTGTGTAAACAAACAGCACATGCAGGGACAGACTTAGATTAAAACAAAGCATCCCCGAGTTTTTTAGCGACAGCGTTAAAAAAAACTCGCAGCATGTGCAGACAAAACGTTCATTGGTGTGTAAATAAACAGCACATGCAGGGACAGACCTAGATTAAAAAATGATCTGCACCCAAAAAAGGTGACAGTTTTAAAAGTCACTGGTGTCGAATTGGTGACACTTTTTTATTTTTAGTCAGCTGTAATACAGCATATTTATTTTACTGCAACCGTTTGAGAGACAAAAGTGTTTCTTCTGTTTCAAAAAAGTTACAGGTTTTTATAATTGCAAATACTCTGATTTCTGCCAATCTTTTATGACCATCAGATATGTCCCTTTCGGATTTTTAGCGAAAAAAAATAATCGTTTTAAACTGTATATTTAATTAAATTCAATTCCAAATAAATCTAATCCAAGTGATTCAAGTTTTGATTTCATATTTTCTTTGTTTGCCCAAATATCTGGTTCGTAGCCTTTACCTTCTCCTAAATAATTTTTTGGTAAATATTTTACAAAGGATGTACTTGGCAAATAAAAAAAGATTCCATTTTCTTCATAGCTAACACAATTACCATAAATTTGTGCTCCACCAGAATGGGTTCCTATCAATGTTAGATCAAGCAAATCTTCAAATTCCGCTGTCGTTATCCAAACTTCGCCAGCAGAATAGCTCCAATTATCTTGAGTAACAAAAATTTTTCCTTTGTAATTTTCTACATATAAATTTCTAAAAAATTCGTATTGTTGTCCATTACCACCGCCAGAATTTGAACGAAAATCTAAAATAATAAAATCGTATTTTAACGCTTCATAAGCAAGATTAGGAAAATTAGCATAATCTGGCCAGTTAATATTACAACTGTTGTATCTTAAATAATATGTATTTGATGTTGTTTTCTTTATAAAAGTAGGATATGGATCATCACTTTTTATAGAATCTTTATCAAAAATTTGATTCTGCTTATATTCAAAACCATTATTATTGTTTATGGAAAGATGTGTATCGTTAATGCATTTATCAAAAAGATTTTTAATTTCATCATAATTAGATACTTTTTTCCAAGCATCTTTTGTAAAACCTTGTTTTTTCATTTCAGAAAATCATACATAATGTTTTTTCAACATATGATAAATTATATCTTTTTCTTCATTAAAGTTTGTCTTAGAATTGCATGAAAGCAAAAAAAATGAAGATAAAACTAAAAAATAGAATCTAATTTTTTTATTACTCACAACTTCTCCTTATTTTTAGGATTTTATGATACATCAAATTTTTGTTTCTTCCAATTGTGATATTGCCTTAAATAGAAAAATACTTGTAGCCCCGCTGCTAATCTTTTATCTTCTACGTAAGGAATTGCAGCCCGGCAGGGTTTGGATTTTTGCGGAGCGAAGCGGAGCAAAAAGCTGTCATTGAGGGGGTAGTACAACCCCTCAAAACGGCGAAGTCAAGGCTTTAAGCGTTAGCGT
>JALFAW010000261.1 GCA_022773305.1 Spirochaetia bacterium
TTTTTGATTAATGAATTGATATATTTTTTTTGAGGTTGTTTTATGAAAAAAATTATTTTGACTTTTTTGTTAGGTGCTGCAGTTTTTGCATCTGGTTTTGCACAGGTGTCGGAAGATATTGCAGATAAAGCTTTTAAAATTATGGAAAATACAGAGGATATTCTTGCATATCATGGAGATTATTCTGCAACTATGTCGCTTGTAATCGATAAACCTGGAAAACCACGAGAAAATCTTCAGTACAAAATATTCCAGCGAACGGATGATAAACTTATGACACTTGTTCAACTTTTTCCAGAAGCTGATAAAGGGGTAGGTTATCTTCGTGATAATGAAAATATCTGGTCGTATGATCCAATCAGCCGAAAGTTTTCGCATACTTCCATAAAAGAAGCGCTAGGTGATTCTGATGTAAAACTTGATGATGTTGACCAGGCAAAAACAAAATGGCGTGAGAATTATGAAGTTACTGCATACGAAGAAGGTACTCTTGGAAAATTTGCAGTTGATATTATAACTTTAACAGCAAAGACTACAGATCCTGCTTATGCTAAATCAAAATATTACATCAGAAAAGATATACCGCTTTTGCTAAAGGAAGAAGATTTTTCTGGTTCTGACCGTTTGATGAGAACTATTTTGTTGCCAAAATATGCAAAAGTTCCAGCTGGTTATGTTGCAACTCAGGCTATTATGCGTGATGAACTGAACAAAGGTGAACAGACTCAGCAGGTTATTTCTGATTTGACTTTCGATAAACTTCCTGACCGAATTTTTACAAAAGCTTATCTTGAAGGTTTGAATTAATCAAAATTATAGTGCAGGTAAAATAATGAAAAAATTTTTTGTGACAGCAATTTTTTTGACTTTTTGTTTTGTTTCTATTTCAGCGCAAAGTAATGATTTTTCAGATGAGGATTTTTTCTCTTCTGATGATTCGCTTTTTTCAGATGATGTTTTTTCGGAAGATTCACTTTTTGCAGATGGAGATGGAATTGATGAAGTAAATGAAGTTTCAGCGAAAACCGATTTAAGCAAAGGAATTCTTTTTGAAGACGGTTCGATAAAAATTGGTGGAAATTTTACTACTTCGCTTGAAACAAAAACAGTTTTATATTCTGAAGAGGATAAATCGTTTGATGAAAATCTGAAAGATTCTGTTTTGACACCAACTGCAAATGCAAATCTTATTGTGGATGCAAGACCAACTCAGAGTTTGAGGATGTATACAAAGTTTGGTATCCAGTATCCTTATACTGTGAAAGGAAATCTTCAGAACAAAAATTTTTTTGACCAAAATGTAACGCTCAATACGCAGGTTACAATAAGTGATTGGTTTAGTTTAAAGGAACTTTTTACAGATTTCTCAATTGCCGATACTGCTTTTTTCAGATTTGGTCTTCATACTGTTACTTGGGGAACTGGATATTTTTTCAGTCCTGTATCTGACTTGATAAATACATCATCGATTGACCCTGAGAATACTTCAGCTCAAGTTGATGGTAGTTTAAATCTGCGCACGCAAATTGTTTTGCCGAATACTCAGAATTGTCTTTGGTTTTACGTGATTCCATCAACAGATTTTATTGCAGGAACAACAGCGGATACTTATCTTCGTGATACAGCACTTGCTGCAAAAGCAGATTTAGTTTTTGGAAATTGGGAATTTGGAATTGGTGGTTTTTATAAATATCAGAATGCTCCAAAAGCTATGCTTACGGCTTCTGGAAGTTTGAAAAATGTTTCGGTTTTTGGTGAGTTTGTTTATCGTTACGGTGCTGATTCAGAATGGTCAACTAAAAAAGATGATTGGAGTGATAAAACAAATATTTTCCAGGCAACAGTCGGGCTAAGTCGTTATTGGAAAAATCCTGCAATCACTTTGGCTGCGCAATACTATTATGACGGAAACAACAAGGATATGATACATCAATATTTGACTTATGGTCACAATGTGGCTGCTTTGTTGAGTTTTGGTAAAATACTTGGGAATTCTGATTTTACAGCGAGCATTTTTGGTATGGTAAATTTTGGAAAAGAAGATTTACCGCCGAGTCTTAGTGCAATGCTTCCTCAGACTTATGCAAGCCTTATCAATACGATGACACTTTCTGCGATGATTAACTATTCACCGCTATCTACTATAAAGATTGGAATGGGACCCTACATTACCTGGAAAAGTTTTGACAACAATCCTACAGTCAGTTTGAAACTTTCAGCAAGTCTTGGTGGTGGAAAATTCTAAAATAAAAGCTGTCTTTTCAAGTTTATTTAGACTTTTGGGACAGCTTTTTTTCTTTTTTGGTGGATATAAGAACAAAGGATTACAAAGAAATTTTTAAAGCTTTGCACGAATGAGGTTCGAGTACAAATTCGCTGCAATTTCCTAAATCTTTTCGTTCCCACAAATCACGAATATTATCATGATTTCCAACTTTCAAATTTAGTTTTACTGTCTGTACTTCATCACTAAGATTAAAAATACATTCGTAGTAGGATTTTTGATCTGGACATTCGTTTACCCAAATCACAATATTTTCATTACAACTTGATGAAGCTTGATATGCTTGCAATGGATTTTTATTCATCGCAAGAATTTCTTCGTTTGTTAAAAGACTCAGACTAAAATCATCAAGTTGCGGCAAATCTGTACCAATCATAAGTGGTGCCCTAAAAATGCTCCAAAGGGTCACCATTGTGCGGCTTTCTTCCTGTGTAAATTTACACTTCCAGCCTTTGTTTTCAGGACTGTTCATATCGCCCCAGCCGTAACCAAGCACATTCATAGGAAGCATATCGCAGTCAGGCCAATTTCCTTCGCCAGTGTGACTTTGCCAGACTTCGCATCGTTCAAACATTGCTTTTAACAGTTTCCAGTCATCCCAAAAATCATCTGTTATGCGCCACATATTTGCAAAGTTCTTGTAATGATGAGCTTTTTCAATAACAGCAGGTCCTGGAGAAAGAGAAAGAACCATCTGGCGGCCACAATTTTCAATGGCATTTGCAATCATTTCAATTTCTTTTTCAGCAGAATAAGGATTTTGAGGATACATATTTGTATTGCAGATGTCATCGACTTTTACAAAATCAACACCCCACTGTGCGTAAAGTTCAAAACAAGAATCATAATAATCCTGCCCGTATGAACAGTCTTTTACACCATACATATCAGGATTCCAGCGACTGATTGAATAAGGATTTGCAATCATATCAGCAGTGATTTTTGTTCCATCGTGAGTTTTTATGGGCAAATGTTCGTGTGCGGCAAAACGTGGAATTCCGCGCATAATGTGTATTCCGAATTTCAAGCCAAGCGAGTGAATATAATCAGCAAGAGGTTTAAACCCAAGTCCTCCGGCACTGGACGGAAATCTGTTTTCAGCAGGAATTTGTCTTGAAAACTCATCAATGCAAAACCTGCTGAATGGAATATACTGCACGCCATTTTTGTTTTGTTTACCAGCATCAGGATCAGACCATTGAATATCAATTACAACATATTCCCAACCATACTTTTTCAGATTCTTTGCCATGTATTCAGCGTTTTGACGAACCTGAGCTTCATTTACCGTTGTGTTATAATAATCATAACTGTTCCAACCCATTGGTGGAAAAGGAGCAACATCATTTTTATTGTAATTAAGCATTTATAACCTCACATTGATATTTTGCTATTTTCTCTTCGATAAATTTTATTATTGAAAAAGAAACTATTTTTTAAAAATTACAAAATCATTCATGCGGAAAGCAAAAGTCGAATCAAAATTAGTACGTTTTCCAGATTCACTAAGAACTGGTAATTCAAAATGGAAAATCAGTTTTTCGTAACCTGGTGCATTTATTTCAATAGAAAAATGAAACATTTTCTTTTCGCCGGGTTTTGAAGCGGGTACAGATTTAACCCAAAAAGAAAAAGAACCTTTTGTGGCATCTACTGTTACATAAGGATTAGCCCATGTAGAATCAATCATTTGAGCAGTTTCACCTTCAAATTTCAAAAGAACAGTTGCATTTGAAACAGGTTCAAAAGTTGCACCATCAAAAATTCTTCCTGTAAAGCTGTTAAAATTAAAATAAGATTGAACGCTTTCCGAAGCGGCATCATTATGAGAAGCTAAATGATAAGGTCTTTTTGTTGAACTAACAGTTCGCATACCTTCCATAGCCAAAGCTTCAACATCAGCCTGCAACTGAATGTTTTCTAAATCCATTGCAGCGTGAGTAGCTCCTCTCCCAGAAACCACATATTTTGGAGGAATGCGGTTTAAAACAAAACTAACAGTATCCAAACGGCAATTTTCACAGTCACAAGAAAGCCATTCAACTTTTTCATTTTTTGCATTTTCGTAAAGCTGATCAACTCTTTGCTTTACAATTTCTTCCATTAAATTATGAACATTCATAAATTATATTATACGCTAGAATTTCTTAAACTTCAATTAAAAAAATAAAAAAGGGGACAGACCTTGTTTTTTTAGTTGGTGAACATTTAATTGGGGACAGAGCTAGTTTAACTGGGGACAGACCTTAAATTGGGGACAGACCTGGTTTTGAGAGAATAAACGAAGTCTGTCCCCAGTTAAACTAGGTCTGTCCCTTTTTTAAACGAGGTTTGTCCCCAATTTTTTTCTTTAGCAAGAAACAGTTTTCTCACATCTCTTCTCTGATGTTCATTTTCAAAACTATTGTCAACTTAAAAAAAATTTATTATATTTATGAAATATGAATACAAAATCTCTTTACAATTCTCCTCTTTTTGATGATGAGGAAGACGAAAAAAAACAGAAAGCGCCAGAACAGTTTTCTGAAAAATTTCTTAAAACAAGACAGATTATTTTAACTGGTGAAATTAACAAGGAACTAGCAGATTCAATTGTTCGTCAACTTTTGATTTTAGATTCGGAAGACGAAAAAACTCCAATTTATATGTATATTGATTCTCCTGGTGGTGATGTTGATGCTGGTTTTGCTATTTTTGATATGATTCGTTTTATCAACGCTCCTGTTTATTTAATTGGAATGGGACTTATTGCGTCTGCAGCAACTCTTGTCCTTCTTGCTGTTGATAAAGAATTCAGAATCGGACTTCCAAACAGCCGTTATTTAATTCATCAGCCTCTTGGTGGAATGCGCGGTGTTGCAACTGATATCGAAATTTATGCAAAAGACATGGAAAAAATTCGTGCAAAATTAAACAGCTTGATTGCAGAACAAACTGGTACAAGTTTAGAGCAGGTTACAAAAGACACTGAACGCGATTTTTGGCTTGATTCTGATGAAGCTGTAAAATATGGACTTATTAGCAAAATTATTGCGAAAAAATCTGAATTAAAATAGATTATGATGTTTTCACTAACTTGTGAATTAATAGATGAGATTATCTCGGCAATGGAGAATCAAGAAAAAAAATTTGCCGTGAATGCAAAAAAAAATGAGTTGGTGGAAATTTCTTCAGTTTTTTTACAGAATTTTTCTGTTGATGAAGAAAATTTTTATTGTTTACCCGAATGGAGACCTGCAGACGGTTTTTCTCTTCGTGAAGAATTTGTAAATCAACTTCACTCACCGCTTGCTCATGATGAATTACAGAATGTCTTGCATTCAGGAAGGGGGGTATTCAAAAGTTTTAGAAATGTGATAAAAAAATTTCCTGAAATTGAAAGGCGCTGGCATATTTTTAAACACAGAATTATGTCTTTGCGAATCAATGAATGGTACAATAATTTGCGTGAAATTTGGGGCTTAGAAAGATTAGAACAACTTTGTGAATCTGATGATACTTCGGTTTATGATGATTTTTCATTTAGAGAATATAATCCTTCATCAGATAAAAAAATGTTACT
>JALFAW010000111.1 GCA_022773305.1 Spirochaetia bacterium
TTGTTTTCTGAGATAATCTGTCGAATTTGTTCCTTTGCAACTGCCATAAAAATACTCCTTTTCGATAAGAATTGTCATATCTGAATTCTTACCAAAAAGGAGCCATTTTTTACCAGAAACACAAACTTTTTTACACTACCACTTACCCCATTGCTTTTGGCGTATTTTTTTCTTAATTAACACCTTTTTAATTATCACTTAGTGCTTTCCACTCCAACTCCACCCATCCATCGTCATACACATATATCCCCTTCACATACTTTTCAAGCGTCTCCTCTGTCAATTTCTCATCCCCCAGATACTCCATCATCTACTCCACCGGAATATTTTTCTTCAGCAAGATTTCTTTCTCGCCGCTGATCATTTCTTCCAGTTCCTTCTTTCGTCTTTGCAGGCGCTCTCTTTCTTCCTCTAACTGCTTCTTTTCACTCAGGAACTCCTCCCGGCTCATCTGTCCTTCATGGTACTTCTCATAGTTCTGTTGGTTATGAGCCTTGATCTGCTCCTGTCGTCTTTTGCAGTCAGCACTTTCAGCCTTGTATTCACCTTTTTATCGGAAGATTCTCAAATTGGCAAAACACTGTTTCGCCAATCTGATCCTTTGAATAAACTTTATAAAACTGCCGAACATTTTTTAAATTTGCAACAGAAAATCCCTTTCCATAATTCTTCGTCAGATATGTAGACAATTCCTTTAAGAGTTGCGTGCCATATGCCGCCCTCTGTTCTCCACGCTGTTCTTCCTCTACAATCATTCTTCCTATCTCATAATAAACATAGACCATAGAAAGATTAACAGCAGTTGTCGCAAAATTTGCGACAACTGAATTATCCAACTCTTCCTTTAAAGCATTATTAATATGCTTTCTTATCGTCTTAACATCTCTGCCAAACAATTCTGCCAGTTGCTTTCTGTTCAGCCATACTGTATTATTTTCCACTGGAACATTTAACTTGACTTCATGATCTTCTGTTTCAAATAATACTATTTCATTTTCCATGCATATTCCTCCGTATATATCTCGTTCAAATTACAATTGTATCATACGATATATTTTTATAAAATCAATCTCTATGCAGTATAACTCATTTGGGAATGCTCTGAGCTATACAAAGTGTCCCCGAGGATGTCAAGTCATTGCTACAAAAAATATGCGGCTTTTTTGCCACGAAAATGGCTTAAAACCGCATATTTCTGTATAGAGGACGTTATATAATTGTCACAAAGTTGGTGGGGAGGATGTTACGTCATTGCTAGAATTATTCCTAATTCTGAAAAGGTATTTGTACCGGTGATTTAGGCGAACAAATTATTTGCCCATTATTACTATATCTATCGGACTTTGTTACCTTAACATAATGAATAAGCTCCAGTATTTTTCTTTTATTGTCTCCACTTTGTATAAGCTGCTGCCATAATGCTCTTTCTTTTGTTTCTATACCTTTAGGTATTTTTTGTCGTCCAGGAGAAACAATAAAAGCATGCTTTTCAATATTATTCGCAACTATCACTTTTAAGTCATCATCTTTCTTCAAGAACTTAATTGTGTCAATAATTTGGTCATACGGATTATAGCCCTCTTTAACAGATATATTTGCACCTTTAAGTTCTATAAAACATGTTTGCAATACCTTTTGACAATATATTAAAAAATCACACTTTTGTTGATCTTGTATATTAGGTATCAATTTTCCATCTGGCTCTGTCAAATATACTTCTTCATCACAAACCTCTATTGGCATAATTGAATTTTTATCAGACTTTGAATCTTTTAGCGTTCTTTTTTCTCCATTTTTTAAGCACTCAAAATTATCCGTATATTTTCCTAATGCTAATTTATTTGGCTCCTTTTTCTTATTTCCCTTGTATTTATTTTTTCCTTTATTTTTTTTCGCCATTTGCTTCTCCTTACAGCACATCATTTTCTGACATTAGCAAATAATATAATTCCATATATTTTTCATTTACGCTGTCAGAAATTTCATCAATCATTTCCGTATTTAATTCTTGAAGTTCCTCATTAATTAAGTTTAAAATACTTTTATCTTTATTGATTTTTAATGCTGTAACTTTTTGTGGATCAATCTCGCAATTACTATCAATTATGTCATATACTTTTTTTGAATACGTAGAATTCTTCTCAATCACCTTCCCAGCACAATACAACGTGTTGACCGATGTTAAAATATACGGACTGTGTGTTGTAATCAAGATTGAGCTATTGTTAATATTCGCAAAATATGAAATAAATTCCACTACCTTACTTTGTAAGCTTGGATACAAATGTGCTTCTGGTTCTTCAATAATTGGTAGTGTAAAAAAGTTTGTGTTTCTGGTAAAAAATGGCTCCTTTTTGGTAAGAATTCAGATATGACAATTCTTATCGAAAAGGAGTATTTTTATGGCAGTTGCAAAGGAACAAATTCGACAGATTATCTCAGAAAA
>JALFAW010000299.1 GCA_022773305.1 Spirochaetia bacterium
TGAGGTATTTGATGAGTGTAATTCTTTCTTTGTTATCAGCAGTTTTAACAGTATATACGGTTTTGTGTTTTATAAACATTATTATGTCATGGTTACCTGGTGTAAAATTCACAGCATTCGGAAAGTTTATTTCATCTGTTACAGACCCTTATCTAACTTTTTTTTCAAAATGGCGTTTTTTGACAATTGGTCATATTGATTTTTCACCAATCATTTCAATTGGATTACTTTCCCTCGCCTCAAGCATTTTAGGTGGCATTCAAAGTACTGGACGCATTTATTTTGGAGGAATCCTTGCAACTATAATTTATATGTTGTGGAATATAGTTTCGTCGATTTTATCAATTTTTCTTTTATTTGTAATTATCAGATGGATTATGATTTTGGTTAGTAAGGGAAATTCTTCTTACAGTTCACCATGGAATCAAATCGATGCCTTTTTGCAGAATATTTCTTATAAGGTTGCAGGAACTTTTTCCAAGAATACTTTTTCCATGACTTACAAAAAATCACTTTTGATTACATGGATTACATTGCTGGTGCTTTTGTTACTTGGAAATTTTTTAATAAGAATTCTTGTAGGACTTTGTTATAAAATACCGTTTTAAAGGCAATTTTTTTAAAGGTGAAAGTATCTCAGATAAAAAACCCGGTTTCTTCTATTTCTGGAATCGGTCCTCAGCTTACAAAATGTCTCGCAAAGCTTAATGTATTTACAGTCGGAGATTTACTTGAGTATTTTCCTCGCGATTATGATGACAGAACTGAACGCATTTTTCTAAAAGATTTTGCCAGTCATCAAAAAGTTCATACAGTTGCAAAAGTTGTTTCACACCAATGGTTTGGCTACGGCAATATGAAAACTCTAAAAATTATCATTGATGATTCTTCTGCCACTGCCGAACTTATTTGTTTTAATCGTCAATTTTTAGAAAAAGTTTTGACTCCTGGCTCAATCATAACTGTGACAGGTCAATTTTATGTGAAATATAATTCTTTGCAAAGTTCTTCTTTTGAAGCTGTAAAAATGAATGTTGATTCAAATTCGGATCTTTCCGTTTTAACTCCTTTGGATAACCGAATTGTTCCAATTTATTCTCTAACTGAAGGATTAACCCAAAAAGCTCTTCAAAAAGCAATCTCCCAGGCAATTTCACAGTATTCTCATGGAATTGAAAATGAAATACCTGATGATTTAATAGAAAAACACGGACTTTTGCAAAAACAGCAGGCAATCCGTTTTATTCACGAACCTGCAACGATTCAACAGGCTTTTTTAGCTAGGAAAACATTGAGTTATGAAGAATTATATCAGTTTCAAATTACTTTGCTAAAAAGAATGGTTGAACGAAAAGGTATATCAAAGATAAAAAATGAAGAAAATTTAAATTCTTTTAACAACGACGAAAAAGCAATTAAAATGGAAGTTTTTGTAGCCTCACTTTCGCCACTACAAAAACAATTCTTTGATTCCTTACCATTTGATTTGACTTCTGACCAAAAAAAAGTAATTTTTGAGATTAATCAAGAAATTGACAAAAGTTATCAGGAACGTGAACGACTTTTGAATCAACTTGACCGGGGTTTTCCTCCCCCTCTGCGAAATCCTTTTTCAATGGCGAGACTTGTTCAAGGTGACGTCGGCTCTGGAAAAACGCTTGTTTCTCTTTTTGCTTGCCTTAGAACAATCAGTTGGAAAGGACAATGTGCATTTATGGCACCAACTGAAATCCTTGCAAGGCAGCACGCAGAAACTATGGCTAAACTTTTTGCTAATCTTGGAATCAGAATTGCATTTTTGACAGGAAATGTTAAATCAAAAGGAAGAACACAAATTCTAAAAGCTATGAAACAAGGAGAACTTGATATAATTGTAGGAACGCATGCACTTTTTTCACCCCAAGTTGTTTATAAAGATTTAAGACTTTCTGTAATTGATGAACAACACAGGTTTGGTGTTTTACAGCGGCAATCAATCATTAATAAAGGAAGATTTTTTGAGCATGGAGTAAATTTTGAACAAAACCTGTTAATGATGAGTGCAACACCAATTCCACAAAGTCTTGCATTAACTATGTTTGGTGATTTGGATATTTCTACAATTTATGCAAAACCACAAGGTCGAAAAGAAATTCAAACTTTTCTTGTAAAAGAAGGTAATGAATTCAACGCTTATGAAGCAGTAAGAAAAGAATTACAAAAAGGAAAACAGGCATATTTTGTTTATCCTGCAATCGATAGTGATGAAAATATAAAGTCTGCACAGAGAGCTTTTGATTTTCTTAGCCAGAAAGTGTATCCTCAACATAAATGTGCACTTCTACATAGTAAAATTCCAGTTGAAGAACAGGAAAATATTTTACAGCAATTTTATGATGGAACAATACAAGTTTTAGCAGCAACTACAGTTATTGAAGTCGGAGTTGATGTTCCAAATGCAACTTGTATTGTTATTGAACAAGCTGATCATTTTGGTATGGCACAACTCCATCAGCTTAGAGGACGAGTTGGACGAGGAAATGAACAGTCATATTGTTATCTAATTTACAGTAAAAATATTACAGAAACAGGAATCGAAAGAATGAAAGCACTTCGCCAGAGTACTGATGGATTTTACATTGCTCAAAAAGATTTAGAAACACGAGGACCTGGTGAATTAAACGGAACACTTCAAGCAGGAGAACTTTCATTCAAGATAGCAGATTTAAATCGTGACATGCAGCTTTTACAAATTGCCCGAACAGATGCTCTGAAAAAACTTCAATCAACTAGTTAATCTTTCCGTTTAATATTTCCACCCATGATCTTGAATCTTTTTTTTGTGGATCCAAATGTAATGCCTTTACAAACTGGGTAAGTCCTTCTTTTATATCATTTGCAGAACCTTTTGTATCTGTTACCTCAATTTCAACATATTTTAATTCATTTACAATTTCTAGTTCGAGATGAAATGTAACTCCCTCAAGTAAATTGAACGTACAAAAAACACCACTTGCTTTTTTTTCTTTAGAAAACCACTTAGAATAACCAGCAAGAGCAAAAAAATCTCTAAGAACCTCAGCATCTTCAATGAAAGTTTCATCTTCTTTATTCACTTCAATTCCATCTTCCACAACTTTTCGTTTAATAGTAAAATACGAACGTCTTTCATTTTCAAAATCTTGAGTTCTAATGCGTATTACTTGCGGTTCATTATTTTCCCTTCGTTCATTTTCTTTATCATATCTTGAAAAATATTCATCTTTCTTAAGAAAAAATTTTCTTTTGTAATTTTTTTCAGCATCACCGATAATAGTAATTCCTACTATAGATTGTTTTAAACATATAAAATCATAAAGTCTGTCAAATTCCTCAGAAGTTAAAGGAATTTTTATCTCAATTTCACGCCCCATAAATTACCACAAAATTATTTCAGTTTTCATCTTGTTTTAAATATTTCAAAAAATCCTCATATATTTCTGGATAAGCTTTCTTGAGCATCACAGGATTTCCAGCTTTATCAAAAAAACAATGAGAACTAGTAGCAGTAAACACAACTTCCTGATTAACGGTAAAAATATATCCAAATACAGTTTTAAAAGCAGAAAGTTTTTCTACAAAAACTTCAATGTGAATTTCATCTGGAAAAGTCGTTGTTTTTTTATAATTACAAGATATCGAAATGACAGGCGAAGAAATTCCCTCATCTTCAAGTTTATCAAAACTCCATCCAAGCTCATCAAGAAAATGAAGGCGAGCTTCCTCCATATAGCGAACATAATTTGAATGATGAGTTATACCCATTTTATCAGTTTCGTAGTAATTTACTTTTCGTATGTATGGTTTCATACAATTATTTTTACTAAATTTGTCAATAATTGTCAACCCATAAAAAATGTTGAATAAAAAAGTTGTAAATAACAAGGTCTGTCCCTATCCTGTGTAAAAAATAGACACACCAATGTTCGTTTAGTTTGCACAAGCAATGAGTCTTTTTGACGCGTTCGCTGAAAACTAAATTCCAAATTTTTTCTTAAAACTTTTAAGTCAATCCTCAGCAAAGTGCAGTTAGTCAGTCGCCTTCCGCCACTTCGCTATCGCTTCGGTCTTTCAGACCCGCCAAAGGCGGTGGCTCCACGCTCGGTACGCTGTTTTAATTACAATCTGCACCATGCATTTCAAACTGGCGAATTGACACATATTTTTATAATTACTTACCACAATAAATTTCATTTGTACAAAGAATAAAACAGGGACAGTCCTTAAAACAGGGACAATCCTCAAAGCAGGGACAGTCCTTAAAGCAGGGACAGTCCTTAAAGCAGGGACAGTCCTTAAAGCAGGGACAGTCCTTAAAGCAGGGACAGTCCTTAAAGCAGGGACAGTCCTTATAGCAG